>JBCBEP010000024.1:0-36037 GCA_038528605.1 Pseudomonadota bacterium
GCGCTGGTGAAGGAGATGGCCCGCACCGCCGACCTCTCCGAGCGCCAGAACCTCGCCAAGAAGATGAACGACATGCTGATGCAGTCCTACAGCATCATCCCGCTCATCCACCGCGGCGGCGCGTCGGCCCATGCCAACAGCCTCGGCGGCGTCCTGATCAACGACTGGGACAGCGAGCTCTGGAACATCGCGGACTGGCACCGCGTGAAGTGATGGCCCGCCATCGTCATGCCCGGGCCTGACCCGGGCCCCCAGGGCGGCAGGCGCAAGCTCCGCTGCCCTGGATCGCCCGATCAGGCCGGGTGATGACGGCAAGAAGCCTCAGGGCGCCCGCATGGTCGGGCGCCTCGCATTTCCCAAGAAGGCGAGAACGCCCATGCTGGCCTATGCGCTGCGCCGCCTGCTGATCGCGATCCCGACGCTGATCTTCATCAGCTTCATCATCTTCGCGATCCTCGACCTCGCGCCATCCGACCCCACGGCGAGCCTGCCGCTCACCATCCCGCCCGATGTGCGCGAGCAGATCCGCCAGTCCCTCGGCCTCGGCGAGCCCTTCCACATCCGCTACCTCAAATGGTGCCAGCAGTTCTTCATCAACGAGCCGCTGAACCTCTTCGAGAGCTGGATGGGCATCGAGAGCGACCGGCCGCGCATCCTCTCCTGGTCGACCCGCTCGCCGGTGGTGGACCTGATCGTGGAGCGCATGCCGCAGACGCTCTGGGTGGTCGGCATGTCCTACGTGATCGGCGTTCTGATCGCGATCCCGCTCGGCGTCATCTCCGCCTACAAGCAGTATAGCTGGTTCGACCAGGCGGCGACCGGCTTCGCCATGCTCGGCTTCTCGGTGCCCACCTTCTTCACCGGCCTCGTCTTCATCATCATCTTCGCCGTGAACCTGCAATGGCTCCCCTCGGTCTACGACACCACGCATGAGGTGACGGACTGGGACAGCTTCGTGTTCCAGGTGAAGCAGATGATCATGCCGACCATGGTGCTGGCCCTCTTCAACGCGTCGCAGATTTCCCGCTTCATGCGCGCGAGCGTGCTCGACAACCTGAACCAGGACTATGTGCGCACCGCGCGGGCGAAGGGCGTGAAGGAGCAGGCGGTGCTGCTGGTCCATGTCCTGCGCAACAGCCTCATCCCGGTCATCACCGTTATTGCGCTCGGCGTGCCCACCATTTTCGGCGGCGCCATCATCACCGAGCAGATCTTCCGGGTGAACGGGCTCGGTCAGCTCCTGATCGTCGGCATCCAGTCCGCCGACATTCCGCTGGTGCAGACGCTGACCTTCCTCTTCGCGGTGCTGATCGTGCTCTTCAATCTCATCGCCGACCTCCTATACGGCGTCATGGACCCGAGGATCCGCTATGACTGAGGCGACGCCCGAGACCGTGACGGACACGAACCGCGCCCCCGCCTCGGGCCGCGCGCACCGCTCGCTCTGGGGCGACGTGGCGCGGCAGTTCCTGATGCACAAGGGTGCTATGGCGGGGACCATCGTCTTCGTCGCCATCATCCTCCTTTGCTTCGTCGGCCCCTTCATCCACACCATCGATCCCGGCCGGCTCGACCCGCGCATCGGCAACCAGGGCATGACCTGGGCGCATCCGATGGGCACGGACAATCTGGGGCGGGACATGCTGGCCCAGGTCATGGCCGGCGGTCAGGTCTCCCTCGCCGTCGGCATCGCCGCGATGCTGCTGAGCCTCGTCCTCGGCACGCTCATCGGTGTGCTCGCCGGCTTCTTCAAGCGCACCGACGGGCTCCTCATGCGGCTGACGGACCTGTTCCTGGCCCTGCCGCTCCTCCCGCTGCTGCTCGTGATCATCCTTCTCTTCCGCGACACGCTGCGCGCCACCTTCGGGCCGGAGGCGGGGATCTTTGTCCTCATCGTCTTCGTGATCGGCATCACGAGCTGGATGCAGACCGCCCGTATCGTGCGCGGCGACGTGCTGGGCATCCGGGAGCGCGAGTTCGTGCTGGCCGCGCGCAGCATCGGCACAAGGGGCCACCGCATCATCGGCCGTCACATCATGCCGAACGTGCTCTCGCCAATCATGGTCTCCGCCACCATCGGTGTCGCCAACGCCATCATCACCGAGAGCGCGCTCAGCTTCCTCGGCCTCGGCTTTCCGCCGGACTTCCCGACCTGGGGACGCCTCCTCTTCGACGGCAAGGATTTCATGACCATCAACCCGGCCCGCGTGGTCTGGCCCGGCCTGATGATCTCCCTCACCGTCCTCAGCGTGAACTTCATCGGAGACGGCCTCCGCGACGCCCTGGACCCCCGCCAGCGCGGCCGCTGAGGTCCTGAGGAAAGCGGTGTCGCTGACGCGACCGGTTCCTTGCGCTTCGTTCGCGCCCTCCGGCGCGCCCGAAGCCGCCCGACGCAGGCGTGATGCCCAGCGGGGCGCTTACTCGGCGAAATGGCAGGCGACGTGGCGGCCGTCGGGTAGCTTGCGGAAGGCCGGGGGTTCGGCGGCGCAGCGGTCCTGGGCGACGGGGCAGCGGGTGCGGAAGCGGCAGCCCGAGGGCGGGTTCGCGGGGCTCGGCACGTCGCCCTTCAGGATTACGTGCTCGCGGGCGCGCTCGATCTTCGGGTCCGGCACCGGGGCAGCGGAGAGAAGCGCCTGCGTGTAGGGATGCTTGGGGCTGCGGTAGAGGAGATCGCGCTCCGCAAGCTCCACGATGGTGCCGAGATACATCACCGCCACCCGATTGCAGAGATGGCGCACCATGCCGAGGTCGTGGCTGATGAAGAGATAGGTGAGGCCGAGGCGGGACTGCAGATCCTCGAGCAGGTTCACCACCTGCGCCTGGATCGAGACGTCGAGCGCGGCGATCGGTTCGTCGCAGACCACTAGCGCGGGGTCGAGCGCCAGGGCGCGGGCGATGCCGATGCGCTGGCGCTGGCCGCCGGAGAACTCGTGCGGGTAGCGGTCGGCGAAGCTCGGGTCGAGGCCCACCTGGTCGAGCAGCTCCTCCACTCGGGCCCGGCGCTCCCGCGCATTGCCACGGCTGTGCTCCACCAAGGGTTCCGCCACGATGGAGCCCACGGTCATGCGCGGGTTGAGGCAGGCCTGCGGGTCCTGGAAGATCATTTGCATCTGCGGGCGGAGCCGGCGGAGCGCATCCGGCGCGAGGCTCTGGATCTCCCGGCCCTGAAACACGATGCGCCCGTCCGTCGGCTCCTCGAGCCGGAGCACCGCCCGCGCGGTGGTGGACTTGCCGCAACCGGACTCGCCCACAACACCGAGCGTCTCGCCCCGCCGCAGCTCGAAATCGATGCCGTCGACGGCGCGCACGGTGCCCACGCGGCGGCGGAGGATGCCAGCATAGATGGGGAAGTGAACCGTGAGATTGGTGACCGAGAGGAGCACCTCGGCCTTCTCGGCCGTCGGCGCCATGTCGGGGGCGAGCGCCGTGTCGCTCATGCCGGGCCTCCAGCGCTACCTTCCGCCAGCCAGCACGCCGCCCGGTGGCCTTCGCCAACGCTCATCAGCGGCGGCACGGCTTCGTGGCAGCGGGCGTGGACCGCGGCGCACCGGGGCGCGAAGGGGCAGGAGGACGGTGGCGCCGAGAGCACCGGCGGCTGGCCGGGGATGCTGGCGAGCCTGCCGGAGCGCCCGCCCGCCTCCGGCAGCGTGGCGAGCAGCGCCTTGGTGTAGGGATGCGTCGGCTCCTCGAAGAGCGCATCCACCGGCGCCTCCTCGACCACCTGGCCCGCATACATCACCATCACCCGGTCCGCGATGCCCGCGACCACGCCGAGGTCATGCGTGATCCAGACCACGCCGGCGCCAAGACGGGCGCGGAGGTCGCGCACCAGCTCCAGGATCTGCGCCTGGATCGTGACGTCGAGCGCCGTGGTCGGCTCGTCCGCGATCAGCACTTCCGGCTCGCAGGCCAGCGCGATGGCGATCATCGCGCGCTGGCGCATGCCGCCGGAGAACTGGTGGGGATAGGCGTCGAGCCGGCTCTCGGGGCTCGGAATGCCGACGAGACGCAGCAGCTCCGCCGCCCGCTTCCGTGCCTCCTTCTTGGAAAGGCCAAGATGGATGCGGAGCGGCTCGACCAGCTGATAACCCACGGTGAAGACCGGGTTGAGCGAGGTCATCGGATCCTGGAACACGTAGCCGATGCGCCCGCCGCGGATATGGCGGAGGGACCGCTCGTCGATCGTCGTGAGCTCCTGCCCGTCGAACCGCACGCTGCCGCCAGTTACCCGCGCCGGCGGGCTCGGCAGGAGGCGGAGGAGCGAGAGGAGCGTCACGGACTTCCCGCTGCCCGACTCGCCCACGATGCCCAGAAGTTCCCCCGGCTTCACCGAGAAGCTGACACCGTTCACGGCATGGAGCTTGCGGGCGCGGAGATCGAAGACGACGTTCAGGTCCTCGACCTCGAGGACCGGCGCGTCCCCGGTCCGGGCAGTGCGGGAGGGCGCGCCCGCGGTGGCGATGGCGTCTGCGGGCATGGGCGTGATGAATTCCCTCTCAGCGCGGCTCTGAGTGAGTAAACGCCATTCACCAGGGCCACGCAATCGCAGGTTTCACCGCGCCCATGCCCAAGCCGGGGGCAGCTTGGGATTGCCGAGCGCACCCCACCGCTCCATCATACCGCGACACCCAGAGAGCATGAGGGGACCGATGGAAGCGACCTTCTCCCGCCGACGCCTCGTCTCGCCGCAGGACCTGCGCGTGCTCATGCAGCGCTCGGACCTGCGGGGCACGCTACAGCTTGCGAGCCATTTCGGCGCCATCGCGCTCTCCGGCAGCCTGCTCTGGTCGCTCTGGGGCACGCTCTGGGCCATCCCGGTCTTCATGGCTCACGGCGTGCTGCTCAACTTCCTCTATGCCGGCCAGCACGAGCTCAGCCACGGCACGGTCTTCCGCACGAAGTGGCCCAACGTGCTCTTCGGCCGGATCATCGGGTTCCTCATGCTCTACCCGCGGGATTTCGACCGCATCCAGCACTGGGCCCACCACCAGCATACGCAGGACTGGGAGAAGGACGGGGAGCTGGTGCGCGAGCCCTACACGCTCCGCTCCTACCTCCTCTGGTTCTGGGGGCCGAGCTACTGGCGGGCCCGCATCGCCCGCCTCTTCCGCTTCGCGCGCGGCATCGTTCTGGAACCCTATATCCGGGCGGACGAGCATGCGCTGGTGATCCGCGAGGCGCGCATCCACCTCGCGCTCTACGCGGCCATCGCAGTGGCCTCGGTGGCTGCGGGCAGCTGTGCGGCGGTGATCCTCTGGCTCGCGCCGATGCTCACCATGAAGTTCGTCCACCAGCTCCAGAACACCATCGAGCATCTCGGCCTCAGCCACGAGGACGACATTCTGAAGAACACCCGCACCACCAGGACCAACGCGCTGATGCGCTGGCTCTGCTGGCAGATGCCCTACCACACCGCCCATCACAGCTTTCCGGCGGTGCCCTTCTGGAAACTCAGGGCGCTCGACCAGGCGATGCGGGCGGGCGGCGCCGAGCCCCATGCCATGGGCTGGATCGAGTTCCAGGTGGAGGTCATCCGCAAGCTCCGCGCCAAATCCGAGGCCGACTACCCCTATGACGAGGTGTGGATCGTGCCCCGCGGCGAGGGCCGCGTGAGCCGGCTCGAGGCCGCCTGAGGCTCCTCAGCGCGGCATGGAGTGAATGCGTACCCTCTCGCCCAGCGCCTCCCGCGCCAGGGCGCAAAGATGCTGGTGGTGGGTGAAGTAGAGCACCTGCCCGCCCTCCCCCATCTCGGCCATGAGGCCCAGCGCGGCAGCGGCGCGGTCGTCGTCGAACGTCTCCAGAATGTCGTCCGCCACGAAGGGCAGCGGCCCGGCCGCCTCGCAGAACCGCGCATAGGCCGCCACGCGAAGGGCGAGGTAAAGCTGGGCACGCGTGCCCGTGGTCAGCCCCGAAACCTCCACCGAGGCGGGGCCGTCGCCCTCGACGCCCGGAGCCCGCAGCGCGATCAGACGCTCCCCGCCCTTGCCGTCGGGCTGTGTCGCGAGGTCCGCGAAGCTGCCGAGGGTCATGGTGCGGAAGGCCGCCGCACTGTCCGCGAGCATCGCGCTCCGGTGGCGCTGGCGGTAGAGGGCGATCGCCCGCTCCGCCGCCATGGCGCCGAGATGCGCGGCGAGCGCCCGTTCCGCTCCTGCCTCGATCTCGAGAAGCACCGTCTGCCGCTCGGTCGCCAGCGCCGCGACGCGCCCATCGCCACCCACGGCCTCCAGCGCCCGCTCCGCATCGCGCCGCACCGCCAGCCGTTCTTCGAGGAGCGCCGATGCCTCGGCCGCCCGCGCCGTTGCGGCCGCACGGCGCTGCGCGAGCGTATCGGCATCCGCCTCCGCCAGCAGCGCCTCGGCCGCTCCCAGCTCGGCCACCTCCAGCACCTCGAGCAGCTGCTCCTGCGCCTCACGCAACCGGGCCGCATCGCGGGCGCGGGCTTCGGCAGCATCGATGGCCGCGACCAGGTCTTCCGGGCTGCGGATCGCATCCGCGGGCTCGAAGCGCGCGGCGAGGGTCACGACTCGCTCGTCGATCGCCGCTAGGGCGCGGGCGGCCGCCGCCCGGGCCGCCGCCGCCGCGTCGATCCGGGCCGAGAGGGCCGCATGGCGTTCCTCGGCCAACTGCGCCGCCGCCAGCCGGCTCGCCAGCGCAGGAAGGGCAGCGCCTGGGCCATCGGCATCGATCTCGAGGCACGCAGCCAGCGCCTCTCGCGCCGCCTCATGCGCCGCGATATCCTCCTCCATGCGCGCCACCCTGCGCGTGAGATCCGCGAGCTGGCGGCGCGCGGCGGGGATATCGCGGAGCGCCGGGAGCCTCGCCCTGAACTGCGCCGCATCGTCGTCCGCACACCAGAGGCCCGAGAGCGCGTCGGCCCACTCGTCGCGCCAAGCGACAAGCGCCGCACGCGCCTGCTCCGACGCGTCCCCGCGGCGCCGTCTCTCCGCATCGGCCGCACCGCGCGCCTCGAGCGCCGCGCGCACCTCCTGCGCCCGGCTCGCGCGCCAGTCGACCCGCGCCTGCAACTGCTCCGCAAGGCGGCGGAGCGGCGTCCCTTTCTCCGGCGCGCCACCATCTTGCGCGAGGGCCGCCGCAACCTCCCCTTCCGCCCTAGTCAAGGCGGCCTCGGCAGCCGTTCGATCCGCTACGGCGCGCTGATGCGCTGCAATCCGCTCAAGCGCCGTCTCCCGCCGCTCGAGCCAGGCGGCGAGGTCGGAGAGGGCCATGTCGCCCGGCAGTCCTGCCGCACGGGCGGCCTCCTCCACCGAAGCGGCAAGCCCACCGCGCCGCGCCGCCAGCGCCGCATCCGCCGCCTCCAGCGCCGAGGCGGCAACGGCCTGTGCCTCCGCTGCCAGCGCCGCCCCACGCCCCGCGCGATCACGCTCGGCGCCAATGCGCGCGAGCACCTCCAGCGCATTCTCCCGCGCCTCCAGCCAGCCCGAAAGCAAAGCAGCCGACCAGTCCTCCGGCAGGCCGAGCGCGCGGAGCAGCGGGGCACGCCGTGCCTCCTCCACCGCCGCCTCTGCCTCGCGCTCCACAAGCGCCGCGCGCGTGGCCGCCTCGGCCGCAGCCGCCGTCCGCGCCCGCAAGGCGGCCTCCGCGTAGCGCGCACTGCGCTCCGCCCCCAGGAGCCGGCGTTCCACCAGGGCATCATGCGCCGCCAAGGCGTTCCCGAACCGCTCGGCTGTCGCAGGATCCAGCGCTGCGGCATGCGCGCGCCAGGCCTCGTCGCGCGCGGCCCGCGCCGCCGCGAGTGCCGCGTCCGGAACGAGGCCGGGATCGTCCGCAAGCGTCTCCTCCTCCGCCGCCGCCTCCGCCGCCAGCGCCGCCTGCTGGTCACGGCGCTCGGTGAGCGACGCCTTGGCTTCCGCGAGCCGCCGCTCCTCCGCGCACCAGGCGGCCACCTGCGCCTGCGGCGGCACTGGCTGAGCGGCGAGCGCCTCGGCATCGCCGGCGAAGGGCGCGAGCCGGCGCAGCTCGGCCCGCTCCGCCGCAGCGGCTGCCTCGATCGCCGCCCGCGCCCCATCCGCCGCCGCCGCCGCGGCGCGGGAGGCTGCGGTAAGCTCCGCGCGCAGCCCCGTGCGCGCCTGCACATCCTCGGCAATCCCTGCCGCTTCGAGCCGCCAGGCTGCCAGCGTCGCAGCATCGGGCACCGGAAGCCGCAGCAGGGCCGCCGCATCGCCCTGCCAGGGAGCGAGCGATCGCAGCGCCGACGCTTCATCCGCCCGGGCGCGGTCGAGAACCGCACCGGCCGCCTCCAGCCGCGCCTCAGGCGCCGCGTCGCGCAGCCTGTCCCGCAACGCTGCGAGGCCGCCGGGGTCCGCCGGTCCCGGCAGGGCACCCTCCGGCAGGCCGAGCCTTTCCACCGCTGCAGCCGCCTCGCGGAGCGTTGCCTCCGCCCGCTCCTGCTCCGCACCCGCCGCCGCCGCCGCGGCCGCAAGGCCCTCCGCCGCCGCGGAGAGCGCGTCGAGGCGGCGAAGCAGTGGCGGATCGATCTCCACGAGCGCCGGCGGACGATCGCCGGCACCGGCGGCGCGGCACAAATCCTCCAGCGCCGCGCCCGCCTCGGCCCACTCCGCCCGCCGCTTGGGCAGATCGGCGACGGTCTTGGCGATCACCGGGCGCTCCTCCGCCAGTGCCGCCACCCTCTCGGCAACTGCCAGGATCTCCCCATCCCGCACCAGCGCCTCCAGCGCGCAGGCGTCGTCCTCGCGCGCTTTCTCCGCCAGGCTGAGCTCGGTACGGCGCGCGGCGTGATCGAGCCTCAGGGCATCGGCCTCCGCGCGCAGGCCCTCGGGCACCGCGGGCGCCGGGGGATGGGCCCGCAACGCCTCCTCGGCCGCCGCCAGCCGCGCCGCCGCCTGGTGACCACGGGCCAGCCGTTCGAGCCTCGAGGCCTCGGCCACCGCCGCATCGCGGGCCTCACGCGCAGCCCCGGTCGCGGCCTCGGCCTGGGTAAGCGCCTCCGTCAGCCGGCGATACTCGGCCACGCGGGTATCGAGCGCCGCCTGCTCGTCCTTCAACGCCTTCAGCCGGTCGCGCAGCGCAATGAGCTGCGTGCTGCGCTTCCTCGGCGCATAGAACTCGGCAGCCCCCGCCCGCAGCGCGGCCAGCCTGCCCGAGAGATGCGAAAGCCCCGCCGCGGCGGAGAACAGCATCCGCCCGAGATCCCCTTCGCTCGCCAGGATCGCCTCGCCCCCCTCACGCAGGCTCTCCTCGTTGAGCGACAGCATCAGCCGGTAGTTCTTCCGGCCGAGCCCGTGCAGCATCGCCTGCAGCGCCATGGGGTCGGCCGGCTGCTCCGCCGCATCGAAGAGGTCCCGCCCCCGGGCGCCGACCCGCACCAGATGGCGCTCGCCCGCCTCATCCTCCAGCGTGGCGCCCACGCGCAGGCGGCGCCATTCGTGCCGGAACGCATAGGGATGCCGCTCGCCGATACCGAAAAGCAGGTCGAGCCACGCGCTGAAGGCGGTGGACTTACCGCTCTCGTTCGGGCCGAAGAGGATATGCAGGTCCGGCGTCCCGGCCTCCCGAGGGCCGAGATCGATGGCGGCGTCGGTGAACCGGCCATAGCGCGTGAGGTCGAGCCTGCGGAGCCGCATCAGTCCGCCGCCCCGGCACCGCCCTCGTCCGCCGCTGCGTCGAGCGCCGCCAGCACGGTCGCCTCCCCCTCGGCCACAAGGGCAGCAAGCACCGCCGCCCGACCGGCCGCGTCCGCCCCGAATCGGTCGCGGAGCTCCGGGGGCAGGGCCTGCACCATGCGGCCGAGGTAATCCTCCGCCTCGCTCAGAAAGCCCGGATCGCGCGCAATCTCGGCCATGAGCGCGCCGAGCCCGTCCACCGGCGAGGCGCTCCCGCCCCGCACAGCATCCGGCTCGACGTCGAGCCTCAGCGCCTCGAGGAACACGTCACCCGCCGCCGGCAGCATGGCGCGCAGCTCCTCCTCGAAAAGCGCCCGGTCACGCCGCAGACGCCAGGCGAGGGGGCTCGCCCCCCCAAGCGTCAGGCGCACCACGGCCGCGGGGGCCTCGGCCGCCTCAGCTGCCGCTTCCAGCGCGGCGGCCGCCTGGCGGAGCGCCCCCTCCCAGTCATCCACACCGTCGAGCGCCACCGTCGCCCGCGCGAATTCGAGCGTGGCAGTCGGGCGCGTCTCCACGCCGATCCCCTGCGCGCCCACGGTAACAAGCGTGGCCGATTTCGCACCGGCCTCGTCGATCGCCCGGCCCTGCGGCATGCCCGGCATCACGATCCACGGCGCCTCGGCATGGACCGAACGCGCATGCACATGCCCGAGCGCCCAGTAATCGGCCCCATGCGCCTTCAGGTCAGCCACGCTGCAGGGGGCGTAGGTGTCGTGCCCCTCCGCCCCCGCGAGGCTCGTGTGGAGAAGGGCGATGTTGGGCATGCCAGGGCGCGGCGGCCGGTACTTCGGCAGAAGGCTCTCGGGGGCGGACCGATCCGGAAAGCTCACCCCCTGGATCGCGACGCCCCGATGCTCGACGATCCCGCCCCGGCCGGTGAATACATGGCAGTTGGGCGGCAGGGCCAGCGCCCCCGTCACCGGCGCCTGGGCATCGTGGTTCCCGCGAATGATGAAGACCCTTGTGCCCGCCTCGTCCAGCCGACGCATCTGCTGCGCGAGGAAAGCCGCCGTCTTCATGCTCTGCTGCTCGCCGTCGAAAAGGTCGCCCGCGATCAGCAGCGCGTCCACCCGCTCCTCGAGGCAGAGGGCCACGATGCGCTCGAGCGCGCTCCGCGTCGCATCGCCAACCCTCCCGGCCAGGTCGGGATCACGAAGCGCGAGGCTCTTCAGGGGCGAGTCGAGATGCAGATCGGCGGTGTGGACGAACCTGAAGCTGGACATCGCGGGCCGGTCTCATGGCTGCCGAACTGGGCATGAATAGACCCGGGGCCGCGCCGGGGCGCAACCCGGAGCGCAGGCGAAACGCCGAGCCCTTAGCAATTGCGAAACAGATCGCTTTCGACTTCGGCGAACTGCCGCTAGGCTGTCCCCAGCGTAAGCGCATGGGGCGTCGTACGATCGGGGACTGAGATGGGCGGCGGTGGCGACCAGACGATGGTCAGCTTCGTCTGGCGGCATTCCAGGCTAGACCAGATCATTCTGCTTGCGCTCACGGTCGCGTCGTTCCCGCTGGTCTACCTCTCCCTCGAGATCCCGAAGATCATCATCAACGAGGCGATTGGGGGGACCGACTTCCCGCGCAACGTGGGTGGCTTCGAACTCGGCCAGGTGTCGTTCCTCTTCGCGCTCTGCGGCGTCTTTCTCGGCCTCGTCGTCGTCATCAACGGCTTCAAATGGCTGATCAATGTCGGCATCGGCATGGCCGGGGAGCGGTTGCTCCGCCGCCTTCGCTTCATGCTCGTCGAGCGGGTGATGCGGGTGCCGATGGCGCGCTACCGCTCGGTCCGCCCGGGCGAGACCATCCAGTCCATCATGGGCGAGATCGAGCTTCTGGGCGGCTTCTTCGGGGAGGTTGTGGTCACCCCCATCTTCCAGGGCGGCCTGCTGCTGGTCTTCATCACCTTCATCTTCGTGCAGGACTTCTGGCTGGGCCTCGCCGCCGTGGCGTTCTACCCGATCCAGACCTTCCTGATCCCGCTCCTGCAGGCCAGGGTCGTGCGCCTGAACCGCCTGCGCGCCGGCAATGCCCGCAAGGTGGCGGACGCGATTGGCGACACGATCAACCTTTCTTCCGAGATCCGCTCCAACGGCACGCTCCGCTGGCACCTCGCCCAGATCTCGGGGCTCCTCTACACCAACACCAAGCTTCGCCAGGCGATCTTCCGGCGGAAGTTTACGATCAAGTGGATCAACAACTTCATCAACCAGCTGCCGCCCTTCCTGTTCTACTCCATCGGCGGCATCTCGGTGCTGCGGGGGGATATCGAGATCGGCGCGCTGGTCGCCGTGCTGGCGGCCTACAAGGATGTGGCAGGCCCGTGGAAGGCGCTGCTCAACTACTGGCAGCGGCTGTCGGATTTCTCGAGCCGGTTCCGCTTCGTGATGGAGAACTTCAGCACCGAGGGGCAGCTCTCGGCGGAGAAGCTCGCCATGGGCCCCTTCGGCCCGCTCGAAGGGCCGCTCACGGTCACCGGCGTGCCGATCGAGCCCGAAACGGAACGGCCAGGGATCGACCGCTTTATCCTGAAGCCCGGCGAGACCATCGCGCTCGGCGGCGGCACGCCCGGCGCAAACCAGTCCCTGCTCCGCCTGCTCTCGGGCCTCGAGCCGCCGGCGACCGGGCGCGTCATGGTGGGCGATACGAGCCTGCGCGACGTGCCCCTCGGCCGCCTCGGCGCCACGATCGCCCTGGTCGAGGAACGGCCCGGCATCGTCCCCGGCAGCATCCGCGAAAACCTCGTCTACAGCCTCTTCCGCAACAGCCCGCGTGAGGCGGAGAGCGAGGACGCCCGCCTGCGACGGCGGGAAGCGAAGAAGACCGGCAATGCCGTGGAGGATACGGCGGGGGACTGGACGGACTATGCCGCCGCCGGCGTCCACTCGGCTGAAGAGCTGGATTTCCGGCTCATCGAGCTCAGCCAGCGCTTTGGCCTCAGCCGCTTCCTCTATGCCCTCGCCCTCGACATGAAGCTGCCCCCTTCCCGCGCCGAGACCTGGCGAGAGCCACTGCTCCGCGCACGGGAGGCCCTGGGCGACGTCTCCTCGCTGAAGGACCTGATCGAGCCTTGGGAGGAGGATCGCTTCAACACCAATGGCTCGCTCTTCGCCAACCTCCTCTTTGGCCTGCCGCAAAGCCCGTTGCCGAAGCCGGCCGACTTCCTTGAGGAGCCCTCGGTGCAGGCGCTCCTGAAGGAGACGGGCGGAGACCGTCTGCTGGTCGAGGTGGGGTGGGAGATCGCCAAGGCGCTGAACGTCATCGCCCAGGCCGCCGGAGAATCGACCAGTGTCTTCGACCAGCTCGGCGGCTTCGCGCGGCGGGACATCACCGACGCCGCCGCCATTGTCGGCAGTAACGACAAGCGCTCGCCCCACAAGCTAAAGAGGAGCGACAGGGCGCGCCTGCAGGCCCTTGCCGCCAATTTCGTCGAAGTGCGCGACCAGCTCGATGTGCTCGACGACGGCATCAAGGAACGCGCCCTAGTCGTACGGAAGAAGGCCATCGCCAGGGTGCGCAAGTCCGACATCTTCGTCCCGCTCGACAGCGCGAGCTACAACCCGGCCCGCACCGTGGGCGACTATCTGCTCTATGCTCGCCGCCGCTTCGACCGCCGCTCCGCCTGGGGCCGGATCGACCGGCATATCGCGGATGTGATCCGCGACCTGAACCTCGAGGCGCAGTTTGTCCGCCTCGGCATGGAGGCTCCCATCCGCGATGCCAAGCTGCCAACGGCCGCGTTGAAGCGCATGGGCCTCGTCCGCGCCGTGCTGAAGCGTCCGCATTTCGTGCTGCTGCCCTCCATGCCCGATGCGCATGAGGACGGCGAAGCCGGCCTGATCGGCGCGATCCGCGAAGAGCTGCCGGGCGCAGGCCTCGCTTTCACCACAAACTCTACCGAAGGTTGCAACGCGGATGTGATTGCCACCATCGGGATCGACGGTAAGCTGGGTCCAGCGGCACATCGAGATGTCGCATGATACCGGGCTGGCAGCAGCGAACGCCGGAGCAACAACGGCGACGACACGCGAAGGGCCACTAGGGGAGAACGGATGAGCCTTCGTCTCAGCATCGAAGTGCTTCGTAAAATGCCGATGTTCCGGCCACTCAGCGAACCGCGCCTGCGGGTCATTGCCATGAGCGGCAACGTGCTGAGCTACCTGCCCGGCGAGCGCATCGCCGAGCAGGGCGAAGAAGGCGATGCGGCGTTCATCGTGCTCTCCGGCGCGGTCGATGTGCTCGTCAGAACACCGGATGGCGAGAAGCGCGTCGCCCGGCTCGGCGAGGGCGAGATTGTGGGCGAGATGGCCATGCTCACGGGCAACCCCCGGTCCACGGCCATGGCAGCCCATGGAGACCTCACGGTGCTGCGCCTCGAGAAGGACGCCACCATGGCGCTCCTTCGCGAGTTTCCGGAAATGGCGATCGAGTTCATCCGGATCATCGCCGGCAGGCTCGAGGCCACGAACCAGCTCGTCGGCTGACGCCTCAGAAGGAGAGCGGGCCGGCGCGCCGTCCGATGGCGGAGCGCACCTCCTCCGGCGTCTCCTGCAGCAGCGCTTGGTGGTCCACCTGGAACACCTGGTTGTAGAGCTGCGCGATCCAGTGCTTGCCCTCGACCGTCTGGTCGAGATGCTCCAGCGCCTTGCCGATCACCGGGCGCACCTGCGTCCAGAAAAATTCCGGGTACTTCCGCTCAAGATCCAACGGCGAACCATAGCCAAGCTGCCGCGCCGCCCCCGTCTCCTCGAACTCGTGGTAAAGCGCCCTGATCTTGCGGAGATAGAACGGGTCCCCAAGCTGCCCGATCAGGTCCGACGCCCGCACCAGCGCCCGCTCCGTATCCGTCTCGTTGTAGGGCGGGCCATCGGGCACGGGGAACCGCGTGAACTCCACGGCCCGCGCGATCCGCTCCGCATCGATGATGTCGCTCTTGGCAAACCGCTCCATCACATAGAGCCGCGCGCGATCGACATGGTAGGGCGCCAGAACCGCGTCCGAAGCCCCCTCGGGCAGGCGCACGGTCTCGCCCGCCTCGTTGATCACCACCCGGTCCTCGCTGTCGCCTTTGCAGACCCCGCGCACGAAGCCGATGTCGTGAACCAGCAGGGCAACGATGAAATGCAGCCAGTCCTCCGGCTTCAGCGCCTCCGAAAGCAGCCGGCCGCGGATGATCTCCTGACCCACCAGCGTCACCATCATGGTGTGCTCGGCATCGTGATAGAGCGCGGTGGTATTGGCGATGCGCTGCAGAATGAGCGTCGCCCCGCCCCGCAGATAGGCCGCGTATTCCGGCCGACGCCCTGCGAAGTGCTGCGCATAGGTGTCCGCCAGATGGTCTCCGAAGGTCGTCGCCATCACGAGACGCGGATTGAACACCCCGATCACCCCCATCAGCCGCGCCTTGAGAGGCGCGTTTGCGCAGAAGCACTCAAATACGGGCGCAGTATGGCAGGCATGGGACCTGCGGCAAGCAATTACCGGCGCCGCGGCGCCCAAGTCCTCCACGCTGCTGTTCTGGGCAACGCCGGGCCGTGACGGCGCCGCTATTGCCTTCGCCATGGCGCAGGACGCGCCCCTGTGCCACCATCGCCTCGCAAGCCGGCGGCGTTGGCGGGAAGGACGAGTGATGATCAGGCGCTTGCTGCCGTTTATCTACGGGATCGTCGCGCTCGTGCTGCTCGTCGGCATCCGGATCTCGGATCCCAAGATCGTCGAGCAGGCGCGGCTCTGGACCTTCGATTTCTACCAGCAGGTCGAACCCCGCCGGTACAACGAAGCGGGCGTGCGCATCGTGGATGTGGACGAAGAGTCCCTCGGCCGCTTCGGCCAGTGGCCCTGGCCGCGGGCGCTCGTTGGCCAGCTCGTCACCAACCTCACCCAGGCGGGCGCCGCCGCCGTGGTCTTCGATATGGTCTTCGCCGAGGAGGACCGGCTGCACCCCCGCTCCATCGGCGAGGCGATGCGCCTCTCCGGCGTCGATGCGGATGTCGGCCCCCTCCTCGACCAGATGCCCGACCCCGACGAAGGCTTTGCCCAAACCATCGCCGGCCTGCCCGTGGTCACCGGCTTCGCCCCGCACGCCACCGAAAGCACGCGCAGCCCGGCCCGCCCTGCCGGCATCGCCATCAACGGGCCCGATCCATCGGGCAGCCTTGAAGCCTTTGCGGGTGCTGCCACCAATCTCGAGGTGATCCAGGGCACGGCCCTCGGCAACGGCAGCTTCGCGGTCCGGAACGACACCGACACGATCCTCCGCCGCGTGCCCCTCTTCCAGGTCGTCGAGGGCGAGATCTACCCCACCCTCGCGGCCGAGGCGCTGCGCGTCGCCCAGCGCGCCCGGACCCACCTGATCAAGACCGCCGCGCTCGATGACGGCACGGCCAGCATGGTCGCCGCCAAGATCGGCGCGGTGGAGGTACCCACGACGCGCACGGGCGAGGTCGTGCTGCACGATACGGGCTTCGTGCCCCAGCGCTACGTGCCCGCCTGGAAGGTGCTGGACCCGTCCGAGCTGCCCGACATCACCCCGCTCGTCGGCGGCCATATCGTCCTTATCGGCACCTCCGCGGCGGGGCTGAAGGACCTTCGCTCCACGCCCCTCTCCGCCAACGTGCCGGGGGTCAGCCTCCATGCCCAGGCGCTGGAGCAGATCGTGCTCGGCCACCATCTCGAGCGGCCGGACTGGGCCGAGGGCCTGGAGGTGCTGGCCTTCATTGCCACGGGCGTCGTGCTCATCATCGCCCTCCCGCTCCTCGGCGCCACCTGGAGCGCCCTGCTCGGCCTCCTCGCCATGGGTGCCGCCGTCGGCACCTCCTGGTACGCCTTCACCGAATGGCGGCTGCTGCTCGACCCCGTCTACCCGATCCTCGCCACCATCGGCGTCTACCTGCCCACCACCGCGGTGATGATGATGCAGACGGAGGCCGAGCGGCGCTTCGTCCGCGGCGCCTTCAGCCGCTATCTCAGCCCCGAGCTCGTGAAGCGCATCGCGGCAGACCCCGACAGCCTCGCTCTCGGTGGGGAGGACCGCGAGATCACGCTCATTTTCTCCGACATCCGCAGCTTCACCACGCTCTCGGAGACCATGGCACCCGAAGAGCTCATCCACTTCATGAACCGCTACTTCACGCCGATGTCGGACGAGATCCTCCGCCAGGACGGGTATATCGACAAATATATCGGCGATGCGATCATGGCCTTCTGGAACGCACCGCTGGACGTGCCGGAGCACCCCACCCGCGCCTGCCACGCAGCCATCGCCATGCGCCGCGCCCTCGCCGTGCTCAACGACACGCTGGCCGCCGAGGCGGCCGAGGCCGGCAAGCCCTTCAACCCCATCCGCATCGGCATCGGTCTCCACACCGGGGTCTGCCGCGTCGGCAACATGGGCTCGTCCGACCGCTTCAATTACTCCGCGCTCGGGGACGACGTGAACGTCACCTCACGCCTCGAAGGGCAAACGAAGCTCTTCGGCGTGGATGTGCTGGTGAGCGACGCGGTGGTGGAGCGGATCGGCAACGAGTTCGCCACCGTCGAGCTCGACACCGTGAGCGTGAAGGGCCGCGCGCAGCCCGTGCGCATCTTCGCCCTCGTCGGCTACGCCGCCGATGTGGCGAGCCCCGGTTTCGAACGGTATGCCGCAGCGCAAAGCGCCCTCGTCGCAGCCTATCGCGCGAAGGACTGGGATGCCGCCGATGCCTGCCTGCACCAGGTCTTCCGCGCGCTCGCGAAATCCGATGACTGGCGCGCCGCGACCCTGAACCTGCAGGTCACGGCGGAGCTTTATGCCGGACGCATCGCCGCCCACCGGCTCGACCCCGAGACCGGCGCCTACCCGGACGAGCTCGACGACACCGTCCCGTCCCCCCTGCCCGCCACGGCGGGCTGACCGCCGGGCGCCGCTCGGAATCGGTTTGCTCGCACTGGCAGCATTATGGTACATACTCAGCAAGCGTCGGGACGACGGGTGTCCGCGGGCGTGTGTGTTTCATTGGGTCTATACGGCGCGTTCAACCACTCTCGGAGAGAGGACAGGGCGATGCCTTATCGCATTCGGGCGGCAAAGGCCGCTGGGCTGATCATCACGGTCGCGGGCACCGCGCTGGCGGCAGCACCCGCAGCAGCGGTGACCGCCGGCTACGAACTCACGATCAACGACCCGATCTTCAACAGCGCGAACGGCAACGAGAACGTGCCGGATTTCCAGCTGACGAACACGTCGGATCTCGGCAGCGGTCTCACGATCACGGATTTCAGCCTGACCATCGGCGACACCGACTTCCTCTACGACTTCGTGCGCAACGAAGGCACGCTCGTCGACACGGTGACCACGCTGGTCGCAACGCTAAACAGTCCGGACTTCAACAACGACGAGACCGGCAGCGGCATCCTCACCTACTCGTTCGGCGGGTTCGACCCGAACGACGTCTTCCAGTTCGAGGTTGACGTCGACCCCGTCGTTCTCGGCGACGTGGTCCAGGATTTCCGGCAGATCCTGTTCCCCGACGCGGTGCTGACCGTCACGTTCAGCGACAACCGGGTGCTCTCGCAGATGCTTTCGCCAGCGGACATCACGCAGGTCGGCTTCACCTTCAGCCAGTCCGCCGTGATCCCGCTGCCGGGCGGCCTTGCGCTCCTGCTCAGCGCAGGCGCGGTGAGCGCCCTCCTCCTTCGGCGCCGCCCTCGCTGAGCGCAGCGCTACGCAGCAAGGCGCCGTCCGGCTACTGGACGGCGTTGGAGTTCGGGAAGTCCGTCGTCGTGCCCACGCGGCTGATCACACCATCGGGGCTGATCTCGTAGGCCACGAAAGTATTCCCGGCACTGCCAGCCGTCGGCGCGATCTGGTCTATCAGGTCGCCGCTCACCACCATGCTGCCGCCCGGCCCCCGCTGGATCAGCCCGTTCCGGAGCAGCGACACCATCGCGTCGGACTGGTTCGCGAGGGTCGTGCCCCCGATCGTCTGGTCCGAGAAGTTGAAGACCGAGATGCGCGTCACGCCCCCGTCGTTGAAGCCCCGAAGCGTCAGCACCTCGCTGCCCGGGAAGCCCGCCACATCGTCCAGCTCCACCACCGGCAGCCCGTCCGGCCCGGAAGGCCCAGAGGGGTTGGCGAAGAACACATGGAACCGGCTGCCATTGCCCGTGGGGCCCGTGGCATGCAGGTCGAGATCGAAGGCGTTGTTCGAGGTCAGCTGCGCGAAAGCGGGCACCTCGATCGTCGGGTCCGGCGAGATCGGCGGGATCGGGTTGACGATATTGCTCTCGTTATTGACCGTCAGCTGATCGAACCGCTCACCCAGAACCGCGTCCGAAACCGCCGCCGTGCGCCGCAGCTCCGCCACCGTCTGGCCCGAGGCAACGGCCGTGTTGTCGCCCACGCCCACGCCGCCCGCGCCCGAGCCGCCAGAGGCGCCGACCACGTTGCCACCCGGCCGCAGCGCCAGGTGAAGCTGCTCCAGCAGCTCCTCCGGGAACGGCACCGGATCGCGGGGCGCGCTGCCCTGGGTCACGAAGGCGCCATAGCCCGCCCGCCGCACATCGGTCGTGCCGAACTCGTTCTCGATCCGGCAGGCCCCCCGGCGCGCGAAGGCGTTGTTGTCGAGCCCCGGGCCAAGCACCCCGCAGAAGAAGGTGTTCGGATCGTCGGGGGACTGCGCGATGAAGAGCGCCGTGCCGCGGATACCCATGGAAGCCGCCGGCGTGTTGATCCGCACGTTCTCCGGCGTCTCCGTCGCCACCTGTCCGGAAAGGTAGCGCAGGAAGCCCGTCGCCATCTCCGCCGCGATCTCGCCCGTCCCGCTCTCGGGGTCGTAGACGAACCGGTCGATCACCAGGTCGCTGTTCGGCCCGATGGTCAGCGTCGTCTCGTCGAGCAGCAGCACCTGCATGCGCGAACCCGCGCCCGTCAGGATCCGGTCCTCGAGGAAGATCTGGCTACCCGAGGCAACCTCGAGCGGGGAGGACACCGCCGGCCGCCGCAGCTCCACCGGGCTCACCACCGCCGCGGCAACACCGGCTTGCGGCTGGTCCTGCGCGGGGGCCATGCCGGCCAGCCCGAGCGACAGGGCAAGCGCCGCGGGCGCGACGCGCAGAAACATGGCAGGCGAGACGACAGACATACGGAACCCTCCCAGCAATCCCCCGAGTGTACCCGCAGGGCGCCCGGTAGGCGACCGCTTTCGCGCGGACGCCGACCTAAGGTAAGGACCGGGGCAACACACTGCGTCGCGAACGCACCAATTTGGCACGAAGACGGTTGCCGCAGCGTGCCCCATCCGTCAGCCTAGGTAGGTGTTTTTGGGTTCGGGAGAGCGCTGAGATGTCATTCGTGGATCGCCCCGCAGCGATGGCAGCCCTCCCCTTGCTCGCCGCCATGGCCCTCTCGCACGCCGCCGCGCCAGCGCTCGCGCAGGAGGCCGCGCGCATCCCCTACAGCGCCATTCTGGAGAGCCCGGACGACCTCGACTTGACCGTCGCCTATGCCCGCCAGGAGCTCGAGGCGGGCAATCTGCCCGGCGCCTCCGCAGCGCTCGAGCGCCTCCTCATCCTCTACCCGGCCGAGAACACCGTGCGCCTCCTCTACGCCGTCACGCTCTTCCGGCTCGATCAGGTGGCGGAGGCCGAGCGCGAATTCGCCGCCGTCGATCCGGGCCAGCTCTCTTCCGCGGACCAGCGCGTGCTCGAGGAGTACAGCGAGCGCACCCGCCGTCGCCTGAGCACCCTCACCGGCGATATCGGCCTCACGGTCGGCATCCAGTACGACTCGAACCGGGACAACTTCCCCCTCGGCGGCACCTTCCAGGTCGACATCCCCGGCCTCGGCCCCTCCCTCATCGACACGGGCGAGGACGGGGAGGACGACTTCGGCGTCTTCGGCATTGTTGACGGGCGGGTGGACTACAAGCCCCCCTCCCAGACCCTGCAGCGCCTCAGCCTCGAATTCACCGCGCTCGGCGTCGAGCAGTTCGACCTCGACGAGTTCGACGTGGTCTCTGGCTACATCGCAGGCTCCGCCTTCATCGACGCCACCGTGGTCGATA
The DNA here is from genome assembly GCA_038528605.1 of Pseudomonadota bacterium. GTDB lineage: Bacteria > Pseudomonadota > Alphaproteobacteria > Rhodobacterales > Rhodobacteraceae > Thermohalobaculum. The sequence continues at coordinate 20,681 of JBCBEP010000024.1, forward strand.
TCGAACCGCGCATCGCCTACCGTCAGATCCAGCTGGGCGGCGACCGCTACCTCCGCTCCGGCGAAGGCGCCGTCCGCATCCAGCGCGCCATCGGGAACGACCGGCGCTTCCTCGCCTTCGCCGATCTCTCCGGCGGGTTCGACGAGTTCGACCGGGTGGACGCGGACCTCTTCGCGGATGAGAAGACCGGCCCGTTCTTCCTCGCCACAGCCGGCGTGGTCTGGACACCGACGGAGCGCTTCGGCCTCCTCGCCAGCTACAACTTCACTGAACGCTTCGCGGACGAGGACTTCGAGGCCTTCAGCTCCCACGGTGTCGGCTTCACCGCGCAATATGTGCTGACCAACGCCACCGCCCTGCGCGCCTCCGTCGACTACTCCTATGCGGATTTCGACGCGCCGGACCCCTTCGTCTCCACCACCGAGGCGCAGGAGGACCACGCGATCAGCACCCGCCTCGGCCTCGTCGTCCGGGCCGATGCTCTCCTCGAAGGCGCGGGGATCGAAGATCCGGTGGAGGCGACGAAGAATCTCTCGCTGAATGTCGGCTTCGGCTACCGGCGCGTGTTCTCGAATCTGGACAACTTCGAGTACCAGAACTTCCGCTTCGAGGCCTCGATCACCAAGCGCTTCTTCTTTTGATCCTGCATTCACGCCCGCGGCTTCGGCGTGAATGTTGCGGCAATGCGTGGAGACGCGCCCCGGCAACGCTTGATTTCAATGCGATTTCGGCGTCTTCTCGCGACGTTAACTAACCAGAGCACACCCGCGCGCGATCGCGAGCTCGGATCAGCATTTCCGTCGTGTCGATGCGAACGGCAGCCTCGCGGTGTGGTAAATGGCGTGTGTAGTTTCTCACGGATGGCCCGCCCGGCCGGGCGCTACACTCCGGAGCGGGGCAGAATGGGTGAGGTGGTATCGTGGAGACTCTGACACCGGAAGGTGAAGACGACATCTTCGTCGTCAATGTCGGCAGCACCGTCTTCCTCGACGTGCTCGCGAATGACGAGACCGACAGCGACGAGCCGCTGTTCATCAGCTTCGTCACCAACCAGCTCTTCCTCGGCGACCTGCTCTTCGGCACGCTCGCCACGGTCGAGGAGGCCACCCTCCTCAGCTTCGCCTCCACGGGTGTCTCCGGCACCGTGTCGTTCGACTACATCGCCCAAGCCGGCGACGACATCCTGTTCGACAGCGTCACGATCACCGTCCAGTCCCCGCCCGTCGCCGAGGCCGATACGGCACGCACAGACGAGGACACCCCCGTCGACATCGACGTGCTCGAGAACGACGAGGACGCGGACGAGGACGACCTCACCGTCGACAGCGTCACCCAGGGTTCGAACGGCACGGTCACGATCAACGACGACGGCACCGTCCGCTACACGCCCAACCTGAACTTCAACGGCACCGACACGTTCACCTACACGGCGTTCGACGGCTCCGTCGGCTTCTCCACCGCCACAGTCACCGTCACCGTCGATCCCGTGAACGACGACCCCATCGCCGAGCCCGACAGCTTCACCACGCCCGAGGACACGCCGCTCGAGGACGATCTCGGCGAGAACGACAGCGATGTGGACGACGAGGAGCTGTTCTTCAGCAAGGCCTCGGATCCCTCCAACGGCATGGTCGTCGTCAACCAGGACGGCACGTTCACCTACACACCGAACGACGATTTCACGGGGGCGGACGCCTTCACCTACCGCGTGGTCGACGCTCTCGACAGCGACGAGCCGGGCAGCGCCATCGGCACGGTGATGATCACCGTCACCGCCGAGGAGGACGAGCCGGACGCGGGGGACGACGAGGCGAGCACACCCGAGGACACCCCCGTCAGCATCGATGTCCTCGAGAACGACAGCGACCCCGATGGCGACGAGATCCGCGTCAGCGCCATCGGCGAGGTCGCGAACGGCACGGCCGTGCTCCAGGACAACGGGAACATCCTCTACACGCCCGATGACGACTTCTTCGGCGAAGAGGTCTTCACCTACACGGTGACGGACGAGAACGACAACACGGTCAGCGCCACCGTGACCGTCACCGTCACCCCGGTGAACGACGATCCGGAGGCGAACGACGACGCCGCGAGCACGATCCCCGCGACACCGGTCACCATCAACGTGCTCGGCAACGACGTGGACCCGGATGGCGGCGTCCTGAGCATCACGGCGGTCTCGACCCCGGGCGGCGGCACAGCCGTCCTGAACGACGACGGTACCATCACCTACACGCCGAACCCGGAGACCACGGGTCAGGACACGTTCACCTATACCGTCGAGGAGCCTGACGAAGAGCTTACCGACACGGCCACGGTGACGGTAACGATCAACGACGAGACGCCGGATCCCCCGGATCCTCCCCAACCGCCGGAACCGCCCGAGCTGCCGGAGCCGCCGGAGAACACGCCGCCCACGGCCAATCCGGACAGCGCGGAGACGGACGAGAACAACGCCGTCGTCATCAGCGTCCTCGCCAACGACACGGACGATGACGGGGACACCGTGACGCTCTCGAGCGTCGGCAATGCCAGCAACGGCAGCGTCCAGCAGAACGCCAACGGCACGGTCACCTACACGCCCGCGCTGGGCTTCGTCGGCAACGACGCGTTCACCTATTCGATCTCGGACGGCAATGGCGGCACCGCTCAGGGCTCCGTCAGCGTCACCGTCAACGAAGCCGAGAACCCGCCCATCGCCGTGGACGACACCGCCGGCACCGCCGCCGAAACGTCCGTCGTCATCGCCGTGCTCGCCAACGACAGCGATCCGGACGGGGACGACATCAGCCTCGACAGCGTGGGCAGCACCGGCGACGGGGAAGTGACCGCCAACGACGACGGCACGATCACCTTCACCCCGAACGCCGAGTTCGCGGGCGATGCCAGCTTCAGCTACACCATCCGCGACGAAACCGGCCTCACCGCAAGCGCCACCGTCACGGTCTCCGTCGCCGAGGGAGAGAACGAGGATCCCGTCGCCGGCGTCTTCGACGTCACCACGCCCGAGGACACGAGCATCACGCTCGACCTCGCAGCCGGCGCGTCGGACCCGGACGATGACCCGATCAGCGTCGGCTCCGTCGGCCCCGCCGACAACGGCACGGTGGTGATCGAGCCCAACGGCACCGTCACCTACACGCCGGACGACAACTTCTTCGGCGAGGACAGCTTCAGCTACACCGTCATCGATCCCTTCGGCGGCAGCGGCGGCGGCACCGTGGCCGTGACGGTCGAGCCCGAGAACGACGCACCCATCGCGGTCGACGATCCCACCGCCGTCAGCAAGGACGAGGTTCTCCTCCTCGGCGGCTTCATCGGCAACGACATCGAGCCCGATGGCGAGGAACTCACCGTCGTCGGTGCAAACGGCGCCCTCGGCGGTCTCGGCAGCTTCTTCGACGTCGCCGGCGGCGGCCAGGCGGCCATCAACAGCGACGGCAGCTTCCTCTTCATCCTGGATGGCGATTTCGACGATGTGGGCTTCCAGGAAACCCGCACCGTCAGCTTCAGCTACACCATCGCCGACCCCACGGGGCTGACCGACAGCGCCGAGGTGCAGGTCACCGTCTTCGGCGAGGGCTTCGACGACGACTTCTTCATCAACCCCGACGACGGCCGGGAAGATAACGACGGCAGCGACGAAGAACTCCCCGGCGAGGGCGTGTTCCGCGACGGCGGCATCGGCGACGATCTCTTCGCAACCGGCGACGGCAATGACACGCTCCTCGGCAATGGCGGGCGCGACACCGTCAACGGCAATGGCGGGGACGACCTCATCGAAGGCGGCTCCGGCGATGACGATCTCGATGGCGGCGAGGGCAACGACACGGTCCTCGGCCAGGACGGGACGGACTTCATCGAGGGCGGCATCGGAAATGACAGCCTCGAAGGCGGCTTCGGCAACGACAAGGTCTTCGGCGGGGCGGACAACGACACGCTGAAGGGCGACCAGGGCAACGACGCGCTGATCGGCGGCAGCGGCGACGACCTAATCGAGGGCGGTGCGGGCAACGACGTCGCCTTCGGCAATGACGGTAACGACAACATCGATGGCGGCACCGGCAATGACGAGCTCATCGGCGGGACCGACAACGACACGCTGACCGGCGGCGAAGGCGCGGACATCTTCATCTTCAACCCGGGAGACGGCGTCGACACGATCACCGATTTCGACCCGGGCACCGACACGCTCCGCCTCGAGAATTTCGGCCCCGGCGTGGATGCGACCTTCGTCCTCGCCAACATCGCGCCGGACAGTAACGGCTTCGCGGTCTTTACCAGCGGCCAGGGCAACACCATCACCTTCGAGAACGTGACGCCCGCCCAGCTCGCCGCCGGCCTCTTCGACTTCGTCTAGAGGCCCGCGGCTCCCCCCGTCGCACCTGCGTCCCCGTGCGCGGTGAAACCGGCTTTCATGCGGCGCCTACCCCGCTATGGTGGGGCTGCAGGGAGTAGCGGCCGGGAAGAACCATGACCACAAGCCGAAGCCTCAGCGTGCGTGTCTGGCGGGGCAGCGGGCAGTCAGGCGCCTACGAGGCGTTCTCGGTGCCGCGCGAGGAGAGCCAGACGGTGCTCGACGTCGTGGCCCATATCCAGCAGCACCTCGATCCCACGCTGGCCTACCGCTACGCCTGCCGCGTGGGCATGTGCGGCTCCTGCGGGATGACCGTGAACGGCGTGCCCCGCTGGACCTGCCGCACCCATGTCTCGAAAGTCGCGGGGCCAGACGGCGGGCTCGAGATCGGCCCTCTCCGCAACCTGCCCGTGATCCGCGACCTCGCGGCCGATATGGACCCGTTCTTCGACAAATGGACCGCCGCCGAGGGCGCCTTCCACCCCAGCCGCGACCGGCATGACGAGGTCGAGCAGATCGATCCGGCCACGGCCCCCCGCCAGGCGGCGGATGCCGGCATCGAATGCATCAATTGCGGGGTCTGCTACGCGGCCTGCGACACGGTCGCGGCCAACCCCGATTTCCTCGGCCCCGCCGCCCTCAACCGCGCCTGGACGCTCGTGAACGACGCGAAGGACGGAGCGCGCGATGCGGTGCTCGACGCCGTCTCCGGCAAGGGAGGCTGCCACAACTGCCACTCCATGGGCTCCTGCGCCGCGCACTGCCCCAACGGCCTTGAGCCCATCAACGCCATCGCGGGCCTGAAACGCGCCACCGCCCGCCGCGCCCTCGGCTGGAGGGACTGAGCGATGGCGATCGACGCTCATCGGTCCGTTATCGCGAAGGTCCGCACGAAGACGCTGTATCTGCAAGCCGTCATCGCCGGGCTTGACCCGGCGACCCAGGGCAACAAGCACCCCCGCCCGGCCCACTGGATCCCCCGGTCGAGCCGGGGGATGACAGGCGCAGCGATGCGCAACCCGGGGAAGGCAAACTGATGCTCGATCTCCGCCTCTACCTCGCCCAGCGCCTCTCCGCCCTCATCATGGCGCCCCTCATCCTCGGCCATATCGCGGTGATGATCTACGCCGTGCAGGGCGGGCTTACCGGCGCCGAGATCCTGGGCCGCACCGCCGGCAGCCCCGGCTGGTTCGCCTTCTACGGCCTCCTCGCGCTCGCCACCGCCGTCCACGCCGCCATCGGCCTGCGCGTCATCGCGCATGAGTGGCTCGGCCTGAAGGGCGCGGCCCTGCCCGCCCTCATGTGGGCCGCCATGGCCTTCCTCGCCCTCGCCGGGCTCCGCGCCGTCTGGGCGGTCACCTACGGGGTGGGGGCATGATGCGCCCGCGCCCCCACCGCCAGCACCCGCTATGGCTCGCCTTCATCGCGCACCGGGTCTCGGGCCTCGCCCTCGCGCTCTTCCTGCCCGCCCATTTCTGGGTGCTCGCCACGGCACTCGACGGCGAGGCCGCGCTCGACAGCGCCATCGCCTTCGCCGAGCACCCGCTCGTGAAGCTCGCCGAGACGGTCCTCGTCTTCCTCCTCGCCGTCCATGCCTTCGGCGGCCTTCGCCTTCTCGCCCTCGAACTGCTACCCTGGTCCCCACGCCAGAAGACGCTGGCCGCCGGCGCCGTCGGCCTCTCGGTCCTCGTCTCCGGCACGTTCCTGCTTCAGGCTGTGTGAATGATGACCACCGAGATCGACCGCCACGACACCGACATCCTGATCCTCGGCTCCGGCGGCGCAGGCCTCTTCGCCGCCCTCCACGCCCAGCAGGCCGCGCCCAACGCGCGCATCACCCTCGCCGTCAAAGGCCTCATCGGCAAATGCGGCTGCACCCGCATGGTGCAGGGCGGCTACAACGTCTCCCTCGGCCCCGGCGACAGCGTCGAGCGGCATTTCATGGACACGATCATCGGCGGCAAATGGCTGCCGGACCAGGACATGGCCTGGCGCCTCTGCGAGGAAGCCGTCACCCGCGTCCGCGAGCTCGAAAACGAGATCGGCTGCTTCTTCGACCGCGAGGCTGACGGCCGCCTCCACCACAAGGCCTTCGCGGGGCAGACCGCCGACCGAACGGTCCATAAGGGCGACCTCACGGGCATCGAGATCATCAACCGCCTAATGGAGCAGGTCCTCCGCCGCCCCGTCGAGAAGCTGCAGGAACACCGCGCCATCGGGCTCATCCCGTCGCGAGACGGCGCGCTTGCAGGCGTGCTGATGATCGACATGCGCACCGGCCGCTTCCGCCTCGTCCGCGCCAAGGCCACGCTCATGGCCACGGGCGGCGGGCCCACCATGTACAAGTTCCACACCCCCTCGGGCGACAAGACGATGGACGGCCTCGCCATGGCGCTCCGCGCCGGCCTGCCGCTCCGCGACATGGAGATGGTCCAGTTCCACCCCACCGGCCTCCTCGCCGGCCCGCGCTCGAAGATGACCGGCACGGTGCTCGAGGAGGGCCTCCGCGGCGCCGGCGGCCAGCTCCTCAACGGTGCCGGCAACCGCTTCATGTTCGACTATGACGAGAAGGGCGAGCGGGCCACGCGCGACGTGGTGAGCCGCGGCATCTATGCCGAGATGCGCAAGCACAACGCCTCCCCCAATGGCGGCGTCTATATCTCCATGGCCCATCTCGGCCCCGAGAACGTGGCGAAGAAGTTCAAGGGCATGGTCAAGCGCTGCGCCGATTGCGGGTTCGACCTTGCCGGCGGCCGGGTCGAGGTCGTCCCCACGGCCCATTACCAGATGGGCGGCGTGGTGGTGGACCGGGACACGCGGACCGAGATGGAAGGCCTCTACGTGGCGGGTGAGGATGCGGGCGGCGCCCATGGCTCAAACCGCCTCGGCGGCAACGGCGTGGCCAACTCCACCGTCTATGGCGGGGTGGCGGGCGACGTGATGGGGCGGGACATTGCGACCATGACCCTCCGCGACCCCGACCCCGCGGTGCTGGAGGCGGAGATCGCCCGCGCGCTCCACCCCTTCTCCAAACCCGTCTCCCCCGTCGTCCCCCACCGCGAGGCGCTGCAGGAAGCCATGTGGGAAGGTGCCGGCGTCATGCGCACCGAGGCGGGCCTCACCCGCGCCGCAAGCCGCGTCACCGAAATCGCTGCGGACCTCGCGGAAACGGGCGTCGACGGCACCCACCGCGCCTTCAACCTCACTTGGCACGACTGGCTCAACATGACCTCGCTGACCGAGGTCTCGGCGGTCATCGCCGAGGCAGCGCTGGCCCGCGAGAACTCCCGCGGCGCCCATTACCGCGAGGACTTCCCCGACCAGGGCGACCTCGCCACCAGCTACTTCACCATCGCCCGCCAGACCGGGGGTGAGCTCGACGTCACCCGAGCCCCCGTCGCCTTCACCATCGTCAGCCCCGGCGACACCATCCTCCCCGAAGGCGAACCCGAAACCCTCGTCGCCGCCCAGTAGGAGCGCCCCCATGGACCAGCACATGGACCAGGACCGGATCGCCGCCGTGCTCACAGCGCTCCGCCAAAGCTGGAGCCTCGCCTCCAGCACGAAATGGCGCCCCGAAAACCCCGCCCTCGGCCATTGCGGCGTCAGCGCCCTCGTCGCGCACGACCATCTCGGCGGCGAGATCCTCAAGACCCGCTACGAGAACCTCTGGCACTTCTACAACCGCATTGACGGGCAGCGAATCGACTTCACGGTCGAGCAGTTCGCCGGCGCGATCACCTATGACGACGTGCCGTCCGACCGCGCCGAAGCGTTCGGCGACACCAACGCCGCCCAGTACGACCATCTGAGAACCGCCGTCGCCCAACACCTTTCATCCACGGCCCTGTCCCCTGTCGGAGGGAACCCATGATCCCCATCGATCTCATCCAGTCCACGGCGGAAAAGCTCATGGACAAGGCGGCCATCGAGATCCCCGAGGACTACCTCAAGGGGCTGAAGGCCACCGCGGCGGTGGAGGACGGGGACCTCTCCTCCTTCGTCCTCCAGGCGATGCTCGAGAACTACGAAGCCGCAAAGGAGGACCGGCGCGCGATGTGCGGGGACACCGGCTGTCCGCGCTGGTTCGTCAAGCTCTCCAACACCGCGCAGGTCGAGGGCGGGCCCATCGCGCTCGAGGAAGCCCTCCGCCGGGCCACCGCCAACGCAACAAACGGCGTGCCCCTCCGCCCCAACCGGGTCCACCCCCTCTGGCGCACGGACCACAACAACAATGTGGGCATCGGCGCGCCGGAGATCGAATACGGCTTCGAGCCCACGCCCGAGGGCGAATGGATCGACCTCACCACCGTCCACAAGGGCGGCCTTTTCGGCACGGACTATCGCATGCTCTTCCCCTCCGACGGCATCGAGGGGATCAAGCGCTTCTATCTCGACAGCCTCGTGGCCTTCGGCAAGCGCGGGCTCTCCTGCCAGCCCGCCATCATCGGCATCGGCCTCGGCGGCTCGAAGGACACCTGCATGGTCCTCGGCAAGCGCGCCGCGTGTCTGCGCACCGTGGGCGACCGGAACCCGGACCCGCGCATCGCCGAGCTCGAGCTCGAGTTCAAGGAACTCGGCAACTCCATCGGCATGGGCGCCATGGGCTTCGTCGGCAAATCCATGGTGGTCGACTGCCACATCGAGGTCGGCTACTGCCACACCGGCGGCATGCAGATGAGCGTGCATGCCTTCTGCCTCTCGTCCCGCCGCGCCGTCGCCCGCATCTGGGCCGATGGCCGGGTCGAGCACCGCACCGACCCCGACTGGTTCACCCCCTACCAACGCCGCGAAACCGTGGACTGGCCGGCGGACGCGATGGCGGCCGAGTAATGGGCTTCCGCATCAGCTACGTCGCCGCCGCCCTGCCGCTGGAACGGCTCGCTGGCACGATGGGCCTCACCCTCGGCCCGTCGCTGTCGGACATGCCGGCGGACGACCGGCCCTGGGGCGCGCAGCTCGCCTCCGGCACCGCGCTCGTTCTGCTCTGGGACATGAAGGCGCCGGACACGCATGGCGCCGCCCTCGCCTCGCTCTCGGCGGAAGCGGATGTCCACGCCGCCGTCCTCAGCGAGACGACCATGTTCGCCGAAGCGCGCTGCTGGTCCGGCGGCCAGCGCGCCTGGCGTGTCTGGCACGAAGGGGATGGCGACGACCCCTACCACCTCGCCACCGAAGGCACGCTGCCGGACGATTTCGCCCAGATACGCGACGGCGCCATGGCCGAGCAGCGCGAGGAGGCCGCCGCGGGCGAGGAGGTCGACTGCATCTTCGAGATCCCCGTCACGCTGATCGAGAACCGCATCGGCTTCCGCTACGACGACGCCCTGGAGCCGGACGCCGTCGAAGGCATCTGGCAACTGCAACGCTGAAGGGAGACCACGGATGAGCAAGCTCAGGCGCGTCTCGCTCTCCACCACACCCACGCCGGAGGCACTGGCGGACCTCAAGCTCGGCGACATCGTCTATCTCGACGGGCTGATGTACACGGCGCGCGAGGGCGTCTACATGCGCGCGCTCGAGCAGAAGGCCAACATCCCGATGGAGCTGCCGCAGGAGAGCGCGGCCAACTTCCACTGCTCCCCCGCCGCCACCATCGAGAAGGACGGCAGCTTCCGCCTCGGCTCCGTCACCGCCACGGCCAGCTTCCGCTTCGAGAAGTGGCTGGGGCCGTGGTTCGAGAAATCCGGCGCCAAGCTGATCGTGGGCAAGGGGGGCATGTCCTCGGCCACCTACAAGCAGCACTTCGTGCCCAACGGCGCGATCTACCTCACCACCGTGGGCTACGGCACCGGCGCCCTGCTCGGCCGAGGGGTCGAGAACGTGGAGGCCGTGCACTGGGCCGAGGAACTGGGCTTCGCCCAGGCCATGTGGGTCCTCAAATGCAACCAAATGGGCCCGTTTATCGTCGCATCGGACATTGAGGGGAACTGTCTCTTTGAGAGAGAGAACGCCAAGATTTCTCCCAATTTGGGACATGTCTACGAAGGGACTCGCCAACCTGTCCTAAAACGGTACGGTGAGACCGACGATCGGTCGGATGAAGTCATAGGTTGACCCGTTCTGGGCATCCCGCCGACGATGGTTTGCATCGCAGCGCAGGGTTGTCTAGACAAACCAAATGGACAAAAAAGCTGACCTAGCGGAACCGGCAATGATGCCGGCCTGTACCGCCACAGAACTCGACAGCGCCGATGCGCGGGCACATGCCGTGTCCGACCTCCTCTCGCATATCGCAAACCCGGTCCGCTTCCGCATCGTCTGCCGGCTCACCCGGGGCGAGGCCTCGGTGGGCGAGTTGCTGAGGATCCTGCGCGTCAGCCAGTCATCCCTCAGCCAGCATCTCGCGCGGCTGCGCAATGCCGGCCTTGTGCGCACGCGGCGGCAGTCGAAATCGATATATTACGAGCTGACGTCGCCCCAGATCAGCGCCGTCGTCACCACCCTGCGCCAGTTCAGGTGGTCCGACGACGAGCCCCCGCGCCTGAATTAGCCGTCCCGGCCACGCCGTGCGCCCAGAGAGCCCGGCCTACGCCGCTCAGCTGAAACCCAGATACGTCACCACCGCTGCGCCCGCCCAGCCCGCGGCGGCGCCCACCAGCATGAGCGGCGCCATGCTGAATTCGAGGAGCGGGGACACCCATCCCTCCCGCCGGCCGAGCCAGAGCAGCACCACCATCGAGGGCAGCCGGAAGAGCGCGACGACGAAGAACGCCGCCCAGGGGTTCGCAAAAACCGCCAGCGTCACCAGCAGCCCCGCCAGCAGCACCGCCACATCCAGAAACGTGACCAGCGTCACCACCGAAAAGCGGCGCTGCGCCCCGAAGCCCGCGCCCGTGAGCATGATCCCCACCGTGGGCAGCGCGAGCGCAAGGATCTGAACGATTACGCCCGCATCGGCATAGCGCGGGTCGTAGAGCAGCGCGACGACCGCCGGCCCGGCCACCACCAGCGCGCCGCCAAGGAAGTAGCAGGCCGCATCGATGGGCCGGCGGAAACGGTAGTAATCCCGCCGCATCGCCGCCTTGTCCTCATAGGCGAGCAGCCGGGTAAAGACCTGAAAGCCCGTCGATGCCGTCAGACCCTGCACGAAGTTCAACGGCAGGCTCACGATCTGCTTGGCGATGAAGTAGACGCCCAGCGCCGGCGCGGGCATGAACAGGCCAAGGATGAAGCTGTCCGCCTCCCGCGCCAGCGCCACGAGACCGGAGGCGCTCAGGATCCAGCGGAGATGCGTCAGGACCTCCCGCCAATGCCGCTGGTCGATCAGGAAGCGCATGCGCGGCCCGTCCAGCACCGCCTGGATGAGCACCGTCTTGCAGCCATGCGCCACGATCGCGGCCAACACCATGCACCAGACCGTGGGCGTGAGGAGCGCGAAGCCGATCATCAGCAAGGGGGAGAGGACCGCAATGCCGATACGGATACAGGTCAGCCGAACCAGCCGCAGTTCCCGCTCGTGCAGGTACTGCGTCATGCTCTCGAAGCCCTGCAACACCACCGCGAGGCCGAGCACCGCAAAAGCCGCCGGCAGGTCCTCCGCCGCATAGGCACTGTCGGCCGCGACTAGACCGCCCCCCTGCCCCCAGGCGATCCCAAGGGCAAGGAGCACGAACACCCCGAGCAGCAAAAACCCGCGGAGTACCTGCAAGCTCCAGCAGGTGTTCAGGAACCGGTCGTCGACCTGCTCGTCGGCCTTCATCGAAAGGATCAGGGCCCGCGGGCCGAAATCCGTGAGCATGGTGGTCATCACCTGGAGCGTGATCAACACCACGAAGACGCCATAGGTCTCAGGCGCGAGCAGACGGGTGAGGACGAGCGTCCCGGCGAGGCGCGTGACCACCATCACGGCCTGCTCGACGGCCTTCAGCCCGGCCGCGATCGTCAGCCGCTCCTTCATGCTGCGCGCCTCGGCGGGCTTCTGCAGCATCAGCCGGAATTCCGCGATCTTCTCGAGCATGCCGACGCCTGTTCCCCTCGCGCCCTTTGAGCGCGGATGCTCACGGGGCGCAAGCAGCTTCCGAACCCCGCGCATGCGCCCCGGATATTGCGTCGCACTCAAGGATTTCTTGCCAGCGCCCTGCCCTTTCGTCAGGGTTGACCGGCCGGGAGCAGCGCACAACCCACACATAACGATGCGCGTCACCGGCCGGCAACAGAGAGGAGTTCCCACCATGATGCATCGGTTCAAGACGCTCGGCGCCGTCGCGCTCGCCGGCGCCCTCGCGCTCGGCGCGGCTGCCACGGTCTCGGCGCAGGACATGAAGTTCTGGCGGATCGGCACCGGCGGCGCCGGCGGCACCTACTTCCCGATCGGCGGCCTGATCGCCAACGCCATTTCCAATCCGCCGGGCTCGCGCCCCTGCGACGAGGGCGGCTCCTGCGGCGTGCCGGGTCTCGTGGCCATCGCGGTCTCCACGAACGCCTCCGTCGCCAACGTGAACGCCATCGATGCCGGTCAGCTCGATGCGGGCCTCGCCGGCGCCCAGTCGGTCACCCAGGGCTTCAATGGCGAAGGCAAGTTCGACGGCAACCCGAAGAAGAACATCCGCGTCATCGCCAACCTCTACCCTGAGGACATGCACCTGGTGACGCCCGAGGGCGTGGAGCTCTCCTCCCTCGCCGACCTCGCCGGCATGCGCGTGGGCGTCGCCGCCGCAGGCTCCGGCACCCAGGTCTCGGTGCGCATGATCCTCGAGCATTACGGCATCGAGGCGGAGGAGTACGAGCTCAACCTCGGCCAGTCGACCCAGCGCCTCGCCGACGGCCAGCTCGACGCGTTCTTCTACGCCGGCGGCACGCCCTTCGCGGCGCTCATCCAGCTCGGCTCCACCAAGGGCTTCGAACTCTACAAGTTCTCCGAGGAGGAGCGGGTCGAGATCAACAAGATCATCCCCTACTACGTGGAGAGCACGATCCCGGCGGGCACCTATGAGAGCATCACCTACGATGTGCCGACCGTTGCCGTGAACGGCCAGCTCATCACTTCGGCCGAGCAGCCGGAGGATCTCGTCTACGAGATCACCAAGGCCCTCTGGAACGACAACACCCGCAAGCTGCTCGACAAGGGCCACGCCAAAGGCAAGGCGATCCAGCCCGAGACGGCGCTCAAGGGCGTCCTCATCCCGCTCCATCCGGGTGCCGAGAAGTTCTACAAGGAAGCCGGCCTCATGGAATGATCGGCCGTCGGGCGGTGGGGTGGAACCCCACCCTACCGCCTGCCATCGGGTGATCCGCCTCACGCCAGGCCGCGCACCCGGCCGCTCCGGTAGGGTGGGGTTCCACCCCACCGTCCGGGTGCAATTTCCCGCATCGCGGTAGGGTGGGGTTCGACCCCACCGCCACCAGCGTAACCACGAGCGAAGGCGCGCGATCGATGAGCCAGCAATACGACGTGGAAAAGGCCGAGGCGCTCGAGCGCCAGTACGACACCACGCTCCAGACCCGCGCCGTCTCCCCCTGGCTCAGCCAGTTCGTCTACGTCTTCGCCATCGTCTTCGCGCTCTACCACTACTGGACCGCGGGCTTCGGCACGCCCATCGACTACTGGCATATGGGCCTGCACATGTCGGGCCTCTGCATCCTGATCTTCATCGGCTTCCCCGCCTTCCGGGGAGCGGCCTCCCAAAGCGTCCAGAACGCCTGGTACCGCATCGCCAACGTGCCGCTCTGGGACTGGGGGCTGATGGTCCTCGGCATCACCGCCGCCCTCTACGTGGGCGTCACCTGGTACGAGATCAGCTTCACCTTCCTCGGCGGCCAGTACACGCTCGAGGAGCAGGTGCTCCGCCAGGGTAACCCGGCCACGATCGACATCGTGATGGGCACTATCCTGATCGTCGTGCTGCTCGAGGCCGTGCGCCGCACCCTCGGCATCGTCGTCCCGATCATCATCCTCGTCTTCACGGGCTACGCGGTCTTCGGCCCCTACATGCCGCTCCAGATCCTGATGCATCCCGGGATCAGCTGGGCCCAGTACATCAACAACATGTACTTCCCCGCGGAAGGCATCTTCGGCGTCACGCTCTGGATCGTCAGCACCGTGGTCTTCCACTTCGTGCTCTTCGGCGTGCTCGCCCAGCGCATGGGCCTCGGCCAGTTCTTCGTCGATATCGCGGCCGTGATGGCGGGCCGCTACACCGGCGGCCTCGCCAAGGTCTCGGTGGTCTCGTCCGCCTTCTTCGGCACCATCTCCGGCAGCTCCATCGCCAACACGGTCAGCACCGGCTCGCTCACCATCCCGAACATGAAGCGCATGGGCTATCCCGGCCACCTCGCGGGCGGTGTGGAGGCCGCGTCCTCCGCCGGCGGCCAGATCACGCCGCCGATCATGGGCGCCGCCGCCTTCGTGATGGCCGAGTTTCTCGAGGTGCCCTACACCACCGTCGTCCTCGCCGCGCTGGTGCCCGCGGCCATGCACTATATCGGCGTCCTCTCCATCGTGCATTTCCAGGCCCGCCGCCTTGGCCTCAAGGGCATGGAGGAGAGCGAAATCCCGCGCTTCTGGACCGTGATCAAGCGCGGCTGGCCCACCGCCGTGCCGCTCGTGGTGCTGATCTACGTGCTCTTCTCGGGCTACTCGCCCAACATGGCGGCCTTCTGGGGCATCACCTCCGCGCTCGTCATCGGCTTCCTGAACCCCATGCACCGCATCGGGCTGCGCGACGTGGCGGATGCCTGCGTCATGGGGGTCAAATACGCCCTCGCGGTCGGCGCCGTCTGTGCTGCCATCGGCATTGTGGTGGGCGTGGTGAACTCCACCGGCCTCGGCTTCCGCCTCGGCTTCATGGTCACCAACAGTGCGAAGACGATGGCCGAGGGCGTCCTCCCTCTCATCACCGCGCTCCCGCTGATGGATTTCAGCCTCGACGCCGTGACGCTGCTGATCAGCCTCATCCTGATCGCGGTCACCTGCATCCTCATGGGCGCGGGCCTGCCCACAACCGCGCTCTACATCATGCTCGCCACGGTGGCCCAACCGGCGCTGGGGAACCTCGGCG
>JBCBEP010000025.1:0-35973 GCA_038528605.1 Pseudomonadota bacterium
CTTGAAGTCGAGCAGGTCGCGCAGGTGGATCGGTGTCTGCGCCCGCATGCCATCGGAGAACTGCTTCCACTTGGCATAGGAGTTCGTGGCCACGGCGTTCTGCATCGCGTGGATGCCATGGGCGCCCCAGGCATGCGCCTCGCCCTTCCGGCGCCACTTGTAGATGCCGCCGATGGGCAGCACCTCGGCACCCGGCTTCCATGCCTTCTCATGCAGCGCGCGCAGCTTGGTCTCGATACCGGTGATGCCGATGCCGGAGATGCGCGAGGGCATGCCCGGGAAGAACTCCGCCACCACCGAGCGGCTGAGGCCCACCGCCTCGAAATTGCAGCCGCCGCGGTAGGACGAGATCACCGAGATCCCCATCTTGGAAATGATCTTGAGGAGCCCCGCATCGATGGCATCGCGGAAGTTCGCCATCGCCCGCTCGGCGGAGACATCGAGCAGCCCGCGCTCGATCCGGTCGATGATGCTTTCCTGGGCGAGCCAGGGGTTCACCGTGGTCGCCCCGACGCCGATCAGCACCGCGAAGTAGTGCGGGTCGATGCACTCTGCGGCGCGAACGTTGATGGAGCAGAAAGTGCGCAGCCCCTGCTTCGTCAGCCAGCTATGCGCGGCCGAGGTGGCAAGGATCATCGGCATCCCGATGCGATCCTCGCTGGCGAGATCATCCGTCAGCACAAGGTGCCCGCAGCCCGCGCGCACCGCATCCTCCGCCTCGCGGCGGATGCGCTCGAGATGGCGGCGCAGCGCCGGCGCCTCCTCGTCCCGCGGCATGGTGCAGTCGATCACCCGATAGCTTTCGCCGAAGGCCTGCACCATCGCGTCGAACTGGCCGTTCGAGAGCACGGGGCTCTCGAGCGTGATGATCTCGGTCTGGCTCGAATCCTGGTCCAGCACGTTCTTGAGGTTGCCGAACCGGGTCTTGAGGCTCATCACCCGCCGCTCGCGCAGCGGATCGATGGGCGGGTTCGTCACCTGGCTGAAGTTCTGGCGGAAGAAATGGCTGAGCGGGCGGTACTGGTCCGACAGCACGGCCACGGGCGTGTCGTCGCCCATGGAGCCGATGGCCTCCTTCGCGTCCTCCGCCATCGGGTGCAGGATCGCCTCCAGCTCCTCGATGGAGTAGCCCGCCGCGATCTGACGACGCCTGAGCGCCGCGCCCTCAAGCCGCCGCGGCTCGCGCTGCCCGTCGAGCGCCTTGGAAAGATCCGTGATCTTGCCGGTCCACTCGTCATAGGGCCGCTCACCCGCAAGCTCGTCCTTGATCTCGGTGTCGTGCAGAAGCCGACCCTCGGCCATGTCCACGGCCAGCATCTGGCCCGGGCCGAGGGCGCCCTTCTCCCGGATGATCGCCTCGTCGACCGGCACCATGCCAACCTCGGAGCCCGCGATCACCAGCCCGTCGCCGGTTACCACATAGCGCATCGGGCGCAGGCCGTTCCGGTCGAGCCCCGCCACGGCCCAGCGCCCATCGGTCATCGCCAGCGCCGCCGGCCCGTCCCACGGCTCCATCACCGCGTTGGAATAGGCGTACATCGCCTTCCAGCTCTCGGGCATCGTCTCGTCGGACGACCACGCCTCCGGCACCAGCAGCGTCTTCGCCATGGGCGCCGAGCGCCCCGTGCGCACCATCAGCTCGAACACGGCATCCAGCGCCGCGCTGTCGGATGACCCATCCGCCACGATCGGCTTGATGTCCTCCGCCGCCTCGCCGAGGAAGTTCGTGGCGATGCGGATCTCGTGGCTCTTCATCCAGTTGAGGTTGCCCTTCAGCGTGTTGATCTCGCCGTTATGGGCAAGCATGCGGAAGGGCTGCGCCAGCCACCATTGCGGAAAGGTGTTGGTGCTGTACCGCTGGTGATAGATCGCAAGCGCCGAGGTGAAGCGCGCGTCCTTCAGGTCGGGATAGAACTCGTCCACCTGCTCGGCGAGCATCATGCCCTTGTAGATCAGCGAGCGGCAGGACAGCGAACAGATATAGAAGCCCGTGATCTGCGAGGACGCCACGGCCTTCTCGATCCGCCGGCGGATCACGTAGAGTTCCCGCTCGAAGGTGTCCTCGTCCGCGCCCTTCTGGTTCGCGATCAGGATCTGCTCGATCGCCGGACGCGTCGCCTTCGCCTTCTGGCCCAGCACGCTGATATTCACCGGCACCTGGCGCCAGCCGTAGATGTAGTAGCCGAGGCGCAGGACCTCCTGCTCCACGATGCTCCGGCAGGCCTCCTGCGCGCCGAAATTCGTGCGCGGCAGGAACACCTGGCCAACCGCCAGGCCCGCGCCGTTCGGCTCGTGGCCAGTGCGGCGGATCTGCTCGTCGAAAAACTCCGCAGGGATCTGGGTGTAGATGCCCGCACCGTCCCCAGTCTTGCCATCCGCGTCCACGGCACCCCGGTGCCAGATCGCCTTCAGCGCCGTAAGGCCGGACTGCACGACCGAACGGCGCGGCTTGCCGTCGATCGCCACCACGAGGCCCACGCCGCAGGAGGCATGCTCCTCCTCCGGCAGGTACATGCCCGTCTCGGCCAGCGCCTCGGCCTTACCCTCGAACGCCTCGACCCAGCCGTTATCGATGTCCTTGGCCATGTCATCCTCCCCTGCGCGCCCAGCGCGCGAATTCCGTGAAATCGGGCGTCTCAGCCGCCCTGGCTCACCTGAAACGCGGCGGCGACGGTCGTCGCCACCGGTACCGGCAGCGCCAATCGAACCGCGCCACAGAGGCAGGCACCCTCAATCACGCTCATCAAGTTCTCCACCGCGGTAGGGTGGGGTTCGACCCCACCGTGATCTGCGCCGTGGCGAGGCCTGAGCCCGCCTTACTCCGCCGCCACCGCGGCGCCGGAAAGCAGCCGCTCGGCAATGGCGTCCGCCGCCTCGCGCCCATCCCGGATCGCCCAGACCACGAGGGACGCACCGCGCACGATGTCCCCCGCCGCATAGACCCCTGGCAGAGAGGTCTCATGGGTGCGGAAGTCCGCCTTGATCGTGCCCCAGCGGCTGACCTCGAGGCCCTGGACCCCCCAGAGCTTCGGCAGGTCCTCCGGCTCGAAGCCAAGCGCCTGGATGGCGAGATCCGCCTCCTCGGAGTAATCCGATCCCGGCACCTCCTCCGGCGCCTGGCGACCCGTGGCGTCCGGCGCGCCGAGGCGCATCTGGATGGCGCGGACAGCCGTCACCCGGTTGTCGCCCACAAAGCCCTTCGGCGCCGTCAGCCACTGGAGCTCGACACCTTCCTCCTCGGCGTTCTGCACCTCGCGCTGGGAGCCGGGCATGTTCGCCCGGTCGCGCCGGTAGAGGCACTTGACCGACTTGGCGCCCTGACGGATCGCTGTGCGCACGCAGTCCATCGCCGTATCGCCCCCGCCGATGACGACGACGTTCTTGCCCTCTGCGTTCAGCGTGCCGTCCTCGAAATCCGGCACCTGGTCGCCGAGGCCCGTGCGGTTGGAGGCGGTGAGATAGTCGATGGCCTGCACGAGACCCGCCATGCCGGCGCCCGGCCCCATCACTTCCCGCGTCTTGTAGACACCCGTGCCGATCAGCACCGCGTCATGCGCCGCGCGGATCTCGTCGAACGAGATGTCCTCGCCCACATTGCAGTTGAGCTTGAACGTCACGCTCGCCTTCTCGAGCTGCTCGTTGCGGCGGGTCACCACCTCCTTCTCGAGCTTGAAGCCCGGGATGCCGTAGATCAGCAGGCCGCCGGAACGGTCGTACCGGTCGTAGATCGTCACCTGGATACCGATCCGCCGCAGACGGTCCGCCGCCGCGAGGCCCGCCGGGCCGGCCCCGATGATACCAACGGAGTAGTCGTACTCCTTCTCGGGCGTCGGCACCTCGACCCAGCCGTTCTCCCACGCCGTCTCGGTGATGAACTTCTCGACGGCACCGATGGTGACCGTGCCGTGGCCGGACTGCTCGATCACGCAGTTGCCCTCGCACAGCCGGTCCTGCGGACAGATGCGCCCGCAGATCTCGGGGAAGGTGTTGGTGGCGGCGCTCAGCTCATAGGCTTCCCGCAGCCGGTTCTCCGCCGTGGCCTTCAGCCAGTCGGGGATGTTGTTGTGGAGCGGGCAGCCGGACTGGCAGAAGGGAACCCCGCACTGGCTGCAGCGCGATGCCTGTTCCTCCGCTTTCGCCATCGCGTACTCGCGATAGATCTCACCGAAATCCTCGCGCCGCTCCCGGGCGGCCCGCTTCTCCGGCGTCTCGCGATCGACGCTCACGAATTTCAACATCTTCTGCGCCATGCTGCGCATCCTCCCGGCCGTGCGCGCGCAGCTTTCGTGCGCGGCGCAACACTGTTGGAGCGGCAGATACAGGAACGCCCATGTCATGAAAAGTCAGAAGTCATGACCT
The DNA here is from genome assembly GCA_038528605.1 of Pseudomonadota bacterium. GTDB lineage: Bacteria > Pseudomonadota > Alphaproteobacteria > Rhodobacterales > Rhodobacteraceae > Thermohalobaculum. The sequence goes on from JBCBEP010000025.1 coordinate 4,360, forward strand.
TTCTTGCTGCACTGCCGCGACGAATGCGCCGCCCCAAGGGCGCAACGGCTTGTAGCATCGCATTTTAAGTAAGCAATGCTGACTATATTAAGTCCTTGCTCTCGCTTGCCTCACCCGGCCACATGCGCGCCGAAGCACCATCTGAGGATGCGATGAGCCTCTTCGACATCATAGCCCTGGCGCTTATCCAAGGCATCACCGAGTTCCTGCCAATCTCCTCCTCCGCGCACCTCATCCTGTGGCCCCTGCTCACGGGACGGACCGACCAGGGTGTAACGATGGACGTCGCCGTCCATTTCGGCACGCTCATCGCCGTATGCCTCTATTTCCGGACCGATACGGCGCGCCTTTTCATCGGCGGGGTCGACATCCTCCGCGGCCGGCGCGACACGGGCGACGCCAAGCTGGCCTTCCTCATCGCTATCGCCACCGTCCCCGCCGTCGTCGCCGGCCTCACGCTGAAACTCCTCGATCTCGACCAGGGCCTGCGGGCCATCGAAGTGATCGGCTGGGCAACTCTGCTCGGCGGTATCCTGCTGTGGATTGTGGACCGGCGGGACGAGATGCGCCTCACCGAACGGGCCTTCGGCGGCAGGGACGCGATCCTGATGGGCCTCGCGCAGGCGACCGCCCTCATCCCCGGCGTCTCCCGCTCCGGCATCACCATGACCATGGCCCGCGCGCTGGGCTACCGGCGGGATGAAGCCGCCCGCCTCGCTCTCCTCATGGCCATCCCCGTCATCCTCGCCGCCAGCCTGGTGGAGACGGCCGGCGTCATCGCCGATGGTGACCTCGTGATCGGCTCCGAGCTCCTCCTCGGCGCGCTCCTCTCCGGCATCGCTGCCTGGGTCGCGCTCGTCGTAATGATGCGGATGTTCAAGCAGAACTGGACGATGCTGCCCTTCGTGATCTACCGCCTGATCCTGGGCGTCATCCTCCTTGGCCTCGTCTATCTCTGAGCGCTTTCATGCAATCGTCGCGCACAACGGGGAGCGCGGGGCGCCCTCGCGCGTTATGAACCCCGTGTCCCGCGTGAGAAGGAGGTTTCCATGCAGATCGGATCGCTCATCGCCGTCGCCGTGATCGGCATCGTCGCCGGCTGGCTCGCCAGCTTCATCGTGGGCGGCGGGGGCCTCATCAAGTACCTTATCTGGGGCGTGCTCGGCTCGGTGGTCGGCGGCGTGGTGCTGCCGCTCTTCGGCGTCAACATCAACACAGGCACGCCGCTGCTGGATACGATCCTGGTGGCGACCATCGGCGCGGTGCTGCTCGTGCTCGTCGCAAGGCTGATCGCGTGAGGACGGCGCTCCTCCTCGCGGCCCTGGCGCTGGCGGCCTGTGCCGAGGCGCCGCCCCCTCCGCCGGAGCCGCCCAAGCCGATCCAGACCACGCCGCAGACCGAAGAGACCATCGAAGGATCGGATCTCGCGGCGCCGGCCGGCTGAGCCTCAGGACTGGCGGGAACGCGCGGCCTCGATCATGTCCGTGTACTGCCCCTTGGGACGGAAGCGGACGAGATAGCTCTCGATGATGCCCTCCAGCGCCTCCGGCTCCATGCCGAGCGCGGCGAAACCCTGGGCATCCTCGGCCACAACGTTGTCGTTCTTCAGGAGCAGCACCTGGTCCTCGGTCAGCGGCGGGTCGGGCAGCAGGCCCATCACCTTGCCCTGCAGACGACCGATGGGAATGGGAATGTCGACGATGCCGCGCTTCCGCCGGATCACCTTCAGCATGAGCTGGATGAGCTCCTTGAAGGTGTAGACGCCCGGGCCGCCCAGCTCATAGGTGCCCGCCGCGGCCTCACCCACCGTGGCCCTGGCGGCTGCCTCCGCCACGTCCTGCACCCAGACGGGCTGGAAGCGTGAGGCGCCGCCCACTACCGGGATGACCGGCGAGAAGCGCGCCATGCCGGCGAAGCGATTGAAAAACTGGTCCTCCGGCCCGAACACGATGGAGGGGCGCAGGATCACGGCGTCGGGATACTCGGCGAGCACCGCCTCCTCACCCTCCGCCTTGGTGCGGGCGTAGGCCGACGGGCTTTCGGCATCCGCGCCGATGGCGGAGATGAGCACGAAGCGCGGCACGCCCGCAGCCTTCGCCGCCTTGGCGGCGCGCGCGGGTCCTTCGGCCTGGACCGCTTCGAAGGTGTTCTTGCCGGAATTGTAGAGGACGCCGACCGAATAGATCACCGTATCCGCACCGGCGACGAAACCGGCGGTCGATGCGTCGTCGCGCACATTGCACTGGATCGGCTCCACCTGGCCGACGACACCGTAGGGCCGCACGAACATCGCTTCGTTGGGCCGCCGGCAGCCCACCTTCACCCGCCAGCCACGCTTCGCCAGGGCCTGCGCGATGTAGCGACCCACGAAACCAGAGCCCCCGATGATGGCCGCGGTCGGTGCATTGGTGGCAAAAGTGGTCATGGGTCCGGCTCCCGTTTTGCTCCGCCTTCGGGATACTGGCACGCGACAGCAGGAGACAAGGGAGAAGCGTCGCCCTGCCGCGCTTCGTCGGGCCGGCCCTCTCTGTTAGCCTCGCCTTAGGACAGGATGCGGCAGGAGTGCAGCCGGACGGATTGACAGCGACCTGCGCCCTCCTTTAGGTCCCCGCCACACGCCGCGCGCAGGCCGGTGTGCCCAGGTGGCGGAATTGGTAGACGCGCACGGTTCAGGTCCGTGTGGGGCAACCCGTGGAAGTTCGAGTCTTCTCCTGGGCACCAGCCAGCGGCAAACGCGCGAGAGGCGGTACATGACCATCACGCTACATCAGCACGATCTGCCCGATGGGCTCGATCTGGGGCCGGCTGTGGCCGTGGACTGCGAGACCATGGGTCTCAACCCGCATCGGGACCGTCTGTGCCTCGTGCAACTCTCGGGCGGCGATGGCAACGCCCATCTCGTCCAGGTGCATCGGGACCGTCAGCCCGCACCGAACCTCTCGCGTATGCTGGCGGATCCGGCGGTTCTCAAGCTCTTCCATTTCGGCCGGTTCGACATCGCGGCGCTCGCGCATGCGTATGGGGCGGTTGCGCGGCCCGTATACTGCACCAAGATAGCATCCAAGCTCGTGCGCACCTTCACGGATCGGCACGGGCTCAAAAACCTCTGCCAGGAACTCATCGGGGTTGATATCTCGAAACAGCAGCAGAGTTCCGACTGGGGGGCGGAGACACTGCAGGAAGCGCAGCTGGAATACGCTGCTTCCGACGTACTCTACCTGCACCGCCTGAAAGCGGTGCTCGACGAGAGGCTCGCCCGCGAGGGGCGGACGGCAACGGCGGCAGCCTGCTTCGGCTTCCTGCCGGACCGGGCGCTGCTCGATCTCGCCGGGTGGCCCGAGGAAGACATCTTCTCGCACTAAGCCGTGCCAGGGCCGTGCGGGCGCCGGATCGAACGCCGGCCGGAGGAACGCATGGCCGACGCGAGCGGGAACACCGCCTCAACCGATCCTAGAGCCCGTGCCATGTCGGCCGGGCGCCGTGTCCTGGCACTCGAAGGCCAGGCACTCACGGCCTTCGCCGACGCTCTGGACGAGAGCTTTGCCGACGCGGTCGACACGATCATGCGGGCCGAGGGTCGCGTCATCGTCTCGGGTATGGGCAAGTCCGGCCATGTGGCACGCAAGATCGCGGCGACGCTGGCCTCCACCGGCACGCCGGCCCAGTTCGTCCACCCGGCCGAGGCGAGCCATGGCGATCTCGGCATGGTGACGCAGAAGGACGTGGCCCTCGTTCTTTCGAACTCCGGCGAAACACGGGAGCTGGCGGATATCGTCGCCCATACCCGCCGCTTTTCCATCCCGCTCATCGGCGTGGCCTCCAAGCCGGGCTCGACGCTCCTTAAGGCGGCGGATATCGCGCTCGTGCTGCCGGCCGCTGAGGAAGCGGCGCCTGAGGGCGCCGGTGCCGTGGCCCCGACCACCTCCACCACGCTGACCATGGCGCTGGGCGACGCGCTGGCCATGGCGCTGATGGAGCGGCACGCCTTCACGCTCGAGCGCTTCCGCGCGTTCCACCCGGGCGGCAAGCTCGGCGCGCAGCTCGTGAGCGTGGCCGACCTCATGGGCCGGGGAGAGCGGCTGCCCCTCGTCGGCGCCGAGACACCGATGACAGAGGCCCTCATCGTCATGTCCGAGAAAGGGTATGGTGGGATCGGCATCGTCGATAGAGAAGGGCTGCTCGAGGGCGTGATCACGGATGGGGACATCCGCCGCCATCTCGACGGGCTGCTCACGAAGCGGGCAGGGGACATCGCGACCCCGAACCCCCGCACCATCGCCCCAGGCAAGCTCGCGCAGGAGGCGCTGGCGGAGATGAACGGCGGCCAGAACCGGCGCAAGGTCAGCTTCCTCTTCGTAACCGAGCCCGAGACGCCGCGCCGCCCTGTGGGCATTCTCCACCTGCACGACTGTCTGCGTGCCGGGGTGGAGGGAAGCTGATGGCGTTGCGGGGAGAGTACCGGCCCGAGCGTCTGGCCGCCGCCCGCGCGGCCCGCCAGGAGCGCCTTGCGCGGTATTCCCGCTTCGTGCGCGTGCTGCGCATCGCCCTGCCGCTCGCAGCCCTCGGCGCCATTGCGGCAATCTTTCTGGCGGGCCGGGAACGCGCGGGGATCGATGATCTGCTCACCGCCGAAGAGATCGCCCGCCTCGGCGCGGGCCTGCGGCTGGACGAGCCGCGCTTTGCGGGCACGACGGAGGACGGAGACCCCTTCACGATCCGCGCCCGCACCGCGACCCCCGACGGCCCGCTCGCGCAGGAGATCGCGCTCGATGCGCCGACCGGCAAGCTCACCCTGTCGAACGGCCAGGTGCTCGAAGCGGTGGCGACCGATGGGGTCATGTATCGCGAGGCAGAACGTCTGGCACTCGGCGGCGGGGTCGAGATCACGACCTCCGACGGCTACCGCTTCACCGCCCCTGCCCTCACGCTCGACCTCGCCACGAACGGCGCCGAGGCCACTGGCAACATCCTCGGCACAGGGCCACAAGGCAGCATCGAGGCCGAGAAGCTCACCATAACCGGCGCGGAAGCGGGTCTCGGCGGCGCACGGCTCTATTTCGAGGGTAGCGTGCGCGTGCTGTTCACGCCCGATGAGAACGGATAGGGTCGCGCCGGTGCGGGCGGCCCTTTGAGGACGGGGATGACGATGCTGCGATATGCTTGGACGATGGCTCTACCCGTTGCGCTTGCCCTGGCGGCGCCGGCGGCCCCTGCGCAGGACAACAGCCCCTTCGGCGGCTTCAAGCACGACAACACGCAGCCCATCGAGATCACCTCCGATGCGCTCGAGGTGCAGCAGGCGAACAACATCGCCATCTTCACCGGCGAAGTGATCGCCGGGCAGGGAACCTTGCGGCTCACGGCGGACCGTGTGGAGGTGTACTACGACCGGGAGGACACCTCGGGCGAGACCGGCGCCATCAAGCGCCTGCGCGCCGAGGGCAACGTCCTCCTCTCCAACGGCGCCGAGACCGCGAAGGGCCGCTGGGGCGAGTACGATGTGGTGGCCGGCACGATGCGCATGGGCGGGGACGTGATCCTCACTCAGGGCGAGAACGCCATCAACGGCGAAAGCCTGCTGATCGACCTCAACGCGGGCACCGGCCGTGTCGAGAGCGGGGGCGGCGGCGGCCGGGTGAAGAGCGTCTTCAACCCGAGCCAGACCAACTGACCGCCCGAGCCCCATGAACGTTCACCCGAACCCGCAGGCGCAGGAGGCCCGGCCCGGCCCGGCCCCCACGCGGCTGCGCCAGCGGGAGGGAGACGGGCTCATCATCCGCGGGCTCGGCAAGGCGTATCGCCGCCGTCCGGTGGTGCGGGACGTGTCGTTCACGCTGGAGCGGGGGGAGGTCGTGGGCCTTCTCGGGCCCAACGGCGCCGGCAAAACCACGTGCTTCTACATGGTCATCGGTCTCATCCCGGCCGATACAGGCGAGATCCATGTGGATGGCGTCGACGTGTCTCTCCTGCCCATGTACCGCCGGGCACGCATGGGCCTCGGCTACCTGCCGCAGGAGGCGAGCATTTTCCGGGGTCTCACGGTTGAGGACAACATCCTCGCCGTGCTGGAGCTTTCGATCAGGGACCGCCAGCTTCGCCAGCAGTCCCTCGACTCGCTGCTCGGCGAATTCTCGATCACCCATCTCCGCCGCGCGCCGGCTTCGGCGCTTTCGGGTGGCGAGAGACGGCGCGTGGAGATTGCGCGCTGCCTCGCCTCGAACCCGCGCTATGTCCTCCTCGACGAGCCCTTCGCCGGGGTCGATCCCATCGCGGTCGGCGACATCCGCGATCTGGTCGGCCATCTCAAGGATCGGGGCATCGGAGTTTTAATCACAGACCATAATGTTCGCGAAACGTTAGAGATTATTGACCGGGCATACATCTTGCATGATGGTCACGTCCTCATGAGCGGAACCCCCGCCGAGGTCGTGAACGACGATGCCGTGCGTCGCGTCTATCTGGGTGAAGGCTTCCGCATCTGAGCAAGAGCCCCGCACCAGGGGCCAGCAAAGCGGAGAGCTTGCCCATGCAGGGCCTGCGCCTCGAGTTCCGGCAGACACAGCAGCTGGTGATGACACCACAGCTGCAACAGGCGATCCGCCTTCTCCAGATGTCGAACCTGGAGCTGGAGACACATCTAGCCGCGGAGCTTGAGAAGAACCCGCTCCTCACGATGGTGGACGGCACGGGCGAGAGCGCGGCGCCGGCAGTGTCGGCCGAAGAAGGCGCACCAGGCGAGGAGCCCACAAAGGCGGCCGAGACCTTCGACACCTCCCTCGCCCGCGAGAACCTTTACGACATGCCGCGGGCCGCGAGCAGCGCGGGCACCGGGCTTGGTGCCGCCGAGGGGTTGGACTTTCCGGAACGCGCTGCGGGGAGCCTTTCGCTGCGCGAGCATCTCGCGGCAGAGCTGCGCCAGGCCAGGCTGGCGCCCCCCGTCCTCACGGCCGCGCTCTGCCTTGTGGAGGCGTTGGAGGACGACGGTTACCTGCGCGAGCCGCTGGACACGCTGGCACACCGCCTCGGCATGCCGCCCGCCTTGGCGGAGACCGCGCTGGCAGCCGTGCAGCGCTGCGGGCCCACCGGCGTGGGCGCCCGGCATCTTGCCGAGTGCCTTGCCCTGCAACTCGCGGAGCGGGATCGGCTCGACCCGATGATGCAGGCGCTTCTCGACAATCTCGAGCTGGTTGCGAAGGGGGATGCGCGGCGTCTCGCCGCCGCAACCGGCGCCGACGGGGAGGATATCGCCGGAATGCTGGCGGAGCTTCGCCGCCTCGACCCGCACCCTGGCGCCGGGTTCGGGGCGGAGGCGCCGGCGCCACGGGTGCCCGACGTCCTCCTTACCCGGACGCGGGACGGGGGCTGGGACATCGCGCTCAACCCAGCGACCCTACCGCGCGTGCAGATGGACGAGACCTTCCTTCTCCGCCTCGACGCCGCAGGCACGGAGGTCGACCGCTGGATCGCGGAGCGCCGCTCGGAGGCGCAATGGCTCATGCGATCCATGGCCAAGCGCGCGGAGACGATCCTGACGGTCACGCGCGAGATCGTGCGTGCACAGGACGCGTTCTTCGAGGACGGTCCCTCAGGCCTACGCCCGCTGACCCTGCGCCGCGTGGCCGAGGAGACCGGACTGCACGAGTCGACCGTAAGCCGCGTGGCCGCGAACAAGCTCGTTGCCACACCCCGCGGCGTGTTCGAGCTGCGCTTCTTCTTCACGAACGGCGTCGGCGAGGACCCGGACCTCGCGGCCGAGACGGTTCGCCAGCGGCTGAAGGCCCTTGTGGCCGCCGAACCGGCGGATGCCGTCTATTCCGATGACGAACTTGTCACCCGCCTGCGGGCAGAGGGCATCGATATCGCAAGACGAACCGTTGCGAAGTACCGCAAGATGTTGCGCATCCCGTCATCAGTGGAACGACGCCGCCTCAAGGCGTTCGCCTGAGCGCCACATTCGCGCCCATTCCCCTTGGCCTTCTGTCGGCGCTAGTCTGGAAGACCGACGAGTCGTGCCATGGGTCAGAATCACCATCTAGAGAGCACGGCAGCAAGCGCGCTCGCCCACCGGGCGGGCCGAGAACTGGCAGGAGTTGCCATGCACATCAAAGTCTCCGGCAAGCACATGGATGTGGGCGACGCGCTCACCGCCCATGTGGAGGATCGCCTTACGCAAGCGGTCACGAAGTATTTCGACCGGCCCACGGGCGCCAATGTCGTCCTGTCGCGTGATCCGAAGAACTTCTTTCGCTGTGAGGCCTCGGTCAATCTGTCCACAGGCCTGCACGCACAGGCGCAGGGCAATGATCCGGAGGTCTATGCCGCGTTCGAGCAGGCCGCCGAACGCATCGAAAAGCAGATCCGCCGTTATAAGCGCCGCCTGAAAAACCATCATGCCAAGGCGAGCGACCCGATTGATCTCATTGCCGCATCGTCCTACGTCATCGAACGTACGGATGACGAAGAGCTGGACGAAGCGCCCCAAGGAGACGACTCGCAGCCCGTCATCATCGCTGAGACACAGATGCAGCTTTCGACCCTGAGTGTGGGGGACGCTGTGATGCGCATGGAACTGGCGCACGCACCCTTCCTCGTTTTTCGCAACAGGGCAAACGGACGGCTAAACGTCGTTTTTCAACGTGACGACGGCAATATCGGGTGGCTAGACCCCGAGACTTCCGGCGCCTGATCGCGCCGAACCAAACGATCCACCGGGCAGGGTGGGTCAAAAAACGAGATGGGTTGGAAACGAACCATGGAAATGAGCGAGCTCCTCACCCCGGACGCGGTCCTGCCGGCGGTGAAATCCACGAGCAAGAAGCACGTTTTCCAGGAGATCGCGGCGCGTATGGGGGAGATCTACGGTCTCCCCTCCCGCCGGATCTTCGATGCTCTGAATGCGCGTGAGCGGTTGGGGTCCACGGCGATGGGGTATGGCGTTGCCATCCCGCATGCGCGCATCGAGGGGCTTGATCGCATCGCCGGCCTCTTCGCGCGCCTCGAACATCCGCTCGATTTCGATGCGGCCGACGGCAAGGGTGTCGATCTCATGATGGTGCTGCTCGCGCCCGAGGATGCGGGGGCGGACCATCTGCGCGCCCTCGCCAAGGTCTCGCGCCTGCTGCGCGAGAACGGCACGCGCAGCAAGTTGCGCCAGACACCGACGGGCTCCGCCCTCTTCGCGTTGTTGACTGAGCCCGCAGCGTCGCGCGCGGCCTGAGCGGCCGGCGCGCGCCGCGCCTCAGTGCACGCTCTGCGGCCTGAGGCTATTGCGGCGGGCGAGCGCGAAGGCGACGGAGCGGTTGGGCGCGAGTGCGAGCACCTTGCCGCTCTCATCGTGCAGCGCGTAGAAGGGGCCCGGCGCGCTCTGCAGTTCGTCCGGCAGCGTGTCGGGGTTGGCCTCGCGCACATAGACGATCGGCTGATGGGCGGGCTTCTTCGTGAATGTCTCGGTCATGTCTCGATCCTTTCCGTTCACGCCTTGGGGCCGATCTTGATCTGCTGCACGACGGGTGCGGGGCGGTGGCGCACAAGCTCGATGTGCAGCAGCCCGTTCTCGAGCGTGGCTCCGGTCACCTCCACGTGCTCGGCCAGCAGGAAGTTCCGCTGGAACTGGCGCGCGGCGATACCGCGGTGGAGATACTGACGCTCACCCGTGTCCTCCTGGCGTCCGCGCACGCAGAGTTGACCGTCCTCCACCGTGATCGCGAGGTCCTGCTCACGAAATCCGGCGAGGGCGAGGGTGATGCGATAGGCATCCTCACCCGTCAGCTCGATATTGTAGGGCGGATAGCCTTCACCACCAGATTTCGCGCTACGCTCCATCAGCCGGTCAAGCTGCTCGAAGCCCAGCATATTGGGGTAGGCGGCAAAGAAAGGTCGCGTCATCGCGCATGTCCTCTTCACAAGCGACATCGTTGGCGGAGCCCGCGGGGCAGCGCTCCGTTGACATTCGATATGGGGAGGGGCGCTCTGAGCCACAAGCACCAAGGGAGGTTAGCGCCGTGACGGTGAGCGCGGAGATCGAGGACAGGCGACCATTCCTCGTGGCGTTCGGCGGGTTCCTGGCGCTCCTCGGCGCCATGGGCATCGGCCGCTTCCTCTTCACGCCCGCGCTTCCGATGATGCCCGGGCTGGGGCCGGCAGAAGCGGGGCTCGTGGCCAGCGCGAACTTCGCCGGCTACCTCATCGGCGCGCTGATGGGGGCACTGCCGGCCATGGGCGCGCGCGCCGGCCGCGTGCTGGCCCTCTCGCTCGGCATGAGCGCGGTTACCACCGGGGCGATGGCGCTGCTGGACGCCCCGATGGGCTGGGCCGCGCTGCGCTTTCTGGGCGGTCTGGCAAGCGCCTGGGTGCTCGTCACCTCTTCCGCGCTGGTCTCCGCACGCTTGGCGGCGGCGGGCAGGTCGGACCTCACGGCCCTGCATTTCGCGGGCGTCGGTGCAGGGATCACGCTCTCGGCAGTCCTCGCCTCGCCCTTCCTGTTGCCGGACGATGGCTGGGAAAGCCTCTGGCTGATGGGCGCGGGCGTGACGCTGGCGGCAGGGCTTGGCACGCTCGCGCTCGTCCCCCTCGGCCGCGCCGCATCGGCCGCCAGTTCCGCCTCGGCCCCCACAGGTGAGGGCGGGCTATGGCGGCTGGTGGTGAGCTACGGAGGCGTGGGCTTCGGCTACGTGATCACCGCCACCTTCATCGTCGCCATCCTGCGCGAGGACGGCGGCAGCCGGGCGGATGAGGCGCTGGTCTGGGGCCTTGTGGGGCTGGCGGGCATGCCCTCGATCCTCGCCTGGCGGATGGTTGGGGGGCGCATCGGGGTTATCCCTGTCCTTCAGGCGGCCATGCTGGTCGAGGCGGCGGGGATCGCGGCAGGGGCGCTTCTCGGCGGCACGCTGGCGCTCGCGATCGCGGCCCTATGCCTCGGCGCGACGTTCATGGCGCTTACGGCGATCGGGCTGCAGGAGGCCGTGCGGCGCGCGCCCGGCAATGCGCAAGGGGTCATCGCGCTCATGACCGCCGCCTTCGGGCTGGGCCAGATCATCGGCCCGGCCCTCGCGGGATGGCTGCGGACGGAGACGGGCAGCTTCATGGCGCCAAGCCTGATGGCGGCGGCGGTGCTGCTCGCCGGCACGGCGGTGCTGCACCCGCTGCGCCGCTAACGCCGCTCTCAGACGGACAGGCTGTGGTCACCCCGCCCGCCATGCGCGGCGGACCATGCGAGCGGATCGGCGAGGAACGCCTCCAATGCCGCCAGGGCCTCCGGCGAGAACCGCTCGGCCATGCGCGCTTCAGCCAGGATATCGTCCCACGTGGCGAGGGCATGGAGGGTGATGCCCTTCTCCGCCAAGCGCGCCGGCACTTCGGGGAAGATGCTGTAGTAGAACAACACCACCGTATGCGCGCACTCGGCGCCGGCCTCACGCAGCGCCTCCACGAAGTTCACCTTCGAGCCGCCATCGGTGGTCAGGTCCTCGACGAGGAGGACACGGGCGCCTTCGGGAAAGTGCCCCTCGATCCGCGCACCTCGGCCGAAGCCCTTCGGCTTCTTGCGCACATAGAGCATGGGCAGGGCGAGGCGCTCGGCGATCCAGGCGGCGAAGGGAATGCCGGCAGTCTCGCCCCCCGCGATAGCGTCGAACCGTTCCACGCCCGCATGCGCGGCGAGGAGCCCGCAGGCCGCATCCATGGCAGCTGCGCGCGCGCGGGGGAAGGAGATCACCCTCCGGCAGTCGATGTAGCACGGGCTCACGAGCCCGGAGGTGAGCGTGTAGGGGCGTATCGCCGTCTCCGCCCCATCTATCGCGGCGTTCACCGCGCGGATATCCACGGCGCCGATCTCCAGCAGCATGCGGGCGGTGGCGCGAGCCGCGTCCCCCCCGGGCGCGAAAGCCGAGCACTGGCTTGTCATGCGATCTCCTCCACGCGCCATTCGAGGGGGAAGCCCGGGTCGAAGACGGTGACTGTGCCTGCGCCTGTCTCCACCTGTGCCGGTGGGGTCCAGGCCTCGCCCTTCACCAGCCGCACGCGGTCCGACGCCGGTTCGAGCCCGTGGAACGCCGCGCCGTTGAGCGAGGCGAAGGCCTCCAGCCTGTCGAGCCGGCCCTCGGCTTCGAACACATGCGCGAGCACAGGCAGCGAGACGGGCGCGGTGAAGCAGCCGGCACAGCCGCAGGGCGCAAGCTTGTCACCATCGGTATGGGGGGCGCTGTCGGTCCCGCTGAAAAACGCCCGCTCGCCGGAGGTGGCGGCCTCCACCAGCGCCAGCCGGTGCGTCTCCCGCTTCGCCACGGGGAGGCAGTAGTAATGTGGGCGGATACCGCCGGCGAGCAGGTGGTTCCGGTTGATCACGAGGTGGTGGGTCGTGATCGTGCCGGCGATGCCGCGTTCCCGCACGAAGGCGATGCCATCCGACGTGGTGATGTGTTCGAGGACGATCCGCAGATCGGGCAGACGGTCGTTCAGCGGGCCGAGAACACGATCGAGAAACGCGGCCTCCCGGTCGAAGATGTCCACCTCCGCCGCGGTCACCTCGCCATGCACGGAAAGCGGCAACCCGATCTCGGCCATGCGCTCGAGCACGGGCATCACGCGAAGCACATCGCGCACGCCGGAGGCCGAGTTCGTGGTCGCACCCGCGGGGTAGAGCTTCACCGCCTTGACGGCGCCGGAAGCCGCTGCCGCCGCCACTTCGTCCGGCGATGTGTCCTCGGTGAGGTAGAGCGTCATCACGGGCTCGGCCGTTGCGTCCGCCGGCAGCGCGTCCATGATCCGCGCCCGATAGGCCTCCGCATCCGCCTCGGTCACCACCGGCGGCACGAGGTTGGGCATGATGAGGGCACGGCCGAGACCGGCGAGGCTTGGCCCCGCGATCCCGCGCAGCATGGCGCCGTCGCGCAGGTGGACGTGCCAGTCATCGGGGCGGCGGATCTCGAGGCTTTGCGTCATCGGCTGTCCGTACGGCGACCTGGGGCAGGCGCGCAACGAGGCTGGACGCAAATGCGCGCGGTGGCGCTGGATAGCAGCATGCGCCGACGCGGGGAAGCGTCAGGCATCCTCCGGCTCGAACGCCGGCTCCACCTCGGGCGGCCCCTCGGCCCGCCGGCGGATGCTGAACCGGGCGCGCTCCTCGCCGAGCGGGGCGCGCAGGGTCACGACGAAGACATCGCCCTCCTGGCGCCGCTCGAAACTGCCAGAAAGTTGCTGGGCAAAGCTCGTCATCAGACGGGTGCCGAGGCCACTGGGCTCATCGGGCGCCACGACGCCGAGGCGGGCCGCCCGATCAGCCGCCCGCGGCACGGGGTTGCAGACGGAGAGCGCGAACTCCCCGTCATGCCGCGTGAGACGGATCACCACCTTCACCCGCCCATGGGGCGTAACCGCGTGCTTGAACACGTTGCTCACCGCTTCGGTGAGGAAAAGCGCGGCAGGTGTGGCGGTGGCGGCATCCACCGTCACCTCCTCGAGCTGGAACTCGAAATCGAGCTCGCTTGCCGGCGCGTTGAAGGACTGGCCGAGATAGAGCGCCACGTCCCGCGCGAGCTGGTCTAGCGCAACGTGATCGAGCCGTTCGGCCGAATAGAGGTTCTGGTGGACCAGCGCGAGGCCATGGATCCGGTCCTGCACAAGCTGCAGCGCATCCTTCGCATCCCGGTTCGGCAGCCGCCGGATCTGGATGTTCATGAGACTCGAGACCATCTGAAGGTTGTTCTTCACGCGGTGGTGCACCTCCAGAAGCAGACTCTTCTGGGCGGAGAGCAGCTCGTGCAGCCGCGCGTCGCGCTCCGCGAGGCTTGCGGCCATGCGGCGGATGGCATCGTAGAGGCGTTCGATCTCCAGCGGCGCGCTGTCGGGCACGGCGATCTCGAAATCGAGCTCACCGCGGCCGATCCGGTTCGTGACGCGGTGGAGCCGCGCAACATGGCGCGTCACCAGCCGGTCGATCGCGACATAGGCAACCGAGATGGCGATGATCCAGAGGAGGATCGGCGTGACGATGGCGATGCCCGGCTGACCGAGTGCAACGTCCCAGAAGCCGAGCGTCTGCTCACCCGTGATCGCCCATACCTGACCCGGAATGATCGGGTGCGCCAGGTAATGCCGCACGACACCGTCGAGCCCCTCCATGTCCTCCTCCAGCATCCGGAAGGAGAGGAAGGGTTGCATCTCGGTCGGCAGCCACGTGTCGTCCGTCCCGCCATTGACGAGCAGAACACCTTCGTTGCCGACGAGAGCGAAGGGTCTGTCCGCCACCGCGTCGTCGGGCCGCTCCGAGAGCCTGCTGAGCGCCGTGATGTCGATGGCCACGCCGATGGCGAAGGCTTGCGTCTCCCCGCCGGGCACGGGCTGGTAGGCAACCATGAAGCGGTCGGTCGTCAGCTCTTCGCTGGCCCCTTCGCGGCGCAGGCCGAGCCGGGCAGGGCCGATGGTGAAGCGGGGCAGCGGCCTGAACTCGTTGCTCCACTCCGAAAGGCCGGCGACGGAGGGGGCGGGCCAGCTACCGCATGTCACCTCCCCCTCCTCGTTGAGGAGCACCGCGCGGCGGCTCCAGGTATGGGCCGTCTCCAACGCCTGGAAGGCATTGCTGCAGGCACGATCCCGCCGCCATTCAAGCGCGACGTTGCGCGCCGCCGTCCGGATCGCCTCGCGCGCCTCGACCAGCAGATCGCGCTCCTCGCTCGCCTCCAGCTGCGCCTCGCTCACCAGGAGCGCGCGCTGCTGATCAAGCTGCTGATCAGCGTTCGCCAGCGCCTGCAGGACGGCAACGACACCCGCCGGCAGCAAGGCAGCCGCAATGATCACGGCGAGCTGCGCCCGCAGCTTGCCGAGGATGGCTCTTGCCTGGTCGAACCGCGCGGTGAGGCTCATCCCGCCTCAGCTCATGCCGATGGCGGAGCCCAGCGTCTGGCTCGGCTCGATGGTCGCCGCTTCGGTCCCCATGAGGTCCATCAGGCGCTGGCGGCCGCGGCTGACCCGGCTTTTCACGGTGCCCGGGGCGACGCCGATGATCTCGGCGGCATCTTCGTAAGAGAAGCCCGAGGCGCCCACGAGAAGAAGCGCTTCGCGCTGCTCCTCGTTCAGTTGGGCGAGCGCCGCCTGCAGATCGTTCATCGCCATGTGCCCGTCCTGCTCGGCCTTCACAACGAGTGACGCAGTGTGGGCGCCGTCCACGTCCTCCACCTCCCGCTTCAGCTTGCGCAGTTCGGAGAGGTAGGTGTTGCGGAGGATGCGGAAGAGCCAGGCGCGCAGGTTCGTGCCCATCTCGAACTGCTCGCGCTTGGACCACGCCTTGAGCATGGTCTCCTGCACCAGATCATCGGCGCGCGCGGGGTCGCGGTGGAAGGTGCGGGCGAAGGCACGCAGCCCCGGCAGCGCTTCGACGAGGCCATCGCGGAACGGATCACTCACCGGCTTCGCTCCGCTTTGTCCAACTTGTCGAGAAGGTCGAGCAGATGATCGGGCAGCGGCTCGGCCGCGATGTCGTCGTAAAGCTTGCGCACGCCCGCCAGCAGCGGGTCGTTGCGCAGCGCGTCTTCCTCCGGCGCATCCGCGCCTTCGTCCGGCACGCTGGTTCCGTTCTTGCTCGTCATAACGCTCGTCGACATTGCTTCATGCACATCGCCTCGATTACCGGAGGAACCAACGCGTCATCCGAACGTTGGTTCCGGCGGACAGTATCACAGAACAGATGAGCGAGGCCGAGTAGCATGAACGCTGACCCCATCCCCTCCCCCACGACCAATCTTTCCGTCCTGCTGGCGCCTCATCTGCCGAAACTCCGGCGGTTTGCCCGGGCGCTCTGCGGCAATCAGACGAAGGGGGACGGTCTGGTCGCGGCGGTGCTGGAGGCGTTGATCGAGGATCGGTCGGTGATCGATTTGAGCCTGCCGCCGCGCGTCGGGCTCTACCAGCTGTTCTACAGCCTCTGGCGCGCCACGAACGAGGCGGTGAGCGCCGGGGACGCGGCTGGGGCTACGGGCATCCGGGGCCTCACGCCGCGCTCCCGCCAAATCCTGCTGCTTACCTCGATCGAGGAGTTCACGCTGGGCGAGGCCGCCACCATCATCGGCGTCAGCACGCAGGAGGCGGAGATCCTGCGCGAGGATGCCCGTGAGACGCTGGCGGCAGAGGCCCGCGTCGAGGTGATGATCATCGAGGACGAACCGATCATCGCCCTCGATCTCGAGGGCATCGTCGGCGGGATGGGCCATAGCGTCGTGGGCATCGCGGACACCCATGCCCGCGCCGTTTCGCTCGCGATGGAGACCAAGCCGGACCTCATCCTCGCGGATATCCAGCTGGCCGACGGCTCCTCCGGCGTGGAGGCCGTGGAGGAGATCCTGCGGGACATGACCGTGCCCGTGATCTTCATCACCGCCTTCCCGGAACGGTTGCTGACCGGGGAACGTCCGGAGCCGACCTACCTCGTGACGAAGCCCTTCCGGCCCGAAACGGTTGAAATCGCGATCTCCCAGGCGCTCTTCAATCGGGACTGAGCCTTCAGCCCTCATTCGTAAGGCTCTAGCGTCCCTTCGCTCATCACATAGCCGAGTTCCGCAAGCTCCGTCTCGAGCACAGCACTGCTGAACACGCCTGTCGCGAAAACCGCTTCGAAATAGCCGGTCATCTCGTAGGGCTCGCGCAGCGTGACGAACACGATCTGGTTCGGGGGCGGGGGCGGCACATGGATGCACGCGCCGATATAGGGGACGAGAAGAAGCTCCGTCACCGCCGTTCCGTTGAAGCTGAGGGGCACCGAGTAACCGGGCAGGCGCACCTGCTTGTCGTCGTACTCCTTCGTGATGCCGACAGTTCGGTCCTGCGCATCGAAGGGCGACGACAGCTCGCCGTGCTGAACGATGCCGAGCTGCCTGATCATCTCGTAGAACGGATTACCGCGCTCGCTTTCGGGGACCAGGTCTGCCCACTCAAGCTCTATCGGCGCGGTGGAGGCGCCGGCGCGCCCGGCGGCGATGGCCGCTGCCCCTGCCAACCCGAACTTCCGGCGTGTCATGCGGATCATGCCCGACCTCCCGATCACTGCGTCACCATCATACCGTCCGCCAGAGACAGGCGGTAAGCACGAACCGCGGGCACCAGACCGATCGCCGTGCCGGTCGCGATAATGCCGCCGAGGATCCCGAACTCCCCCGAGCTGGGGGGTGTGATCGGTACGTAGAGCCCATAGGCGGCGTCGAGCCAGGGCTGCGCGATCACGAGGCCGGCATAGAGCGCCGCAAGTCCCACGATGGCTGCCATGACGCTGATGGCGAAGGCCTCGAAGAGCAGCACCACAACGATGGTCCGCGGCCTGGCGCCCACCGCGCGCAGGATCGCCATTTCGCGCCGCCGCTCCCCCAGTCCCGCGAGGATCATCGCGGCCATGCCGAGAAGCGCGGTTACCACGACCATCGCGGACACGCCCGCGAGCGCGGTTTCCGCCACGCCCACGAGGCTCCACAGCTCCTGCAGCGCGACGCCCGGCAGGATGGCGAGGAGCGGCTCCTCGGGATACTCGTTGATCGCGCGCTGAAGGCGGAAGACCGCCAGCCTCGATTTCACCCCGATCATCGCGGCCGTAACAGCTTTCGGCGTGAGGTCCATCTCGCGGACTTCCTCGGCGCTCACCGCCAGGGCCGGGTCCCGCGCCCCGCTCCGCCAGTCCACATGGATGGCCTCGATCCCGTCGAGGCTCACATGAACGGTCCGGTCCACCGGTGTGCCGGTCTTCTCGAGGATGCCGGCCACGCGGAAGGGCTTGTCGTCATGGTATGAGAACGACGCGATACCATGCGCCACGATGATCTCATCGCCCAGAACGTATCCCAGCTGCTCGGCCACATCCGCGCCCAGCACCGCATCGAACACATCGTCGAAGCGCTCGCCCGCCGCAAAGGTCAGCCCCCGGTCGCCCCTGAACCTGTATCGGTCGAAATACTCATGCGTGGTGCCAAGCACGCGGAAGCCGCGATGGCTGTCGCCCAGCGAAAGCGGCACGATCCAGTCCACCGCGGGCATCGCGCCAAGGTCCTGATAGCTCTCCCAGGTAATGTTGTTGGTGGCGCTGCCGATGCGAAAGACCGAATAGAGCAGGAGTTGGACCGAGCCGGAGCGGGCGCCGACGATCAGGTCAACGCCCGCCACAGTATCGGCGAAACTCGCGCGGGCGCCGTTCCGCACCTTCTCCACCCCAAGGAAGAGGCAGACCGAAAGCGCGGTTGCAAACACCGTGAGGGCCACCGTTATCCAGCGGTTGGCAAGCGAGCGCAGCGTCAGCCGGAAGAGGATCAAGCCGCCGCTCCGCGCTGCAGGCGGGCGATATCACCGAGCGCCACGGCCCGGTCGAAACGGGTGGCGAGGGACTGGTCATGGCTCACCATCAACAGCGTGGCGCCGGCGGCCCGCACCTGCTCGGCCATGAGGGCGAGGAAGGTATCCCGAGCATCGATGTCGAGCGCCGATGTCGGCTCGTCGGCCACCACGATATCCGGCCGGCCGATCAGCGCACGGGCCACGGCCACCCGCTGCTGCTGGCCGACCGAGAGCCGGTCCGCCCGCCGCGCCGCGATCACATCGCGGGGCAGGCCCAGCGCCGAGAGGAGGCGCCGCGCCTCGCCCACCCTGTCCCGCCCCACACGACCCGCGCGCTCCGGCGCGAAGGAGAGCGGCAGGAGCACGTTGTCGACCGGTGAGGCGTAGGGCAGGAGGTTGAACATCTGGAAGATCACGCCGAGGCGCTCAGCCCGCATCCGGTCCCGCCGCCCCGGCGTGAGCGGCGAAAACGGCTCACCCATCACGCGGATCTCACCGGCATCGGGCACAACGATGCCGCAGATGAGCGACAGCAGCGTCGACTTGCCCGACCCGCTGGGACCATGCAGGACGATGCTCTCACCCTTCGCGATGCTGAGCGCATCGATCGCCAGCGCAAAGCCCGACGCTGGCCAGGTGAAGCGCACGCCTTCGATCCCCAGCGCCTCGCCCCGGTGCTCGCTCAAAGCGCGCGCCGCCTCAGGAGCTGCCGGGAAGCGCCAGAACCGCCTCTTCGCGCGTCACCTCGAAGCCACGGCTTCCCTCGGCGTCGATCATCTGGATCTCGAGCTTTTCGGCATTGGGGAACGCGTCGAAATAGGCGAAGTCGACGCTCGTGAGACCCGTCGGATCCGCGCAGGTGAGGCGGTATTCGGCGTGGAACTCCGTGTGGCCGCCCTCGGCCTCGGCGGCCTCCTCATGGCCGTGATCGTGATCATGGTCGTGATCGTGCTCGGCATGGTCGTGCTCGGCGTGATCATGGCCGGCATGGTCCTCGCCATGGTCCTGATCGTGGTCGTGCTCGTGATCGCCAACGAGCGCGACATCGACACTCGCGACTTCGCAGCCCGCAGCAGCCGGGAGAACGAAGAGCGAGAGTGGCGCGCTCAGGCGCGCCTTCGCCGCCTCGATCGCGGCGCGATCTTCCTCCGACGTCGCCTCGTGCTCGAAACCCACGATATCCGCGCCGGGCGCTTCGAGCTCCATCGCGACCTCCGTGCCCTCGACGGCCATATTGAAATGGCCCGTCCCATGCTCATGGGCGCCCAGGCCCCGCTTCTCGCCGGCAACAGCAGCGGTAGCCGCACAGACGACGATGATGGTCGGGATCGCAGAATATCTCATTGCATTCTCCATTTGAGGACAGCGCCAAAACGGTATCCCCACCCCGAAAATGTAACAACATAACAATTGATGACGGCGCCAGCATACCGCAACGCCACCCACGCCTACGAGCAGCCACGTGATAGCTGCAAAGCCCAACCGAGCGTCCTGGTCATCCGAGACGAGACCATCTCGTCCCCACACCGACCGCCCTCCCGAACAGCGCTACTCGAACCAAAACAGGTGTGACCAACACGCATGACGCATCACTTCCTGCCCGTTTCCTGTGCCGCGCCGGGCTGGAACTCTCTAGTTTAGGATCGGACCATGAGACGGAGAGAGGCGATGAAGGCATCGATATTCAGCGAGGCGCAGATCGCCTTCTTGTTGAAGCAGGCGGAGGAAGGCACGACGGTCGGCGAAGGTTGCCGCAAGGCCGGGATCAGCAGGGCCACCTTCTACAAATGGCGGAAGTGTTCTGGCGGGCTAATGCCCTCGGAGGCGAGCGAGTGATCCGCCATTGGTCCGAGGACAATGGCGAGCGCGGTTCCGCCAGCTTGAGGGAGGACGAACAAAGCCGAAGACGCCTGTCGCGGATTTCAGCATGGACCGCGCCATGCTTCAGGAAATCTTGGCAGAACGGCTCTAGAGGGCGTCCTCGCTTCGAGCCAGATGACGACGCGGCGGCGCCAGCTCGTCGATAGGGTGCAAGAAACGTGGAAGGTCAGCACCCGGCGGGCCTGCACGGTGTTCCGGGCCGAGCGATCAAGCTGCCACTACTGGAGCAGGCGCCGCTCACAGGCCGCTTGACGATCGGTCTTTCCTCATTCTGACGATCGTGGGCTGCTTCACACTACAGTCACTCTCGACGGCGCCGACAACGAGATATCGAGCGTTTCAGGTCGTCGATGAACTAGGCCGGCTCTGCCGTTTGCGCGGCAAGCCACGGCGCATTCGGATCAGTCATCGCGGTTCCGCCATCGGTCTGAGCAACCGCTGGTGACGGTCCGGAGTGCGCCGGCCGCCTACTCGACCAGTGGGCGTATCTCAACAAGATCGAGCTCGACTTCGCTCGACCCGGGACGCCGAGCGACAACGGCTCCATCGTGGCCTTCAACAGCCAGCTGCGACAGGAGTGCCGCGACGCCTCCTGCTTCTGTCCATGGACGACGCACACAACCGCATCGAAGAATGGAGAAACGACGACAACCGCAACCGACTCCACACAGCACTCGACGGCGCGCGCCCCCAGTTCGCAGACCGACTGAGACCAGCTCAACGGGTTGCATGACCCACCGACCAGAAACTGGAGCAGGTCTGCTCCCAGCGTTCTGAGGGTGCTCACGAAGGCTGGGGCGCAGGTGGGTGGACGGGGTTACGCGCAGTTGGGGCTCATGGGTTGATCAGTGCCCACGAAGGCAAAGCTTGTTGTAATCCACCAGCACAGACGCTTCTTTGCGCGCATTTCAGTCACAATCGCTCTCAACTGACAGCATCGCGACACATGAGACGCATGTCACATCAGATCAGTACGGAGCTTTGAGCGATGAACTGGGTTAAGAACGGACCGACCGGCATACTTCTTTTGGCGTTGTTCGCGAGCGTGGGCGGCCAACATGCCGCAGCAAGCTGCGATGCCGGCGAGCGCGTCTTGCGCTTTAGCCACGTGGTCTCTGAAAAAGGGCACCCGAAAGGGCGAACGGCGAGCGAACTCGCATCGCGCATCGATGAAGCCTTCGACGGCCGGTTGTGCATGCAGGTCTTCCCGGACGCGACGTTGATGGATGACGATCAGGCGATGCTTGACGCTCTGGCATCG
This sequence comes from Pseudomonadota bacterium, assembly GCA_038528605.1. Lineage (GTDB taxonomy): Bacteria > Pseudomonadota > Alphaproteobacteria > Rhodobacterales > Rhodobacteraceae > Thermohalobaculum. The sequence continues at coordinate 25,805 of JBCBEP010000025.1, forward strand.
GGCGAGCTTGAGATGGCAGCCCCGTCGGTCGCCAAGCTTGGTGGCGTCTCCCCGCGTTTCCAGGTTTTCGATCTGCCCTTCATGTTCGCCGACCTGACGGCCGTCTCGGCCTTCGAGACCTCGTCTGCGGGGCGCCGATTGCTTGAGGAGACCAAGCCAGCCGGGATCACGGCGCTGACCTACTGGCACAACGGGCTCACCCAGCTGTCCGCCACGAGACCGATCCTGACGCCGAGCGATCCCGCCGGCCTTACCTTTCGCATCTCCGGGTCAAAGGTCAGCGCCGCCTATTTCGCGGCCGTGGGCGCCACAACTGAACGGCTCGCCTTCTCCGCAGTTTACGACGCCCTCGCGTCCGGTGAGATCCAGGGTCAGGAGAACACGTGGTCGAACATCAACACGCGGCGCTTCTATGAGCATCAGGACTCGGTGACAGAGACCAATCATCGCGCGTTGATCTATGCGGTGATCGTGTCGACGCAGTTTTTCGACAGCCTGTCGGAGGCCGACCGTGAGGTGTTCTCCCAAATCGTTGCCGAGGTCACGCACGAGTACAATCGCTTCGCCTTCGAGATTGGCCAGTTGAACAAGATGAAGCTGATCGAAAAGGGCGTGCGCGTGCATCGGCTGGACGCAGCGGGCCGCCAGGCCTGGATCGACGCGATGAAGCCGGTTTGGGATCAGTTTGCTCCGAGCATCGGCGAAGATCTGATCGCTGCCGCCTCCAAGCAAGGCAAGACTGGGTTCTGAGCCATGAGCGACATCTTGAGCAGAGTACGCTTGGCGGTGTTCGCGTTGCTGGCGGTCACCGCGGCGGCTGAGGCGAGCCCGCGCGCCGACCGCCTCACATCCGCCGTGCTGTGCAACACCGGGACGGCCCTCTTCACAGCGGCAGCGGAGGTTCGAAACGTCGAAGGACGTTTCACGCGGGCTTGGTACCCACTGGCACCTGGCACGTGCAATGTTCTCGCGCGGGCGCCTGGCGCATTGCGCGTGGGTGTTGGCGTCTGGTCCGCGGACTATGGGCTGCAAGAGGTTGACGGTTTGGGCATCCCTGATGGATGCCTGCCGCACCCGCCGGAGCGCGAGGCGCCGGGTCAGGCGCTCGGGCGACCCGCGGATGCTGCAGAGCCAGTGCTGACGGGTGCTGCAGAAAATGTGTGTCCGGCGGGCGCAGTCCCCGTCCCCCTCGTGGCGCACAAGCTCGTACCGGTCGGCGCAACTTACTTCATTACCTTCAGCGTGGAGCCAGCTGACTGACTGGTACTGTGTCGAGCGCGCGGATCGCGCTCGCACCCTCGCTTGTGCAAGCTCATTCCCAGCCGGTAACCTGCCCTCATGGACACCGCAACTCTCGCGACGACGCACGGAAGACAGGGCAAGGTGATCGCCATCGCCCTGTCGCTCGCGCTGCTGATCGTTGCGGCGCTGGCCTTTCCTCCGGTGCAGGCGCATTTCCGCCAAGAGGCACAGACCGCCAATCAGGCGGTGGCGCGACTGGTCGCCGGCGGCATCCAACAGGCTTTCGGCCGGTTCAGCCCGCTGCCCGAGCTGATTGCGGAAGTGCCGCATCTGCGCCAGTTGCTGAAAGATCCCGAGAACCAGGGGCTGATCCCGTTCGTGAACGAGAAGCTTCGGCTCATGGCTCAGTCGGTGGACGTCTCGGACATCTTCCTGATGGATCGTAGCGGCAGGACGATCGCCTCGAGCAACTATCGCAAGGACCGGTCCTTTGTCGGGCGGGTCTTCGACTACCGCCCCTATTTCCAGGAGGCAGTTGCAGGAGGCTCGGCCCGGTTCCATGCGCTCGGCACCACGTCGGGGGAGCCCGGGTTCTTCTTCGCGGCGCCGGTGCTCGATGGGATCGACATCGTCGGCGTGCTGGCCGTGAAGGTGACGGCCGCCTCGATTGAGACCGGCTGGGCGGGTGCTGACCGAGAAATCCTTGTGACCGACGGTAACGGTATCATCTTTCTGACGAGCCGCCCGGATCTGCGCTTTCGCGCTTTGGCGCCCCTGCCGCAGTCGGTGCAGGACCGGATCGTGGAGACACGGCAGTTTCCGTTGGACGCCATTCGGCCGTTGACGCTGCCCGTGGATTCCGAGCGCGAAGGGGAGATATGGCTGCCCCGCGGCGATCTGGGCGAGGCGACGCGGTACCTCTCAAACCGCACCGCGCTCGATCTTCCCGGCTGGCATGCCATTGTCGTGACACCCACGGCGCCGATCATGGCGCGTGCGCTGCTGGCGCTCGCCTTCTGGGGTCTAGGCGTCATCGTCGTCGTCCTCGCAGCCACGCTCATCGTCCAGCGCCGCGTTCGGGATGCCGAACGGTTGCGGGCCGAACGCTCCCAGCGGGCGGTACTCGAAGAGGAGGTTCAGGCCAGGACGGCCGAGCTTCGCACGACCAATGCCTCGCTCAGCACCGAGGTGACAGAGCGGCGAAGCACAGAGGCGCAGCTTCGCCAGACGCAGCGTGAACTGGTGCAGGCAGGAAAACTCGCGGCGCTCGGTCAGATGTCGGCAGCTCTTTCCCATGAGATCAACCAACCTTTGGCAGCGGTGAAGTCCTATGCGGATAATGCTGTGGCCTATCTGGATCGTGGGCGCTTCGCGGATGTCAGCAAGAATCTCTCCCACATCTCGAAGATGACCGACCGGATGGCCAAGATCTCCAGCCACCTGCGCAACTTCGCGCGGCGGCCGGGGGACGAGTTGATCTCCATTCCCGTCGGCCCGGTGATCGACGAGGCAATCGCCCTGATCGAGCCTCTGGCCCGCAAGCGCCGCGCCACCTTGTATTATGCGCCACCGGAGCCGCATATCTGGGCGCTGGGCGGCCGGCTACGGCTGCAGCAGGTGATCGTGAACCTGTTGTCCAACGCCCTCGATGCCATGGCCACAGAGGACGACGTCCGGATCGAGATCGAGGTCTCGGAGACAGATGAGACGGTCGAGGTTACCGTTCGCGACCACGGCCCGGGCCTCCTTCCCGGTGACGAGGACCAGCTCTTCGAGCCCTTCTTCACCACGAAACCTGTGGGCAAGGGGATGGGGCTCGGCCTCTCGATCTCGTTCAATATCGTCGAGGATTTCGGTGGCAAGCTGACCGCGGCAAACCACCCGGGAGGCGGGGCGGTCTTTTGCGTGCGGCTCCGCCGGAGCGGGTCGCCGTGTACCGCGCAGACACTGGTGGCCGAGTGATGTCGAAGGATGTGTTCTTCATCGACGATGAGGAGGACCTGAGGGTCTCGGCAGCACAGTCATTCGACCTGGCGGAGCTCGATGCCGCGTGTTTCGCCGATGCAGCGAGCGCGCTTGAGGGGATCGGGCGAAACTTTCCCGGCGTCATCGTGACGGACATCCGGATGGAGGGGATGGACGGCGTGGCGCTGATGAGCCGGGCCCTCGAGATCGACGCGGAGCTCCCCGTCATTCTGATCAGCGGCCACGCCGATGTGGATTTGGCCGTACGCTGCATGAAGCAAGGCGCCTATGACTTTCTGGAGAAGCCGTTCGAGCCGGCGCGGCTGGTGGCGTCGACCCGGCGCGCGCTGGAAAAGCGGCGGCTGACCCTTGAGAACCGGGAATTGCGGCGTCAGATCGGCTCGTCCGACGTGATCGAGGCGCGGCTTGTTGGCCGCAGTGCGCCGATGGTGGCCCTGCGCAAGACAGTGAGGGCAGTGGCGGCGACCGATGCGGACGTGTTGATCACGGGGGCCACGGGCACGGGCAAGGAAGTGACGGCCCGGGCCATCCACCGGGCGAGCGAACGGGCCAATGGGCCTTTCGTCCATATCAATTGCGCCGCGCTGCCCAGTGCTTTGGTGGAAAGCGAGCTGTTCGGGCATGAGGCAGGCGCCTTTCCCGGTGCTACGCGGGCGCGTTTTGGCAAGCTGGAACATGCCCGCGGCGGCATGCTGTGCCTCGATGAGGTGGACAGCCTCGATATGACCGTGCAGGCGAAACTGCTGGACGCGTTGCACAACCGTACGATCACCCGCCTTGGGTCGAACGAGCCTGTGCCACTCGATATGCGCGTGCTCACGTTGTCGAAGAGCAATCTGGAGGAGGAAGCCGCCGCTGACCGTTTCCGCGCAGACCTTCTTTACAGGCTCAATGTGGTTACCCTCCATCTGCCGGAGCTGTCGGAGCGGCGTGACGATATCCCTCGCCTCTTTGCCGTGCTGCTTTCCCAAGCGGCGGCGCGATACAAACGGCCTGTCCCGGAGATCAGCGCCGCCGTGCTGAGCGAACTGGCCGCGCGTGACTGGCCGGGGAACGTGCGAGAGCTGCGCAACGAGGCGGAGCGCTTCCTCCTCGGCCTAGACCTGCGCGACGTCTCGGCGCCGCAGCCGCCCGACAAGAGCCTTTTCGGCATGATGATGGCACATGAGAAGGCGCTCATCTCCGCGAGCATCGCTGCGCATGGCGGACGACTGAAGGACACCTACACGGCCTTGGGTCTCTCTCGCAAAACGCTCTACGAGAAGATGCAAAAGCACGGCCTCGCCCGTCAGGATTTCACAGAAAGCGACTGACTGGGCGGGAAGTCACACGCGTTGGGGCCGCCTTTGTTCGGCACTCGACCCAAAGCGGCGAGAAAGTTCTCAAGACCGCCGCATCCATCCCCGATCACAGTTTACCCCCCGAACCGCAGATGGAACCACCGCGCGCAGCGCCCGGGAGGGGCGTTGAAGCAACTGCAGGACCAGCCTGCGTTTTCGGGAGGATACAATGCGGACATCCACTCTGTCGGCGGTGATCGTTGCTGCGCTTGCATCGACTGCCAGTGCGGGCGACGACTGGGACCGGACCGGTTGGCCTGAGAGTTTCACGGTCGGCACGGCCTCGCAGGGCGGCACCTACTTTGCCTATGGCTCGGGCTGGGCCAACCTCGTGGCAGAAGAGCTGGGCCTTTCCGGCGGCGGCGAAGTGACCGGCGGGCCGATGCAGAACATGACGCTGGTGCACACGGGCGATGCGGCGTTCGGGATGACGACCATGGGCCCCGCAGCAGAATCGCTGGCCGGGACCAACCCGATCGCACCCGGCTTGAAGATGACCGGGGCCTGCGCGATCTTTCCGATGTACCAAACGCCTTTCTCTGTCACGGCGCTTACGTCCTCGGGCATCTCCTCGATCGCCGACATTCCCGCCGGTGCAAAGATCGGCTTCGGACCGGCGGGCTCGACCTCCGACACGTACTTCCCGCGCATGATGGAAGAGCTGGGTGTGGACTTCGAGCGCCGCAACGGCGGCTGGTCGGACCTCGGCAGCCAGCTTCAGGACGGGTTGCTGGATGTGATCGCCTTCGCCGCCGGCGTGCCGGTTCCGGCGGTTAGCCAGCTCGAAGTGCAGACCGACGTGAACATCATCGAGTTCACCGCGGAGGAGCAGGCGAAGATCCTCACGGCGTTCCCGGTGTCCGAGTTCTCGATCGCCGCGGAGACCTACACGACGCTTGAGGCGGACGCGCGCTCGGTGTCCATGTGGAACTTCGCCATCGCGCAATGCGACCTGCCGGCGAGCTTTGTGGAAGCCGTGGTCGATGTGGTGATGTCCGACAACGCACGGATGGTCGAGATCCACCGGGCCGCCCGGTCGACCCTGCCGGAGCACTGGGACAAGAACTCGGTGCTGAAATGGCACCCGGGCGCGGCCAAGTGGTTCCGCGAGAACGCCGGCGCCGATATCCCCGATGCCATGATCCACGGCAGCTGATCCGGAGAACGCCGCGCCTTTGAGAAGGCCCTGTGCAACCGGGCCTTCTCACAACGTGGACTGCCGGCGCGGACCTTCGATCCCACCATCATTCCCGATGCCAACGGCATCCCAACCGCACCGATGCTCAGGCCTTCGCGCCTGGGCGCCTTACCGGCTGGGAACCACACGAAAGAGCAACCATGGACACGAGCGGCAAGGGCACGGATGCCAGCCAGACCGACGAGCAGCTAATCGCCGATGGGGTCGATCAGGAACCGATCGAGGCGAACCGACGGTTGCTCTCCGGCAGGTTGCTCCTTCTGATTTCGGGTGCCGCCACTCTCTACACTCTGTTCCATGTCATCGCGTTGAACGGGCTATCGATCCGGGACTGGACGGGACTGGACATCCCGCTGCTGCCGCAGTTCCCCATGGAGACCTGGAACTTCCGGATCGTCCACATCGCGGGCGCTCTGGCACTCGGGCTGCTGCTCTTCTCCGGGCGTGCTTTTGCTGACGGAGGTGCGGCGGGGCACAAAGCTCTCGGATATCTGGGCCTGGCGCTGATGATCCCCGCAACGCTTTCCCTCGGCGCTGCGCTCTACTTCGCTGTGGAGATTGAGAGCGGTGTGATGTGGAACGGCGTGGACGCCGGGATCAAGAGCATGGAGACGTGGCTTTTCGGGGTTCCGCTGCTGCTGGCGACGACGGGCGGTATTCTCCTGTCCTGGCTTCAGCCTCCAGCGCGCGACAGGCTCGCGCAGGGCGACGTGCTGCTGGCGGTGTGCAGCTTCTCGGTCGCCGCCTATCTCATCGCAATCTATGGGACCGCGGCGCGAAATGCGGTGGGCACACAGTTCGTCCCCATCGGTGTCGCCTTCGCTGCAACCGCCGGTGCCATGATGATCCTCGAATTGACCCGGCGGGTGGCAGGCCTGGCATTGGTCGCGATCACGGCGGTGTTCCTCGTCTACACCTTCACGGCCCATCTGCTGCCGGGCATCCTGGCTGTCCAAAGCGCTTACAGCTGGCAGCGGTTCTTCGGCCATGTGTACTCGGATGCGGGCATCCTTGGCCCCACAACCGCGGTTTCATCCACTTACATCATTCTGTTCATCGTTTTCGCAGCCTTCCTCCAAGCCTCCAAGGTGGGCGACTACTTCGTCAACTTCGCCTTTGCAGCTGCAGGAAGGGCGCGCGGAGGCCCTGCCAAGGTCGCGATCTTCGCCTCCGGTCTCATGGGCATGATCAATGGCACCTCCGCAGGCAACGTCGTCGCGACCGGGTCGTTGACAATCCCTCTGATGAAGAAGGTCGGCTATCGAAAGCAAACCGCCGGCGCCGTAGAGGCGGCCGCCTCCACCGGCGGTCAGATCATGCCCCCGATTATGGGCGCCGGCGCGTTCATCATGGCGGAGATTACCGGCATACCGTACCAAGAGATCGCCATCGCTGCGATCATCCCGGCAATTCTCTACTTCGTCTCGGTCTACTTCATGGTGGACTTCGAGGCCGCCAAGCTCGGCATGAGAGGCATGCGGGACGACGAGTTGCCCAAACTCGCGACGATGATCCAGCAGGTCTATCTCTTCTTGCCCATCATCATTCTGATCGTCGCCCTCTTCCTCGGTTATTCGGTGATCCGGGCAGGCACGCTCGCAACGGTGGCTGCGGCGGCAGTGAGCTGGCTCACGCCGGGTCGTATGGGGATCGGCGCGATCCTGAGAGCCTTTGAGCTGGCCGGTTACATGTCGATCCAGATCATTGCCGTATGTGCCTGTGCTGGGATCATTGTTGGTGTGATCAGCCTCACGGGGGTTGGCGCGCGCTTCTCCTCTGTCTTGCTCGATCTGGCGGCGACGTCGCAGTTGTTGGCGCTCTTCTTCGCGATGTGCATCGCCATCCTGCTGGGAATGGGCATGCCGACGACCGCGGCCTACGCCGTCGCGGCCTCGGTCGTCGCTCCAGGCCTCGTGCAGCTCGGGATCCCTGCCCTGACGGCCCACTTCTTCGTCTTCTACTTTGCCGTGCTCTCCGCGATCACACCGCCGGTGGCGCTGGCAAGCTACGCGGCCGCGGGCATCTCCGGCGCCAACCCCATGGAGACCAGCGTCGCCAGCTTCAAAGTAGGGATCGCAGCCTTCATCGTGCCGTTCATGTTCTTCTACAACGGCGCACTCCTGATGGACGGAACATGGTTCGAGTTGGCACGCGCGGGCGTCACCGCCGTGGTCGGCGTTTTCTTGCTCTCGGCAGGTGTGCAGGGCTGGTTCGTGGGCGCGCGAGCCGCCGGACCGATGCGCCTAGGCCTCATCGGCTCAGCGCTCTTCATGATCGAAGGTGGCCTCTTGTCCGACGCGATCGGCGTCACTTCAACGACGCTGCTCTACTTCATTCAAACGAGAGGGCGGGCAACGTCGGCGGCCACAGTAACGAAGCGCCCTGCCGAATAACCGCGAGGCGCAGGGGCACGGGTTTTCCTGCGAGCAACGTCTCGGCCGACGCAATGACGGCATGCGTGCCAGACGACGCCTTGGCCGATACGGCGACGGCGGAACATCGACAGCGCGGGGATGGTCGAAGACGATCGAGCCGGAGATCGCAGTTTCAGTCGTGTCCAAAGCTCACGGGGCCGAGAAGGTGAGAAGAAGATTGTTCGCCGGCATCGCGTCGATTGCGATCCGGGTGAGCCCCGCCGCAAGGGCCATGTCGGAGACAGCCTCCACGGACTTGTAGCCGATCGCCGGATTGCGAGCATGAAGGGAAGCATCGAAGGCGCGATCACCATCCGAGGCATAGGAGGACCCCCGCAAGAACGGGCCATAAACGATCATTCGACCCGCCTCATTCAGCGCCGCGCGTGCCTCCTGAAAGAGCCGCGAGACGTGTGGCTCCGGGATGAGATGGAGAAGATTGATGGTCAGAACAGCCTCTGCATGCCCAGGCGCGACGGGCCACGGAGCCGCGATGTCGATGGCCAACGGCTCCGCAACATTCTTCAGACCGCTCTCCCGCCGCCACGCGGCAATGCTGTCCCGCTGGCCAGGGTCGATGTCCGAGGGCAGCCACTCCAACGCCGGAAACGCCGCGGCGAAGGCTGCGGCATGCTGGCCTGTCCCGCTCGCCACTTCCAGAACACGCCCCTGCGAGGGCAACCGCGCCCGGAGAGCCTCGATCAGAGGGCCAGTGTTCCGCACGGCTGCCGGCGCGGTTCGGCGGCCATCGGCCTCTTGAATATGGCGTTGAACCATGACGATACGCTGCCAGTAGGGCCACGCCGCGTCGAGCCCGTTAAGCTGCTGAGTGAGCGGCTTTCCCTCCGCGCTGCGGCGAACGACCAAAAGGCCCCGCCGGAAACATCGCACGCTCTCCAGCCGCCAAGGCGCAAAGCGCCATGTCAGGCGCCGCGAACCCCAGGAAAAGACAATCGCTCCACAGCAGTTCAGGCGCCAGATCGACAGCAGCTCTCAACGCATCAAAGGCGTCCCGCAGGCGCTTGGCTAGAGCCGGAGTGAGGTTACCCAGTCCCGAACAAGGCGTGCGTACTGGCGAGTCACGATCTGCAGTCACTGATGGAAGCTACCCGGCCAGAGATGCCCCTGCCCGATTTCCATGGGATGTGCGGGCCACTGCTAGTTTACCGACGCGACGGAATCTGCTCAGGTCAGCCCGCTAACTCGTAGGCTGCGGCGGGTGTCCTCATGCCGAGCGCCTGGTGCGGCCGGCGGTAGTTATAGAACTGGATCCAGTCACCGATCGCGCGGCTGGCATAGGCTAGGCTCTCGAACCTCTGCCAGTGGACGCACTGTTCCTTCAAAGATCGGATGAGGCGCTCCATCATGCCGTTCTGTTGCGGAAAGCGAGGGGTGATGAACTCCTGGCGAGCGCCTGAACGGCACCGCTTACGCTCCGGCGCGAAGGGACCTCGGCGATCTCTTCGCGCTGCGCGGCTCCGTCACCTGCGCCGATTGCGCGCGACCGCTCTATTCCAGCCAGTCCCGTGGCCGCCACGGTGGGCTTTTCGCCTATTACTGCTGCCACACGAAAGGCTGCGCGAGCTACGGCAAGTCCATCCGGCGCGACAAGCTAGAAGGTGACTTGGAGGAGGTGCTCAAAGACATGCGCCTGACGAAGGGCCTGTGAGAACTCGTCAGTGAGATGTTCCTGCATGCCTGGGAACTGCGCGGCTTCCAGATCGCCGAGATGCGCACAGCACTCCGCCGCGAGATCGCGAGCATCGAGAAGCAGATCGACGGCTTCCTCGACACCATCGCCGATGCGGCCAGCATGACCGCCATCCGAGGCTATGAGCGGCGCATCGAAAGGCTGGAGACCGACAAGCTTAGAATGGAGGATCAACTGGCCACGGTGGGCGTGCCGAAGGGGATACCCACCGAGAATCTAGAACCTGGCCTGCCCCCGAACACGGATCCGGGTTGAATGTTAGTGGACGGTGGCATTGG
>JBCBEP010000026.1:0-34665 GCA_038528605.1 Pseudomonadota bacterium
CATGAGCACCCGATGTGGGCGAAGGAGCTCTATGGCTTCGCCGACCATGTGCCGGAGACAGAGGAGTACGGGGTGGCGAGCTTCGTCTACCGCGCGCGCCAGCCCTTCGTGCCCGAGAAGATCGCGGCCGTGCTGAACGGTTCGATGCCGGGCGTGATCCGTGCGAAGGGGCATTTCTGGCTCGCAACCCGGCCGGACTGGGTGGCGGAGTTCTCGCTGGCGGGCGCCCTTTCCTCGGTGAAGCCGCTGGGGAACTGGTGGGCCGCGGTGCCGCGGGAGCATTGGCCGGACCATGACGGTGTGCAGTCCTACATGCAGCAGCACTGGCAGGAGCCCTGGGGCGACCGGCGCCAGGAGATCGTGTTCATCGGGGCGGGCATCGACTGGCCGGCGCTGAAGGCCCGCCTCGACGCAGCGCTGCTGCCGGCGGTTGCTGCAGAGCGTGTCGAGGACCTGCCGGATCTGCCGGATCCCTTCCCGCTCTGGCGCCGGGCCGACGCGGCGGCGTAACGCCTTGGGGCCCCGTCTTCCCGCGGCCTAGCCCGGCGCGGCCGGGCGGAGGAGGCGGGGGCCGATGGCGTCGATCACCGCGCGAGCATCGTAGGCGGCGGCATCGTCCGCCGGCTTCGCGCCCTCGAAGAGCCGGATCTCGGCGCTGGCTTCGAGGCGGGTGACCACGGGGCGCGGGGGGCTGCGGTAGACCAGCGTGCCGCCCCAGCCCGGGTAGAAGCCCCAGCCATAGGGGTAATAGCCGAAGCCGAAACCATAGCCGAGATAGAGGCGGGAGTGCCGCCGGTAGCGCCGGTGACGGTGGTGGCGGCGCTTGTGTTTGTGCTTGCGCTTGGCGCTGTGGGTGACTGGATTTGCTGCCGCCGGTGGGCGCTGCTGCATGGATTTGCCGACGACGCGGACGCCGAGGAAGATGGGGGCGACGTGGACGGGCCCGCCATAGCCGCCGGCGAAGTAGCGGATTTCCGGCACGGTTTCGCGCGCGTCGATGCGGAACCAGTCCGCCCCCTCGGCGAGCGTGATCTCGGCGGCGCGGTAGAGGAGGTAGTCCTCCACCTGCTCGGGCGCGGTGGCGCCGTTGGCGGCGAAGCTGATGCGGAAGCGGCGGTCCTCGAGCGGGGCCTCGCGGAAGCCGAGGGAGGCCGGCTCCTCGGGGAGCGCTGCGACATAGGGCGTGGGCCCTGCGGCGCAGGCGGCGAGGAGGGGCAGGAGAAGCGCGAGCGCTGCCCGGCGGATCTGCCGGGCGGTGGAACCGGTGCTCTGGCAGGCAGCGGGGGGGCGCATGCGGAGGTCTCCATCAGCCGTCGCGTGGCGGGAGTGTACGCCTCACGGCCGGCCGCGCCAACGCATGCCGTTGCGGCCGGCGCGGGCTGGGTGCGGGCTGGGCGCGGGAGGGGCGCGGGAGGGGGCGGGCTGACGGGTGCCCGCAACGCCGCGCATCGCCTGCGCTCGCGCGGCGGCGCCCACCCGCCAGCCCGCCCCCGCTTGGCCCGTGGCCGAGATGGGATCCTTGACAGCGGGGGATGGGGCCTGTTCTCTCGCCCCCAGTGCAGGGGAGCCCCGCGAAGGGGCTGAGAGGCCGATGGCGCCAGGTGGCGTGGCGCGGCGACCCTTCGAACCTGATCCGGGTGATGCCGGCGAAGGGAGCAGATCACGGGCCGGCGGGGTCTCCGCCGGTGCTCTCCCCCAAGCCGCCTCTCCCGGTGCCATTGGAAGCGCCTGGCCCCTGGCCGGCGATACGGGAGAAGACCATGCGCCTTTCCGCTCTCGCCCTTGCGGCCGGGCTTTCGGCTTTCGCCGGCCAGCAGGCAGTGGCTGCCGACAAGCTGACGCTTGCGCTCGACTGGTTCGTGAACCCGGACCACGGGCCGATCATCCTGGCCGAGGAGCTGGGGTATTTCGAGGAGGCGGGGCTCGAGGTGGAGGTGATCGCGCCCGCCGACCCCTCGGAGCCGCCGAAGATGGTGGCGGCGGGGCGTGTCGACCTGGCGGTGAGCTACCAGGTGCAGCTGCATCTGCAGGTGGCCGAAGGGCTGCCGGTGGCCTGGGTGGGCACGCTGGTGGCCACGCCGCTGAACTGCCTGCTGGTGCTGGCGGACGGGCCGGTGAAGGAGATCTCGGACCTCGAGGGCGGCAGGATCGGCTTCTCTGTCGCCGGCGTGGAGGAGGCGCTGCTGGGCGCGATCCTCGAGAACCACGGCGTCTCGATGGACGGCATCGAGCTTATCAACGTGAACTTTGCGCTGAGCCCCGCGCTGATGACGCAGCAGGTGGATGCGGTGATCGGCGCCTACCGGAACTTCGAGCTCAACCAGATGGAGATCGAAGGGGTGGAGGGGCGGTGCTTCTTTATCGAGGAAGAGGGGCTGCCCGCGCATGACGAGCTGATCTACGTGGCGAACCCCGAGATCGGGCCGGAGAAGAAGGACGCGATCGCGCGCTTTCTCGAGGCGACCGAGAAGGCGGTGCAGTACATCGTGAACCACCCCGAGGAGAGCTGGGAGATCTTCAAGGGCACCTCGCCGGAGCTGGACGATGCGCTGAACGCGAAGGCCTGGCCCGACACGATCCCGCGCTTTGCGCTGCGCCCCGGGGCGATGGATGTGGGGCGGTACAAGCGGTTCGAGGCCTTCATGCACGCCCGCGCGCTGGTGCCGGAGGTGAAGCCGGTCTCGTCGCTGCTGCTCGATCTTCACGAGTGAGGGCTAGGCCCTCAGGGACGGGCGCGCCGCCGGGTGTCCGGATCGAGGGGGATCTGCGCTTTGGGGGCGCGGCAGGCGCGGCCTTCGACCTCGAAGGGCTGGGGCTGACGCTGGAGGCGGGGCGCTGGACCTGCCTGCTGGGGCCCTCGGGCGTCGGCAAGTCTACCCTGCTGCGGCTGATCGCGGGGCTGGAGGCGGGCGGGCGGCTGGATGGCAGCATCCACGCGAGCGATGGGGCGCCGCTGGCCGGGCGCATCGCCTATATGGCGCAGACGGACCTGCTGGTGCCCTGGCTCGACATTCTCGGCAACGTGACGCTGGGCGCGCGGCTGAGGGGCGAGGCGGTGGACCGGGCGCGGGCCGAGGCGCTGGTGGCGCGTGTGGGGCTTTCGGGCCGGGCGGGCGCGAAGCCCGGCGCGCTTTCTGGCGGGCAGCGCCAGCGGGTGGCGCTGGCGCGGACGCTGATGGAGGACCGGCCGGTGGCGCTGCTCGACGAGCCGTTCTCGGCGCTCGACGCCCGCACCCGCGCCGAGATGCAGGAGCTGGCCTGGGAGCTGCTGGCCGGGCGCACCGTGCTGATGGTGACCCATGAGCCGGCGGAGGCGGCGCGCCTTGGCCAGGCGGTGTGGCTGCTGACCGAGGGTGGGCTGTCGCCGGGCGCGCTGCCCGCGGCGCCGCCCATTCGCGATGCCGGGGCGCGCGAGACGCTTGAGGCGGGGGCGGCGCTGCTCGCCCGGTTGCGGGCGCCGGGCGGCTCGGGAGTTTCGGCGTGAGCGCCCTCGTGCGGGTGCTGCCCGCAATGCTCGGCCTGCTGGTGATCTGGCAGGGAGTGGTGAGCCTGACGGGCGTGACCCCTTTCATCCTGCCCGGACCGCTGAAGGTGGCGGAGGCGCTCTGGGCGTCGCGCGCGCTTATCGCCGAGAATGCGGTGATCACGGCGGCGCAGGTGCTGGCGGGCATGGCGCTGGGGGCCGCGCTTGGCGGGCTGACGGCGCTGGGCCTTGCGATGTCCCCGCGGCTGGCGCGCATGGTGCTGCCGGGGCTGCTGCTGAGCCAGGCCGTGCCCTATTTCGCGCTGGCGCCCATCCTGGCGTTGTGGCTGGGCTTCGGGATGGCCTCGAAGATCGCCATGGCGGTGCTGATCATCTTCTTCCCGGTCACCTCCGCTTTCTATGACGGGCTGCGGCGGACGGATCGGGGGCTGCTCGACCTCGCTGAGGTGATGGGGGCGGGGCACCGCGCGGTGCTCTGGCGGCTGCGCCTGCCCGCCGCGCTGCCGGCCTTTGCCTCCGGTTTGCGGCTGGCGGCTGTCTATGCGCCCATCGGCGCGGTGGTCGGCGAGTGGGTGGGGGGCGCTTCGGGCGGGCTCGGCTACCTGATGTTGCTGGCGAACGGGCGGGTTAAGATCGACCTCATGTTCGCGAGCCTCGTGGTCCTCGCGCTTTTCACCGTGCTGCTCTACGCCGCCGTGAACCGGCTCGCCAGCCGGCTGGAGCGCTGGGCTGCCGGTTGGTGAGGGCGGGGGTGAAGGCGGGGGTGAGGGCGGCCGGGAGCGCGCGCCACGTTTCGTGAGGGGGCATGACCGGGCGGCTGCCGATCGGGGCGACTGCCGCGGAAAGTTGTCTTTTAGTCGTTGACCTGGGGTGGCATGGTGGCCGGTGCGCGGAAGGGCGTGCCGGCTTATGGAAGGCTTGGGCGCCCTGGATAACGAGACGCACGACGCCCAAGCGTCGCTCACAACGGGGAGCCTGCCCATGCTGATCGCCAACACCGAGACCTTCGAACAGAAGCTCGACGAACTGCGGCGCCTCGCCGGGGAGCGGCTGGAGCGGGCGGAGGCGATGAGCTTCACCATGGGGCTGGACGTGATCCTCGCCAATGCCGCGCGCGAGGAGGTGGACGAGCTCGATATCGAGGAGCTCTACGGCGCGGCGCTGGCGCTTTGGAAGTTCTGCCGGGACCGCAAGCCTGGCCGACCGAAGGTGCGCGTCTACAACCCGCGCATGGCGGAGCATGGCTGGTCCTCGCGCCATACCATCGTGGAAGTGGTGAACGACGACATGCCGTTCCTGGTGGACAGCACGACGGTGCTGCTGACGGAGCAGGGCCTTGGCATTCATGCGCTGATCCACCCGCTGATGACCGTGCGGCGCGACGAGACCGGGCGGCGCCTGGGGCTGGCGGAGCCGGGCAGCGAGGGCGCGGTTGGCGAGAGCGTGATCCATGTGCAGGTCGACCAGATCGGCGAGCCGCAGCGGCTGGCGGAGCTGAAGGACGCCTTCGAGGCGATGTATGCGGATGTGGCGCTGGCGGTGCGGGACTGGCGGCCGATGCTGGCGCGCCTGGCCGAGACCACCGAGACCCTGCGCCAGACCGCGCCGGCCACGGTGACCGACAGCGCGAACGAGGGCGCGGCCTTCCTCGACTGGCTGGCGGACAACCACTTCACCTTCCTCGGCTGCCGCAGCTTCTACTGGGGCGGCGATGGCGGGTTCCAGCCGGTGCATGACAGCGGGCTGGGGCTGCTCAGCGAGCCCGACTACACGGTGATGCGCGACACCGACGGGAATTTCGTGCACTGGACGCCGGAGCTGCACCAGTTCGCGGCGCAGGATCATCCGCTGCTGGTGGTGAAGGCGAACCGGCGCTCGACCGTGCATCGCGGCACGCATTTCGACGTGGTGGCGGTGAAGCAGTACGGGGCCGACGGGCAGGTGACCGGCGAGCAGGTCTTCGTGGGCCTCTTCACCTCGGCCGCCTATAACCGCAGCCCGCACGAGATCCCGATGCTGCGCGAGAAGCTCGACCGGATCATCCGGCGCGCGGGCTTCCGCCCCTCGAGCCATGACGGCAAGGCGCTGGACAACGTGCTGGAGAACTATCCGCGCGACGAGCTTTTCCAGTCGACGGACGAGCAGCTTTTCGAGAATGCGGTTGGCGTGCTGCACCTCGCCACGCGGCCGCGCACGCGGCTGTTCATGCGGCCCGACCGGTTCGGCCGGTTCGTGAGCTGCGTCGCCTATGTGCCGCGGGAACGGTACACGACGGAGCTGCGCGTAAAGCTCGGCACGATCCTCTGCGAGGCGGTGAACGGGCGCGTTGCGTCGTGGGAGCCGAGCTTCGACATGGAGGCGATGGCGCGCGTTCATTTCGTGGTGGCGCTGCAGGCGGGCATGCCGGCCATCGACGTGGCGGAGGTGGAGCGCCAGGTGGTCGAGGCCGTGCGCTCCTGGTCCGACCGGCTGATGGATGCGCTGGTGGAGAAGGATGGCGAGCACAAGGGCCACGCGCTCCACGCCCGCTTCGGCATGGGCTTCCCGGCCAGCTACCGCGAGGAGGTGGGGATCGCCCAAGCGGTGGCCGATATCGAGCGGCTGGAGACGCTGACGGACGCCGCGCCGCTGGGGCTGCACTTCTACCGCCGGCTGGAGGACGACGACGACCGGGTGCGCTTCAAGATCTTCCACAAGGGCGGGCCCGTTCCGCTTTCGGACTGCCTGCCGGTGCTGGAGCATATGGGCTTCCGGGTGCTGAACGAGCATCCGTACCTCATCGAATGCGAGGGCGGGGAGACCTGGATCCACGACTTCCTGATGGTCTCGCAGGGCGGTGAGGCGATCGACCTTTCCGGGGGCAGCATCCGCGCCAAGATGGAGGACGCTTTCGAGGCGGTCTGGGTCGGCGAGATGGACGATGACCGGCTCAACCGGCTCATCCTGCTCGCGGGCCTGGAGCATGGCGCGGTGGACATCCTGCGCGCCTATAGCCGGTTCCTGCGCCAGGCGCGCATTCCCTACTCGATCGAGTACATGGAGGACGCGCTCTGCGATTATCCGGAGATTGCGGAGAAGCTCATCGCCCTCTTCGAGACGCGGTTCGACCCGGAGACCGGCCACAGCCTCGACGAGCGGAAGGCGGCGACGAACGCGCTGGTGGGCGAGATCGAGGCGACGCTGGAGAGCGTGCCGAGCCTTGATGTGGACCGGATCCTGCGCCGCTTTGTGAACGCCATCCTCTCGACGCTGCGCACCAATGCCTACCAGGAGGGCCCGGACGGCCCGAAGGCCTATGTGAGCTTCAAGTTCGACAGCGGGGCGCTGGACGATCTGCCGCTGCCCCGGCCCTGGCGCGAGATCTTCGTGTTCAGCCCGTGGGTCGAGGGTGTTCACTTGCGCGGCGGGCCGGTGGCGCGCGGCGGCCTACGATGGTCCGACCGCAAGGAGGATTTCCGGACCGAGGTGCTGGGCCTTGTGAAGGCGCAGCAGGTGAAGAACTCGGTCATCGTGCCTGTCGGGAGCAAGGGCGGGTTCCTGCCGAAGAAGCTGCCGGCGGGCGGCAGCCGCGAGGAGGTGCAGGCCGAGGCGATCCGCTGCTACAAGACGTTCCTCTCGGGCCTGCTCGACATCACCGACAACCTCGACCAGGGCACGGTGGTGCCGCCGGCCGCGGTGGTGCGCTACGATCTGGACGACCCCTACCTGGTTGTGGCGGCGGACAAAGGCACGGCGACGTTCTCGGACATCGCCAACGGGCTGGCGCAGGACTACGGCTTCTGGCTGGACGACGCCTTCGCCTCTGGCGGCTCGAACGGGTACGACCACAAGGGCATGGGCATTACCGCCAAGGGCGGCTGGGAGGCGGTGAAGCGCCATTTCCGCGAGCTTGGGCACGACACGCAGAGCGAGCCCTTCACGGTGATGGGCTGCGGCGACATGTCGGGCGATGTGTTCGGCAACGGCATGCTGCTCTCGGACCAGATCCGGCTGCAGGCGGCGTTCGACCACCGGGACATCTTCATCGATCCCGATCCCGACCCGTCCTCTACGTTCTTCGAACGCAAGCGGCTCTTCGAGATGGGCCGCTCGAGCTGGCAGGACTATGACCGGTCCCTGATGTCGCCGGGGGGCGGGATCTTCCCGCGCTCGTCCAAGTCGGTGCAGCTGACGCCGGAGATCCAGGCGCTGCTGGGCATCGAGGCCGAGCGGGTGACGCCGGCGGAGCTGATCAAGGCGATCATGAGCGCGGAGGTGGACCTCTTCTGGTTCGGCGGTATCGGCACCTACATCAAGGCCGCCGAGGAGACCCATGCGGATGTGGGCGACAAGGCCAACGAGGCGCTGCGCGTGGATGCGGCCGCGGTGCGGGCGCGGGTGATCGGTGAGGGCGCGAACCTCGGCGTCACGCAGAAGGGGCGCATCGCGCTGGCGCGCCGGGGCGTGAAGATCAACACCGATGCGGTGGACAACTCCGCGGGCGTCGACTGCTCGGACCACGAGGTCAACATCAAGATCGCGCTCGGCCAGGTGGTGCAGGCGGGCGACATGACCGAGAAGCAGCGCAACCAGCTGCTGGCGGAGATGACGGACCGCGTCTCGGAGCTGGTGCTGCAGACGAACTACACCCAGACGCTGGCGATCAGCATGGCCGAAGCGCGGGCGCCGCAGCTGCTGGATGCGCATTGGCGCTTCATGCGGGGGCTGGAGGCGCGGGGGCTCCTGAACCGGGCAGTGGAGCTTCTGCCGGATGACGAGGCGATGGGCGAGCGGGCGGCCGGGGGCGAGGGGCTGACGCGGCCGGAGATCGCCGTGCTGGTCTCCTACGCGAAGCTCACGCTCTTCGACGAGATCGTGGCGAGCCCGGTGCCGGACGATCCGCATCTCGAGCATTTTCTCATCGATTACTTCCCCGAGGCGCTGGCCGAGCCCTTCGGGGCGGCGGTGCGGGGGCACCGGCTGCGGCGCGAGATCATCGCCACGGTGCTGGCGAATATCGTGGTGAACGAAGGGGGCGCGAGCCTTGTGGGACGCCTCGGCGAGGAGACGGGGGCAAGCACGGGCGAGATCGTTGAGGCCTTCTTCGCGGCGCGTGAGATCCTGGGCGTGAACCAGCTGAGGGCGGAGATCGACGCGCTCGACAACCAGGTGCCGGCCTCGGTGCAGATCGAGATGCACACGGCGCTGGCGCATGCGATGACGAGCCAGCTCTCCTGCATTCTGAGCCGGCCCTCGGAGCTCGATACGGGCACGCTGGTGGCAATGTATGCGCCGGGGATGGCGGTGGTCTCGGACGGGCTGCCGGAGCTGCTTACGGACTTCACCAAGGGCCGGCTCGACAGCCGGGTGGCCCGGCTGGTGGAGGCGGGCGTGCCCGAGGGGCTGGCGGCGAAGGTCTCGGGCCTCGAATTCCAGGGCGGCGTGCTCGACATCGTGGATGTGGCGGGCCAGGCGGGGCGCGACGTGCGGGCGGTGGCGGAGACGTATTTCGCCGCCGGCGCGCGCTTCGGGCTCGACTGGCTGCGCACAGAGGCGCGCGGCCTGGCCGCGGGCGACCACTGGGAGGGCGTGGCCGTGGGCCGGCTGATCAGCGATCTCCGCGCCCAGCAGAGCCAGATCGCGGCGGCGGCGCTGGCGCGCGACGAGGCGCTGGTGGGCTCGGCCGCCGTGGCCGCCTGGGCCGAGGCGAAGGCCGAGGATGCGGGGCGGGCCGACAAGCTGATGGCGGAGCTGCGGAGCGGCGCGGCCCTCAGCGTCTCGAAGCTGGCCGTAGCCGCCTCGGCCTTCCGGAGCGTGGTGGGCGCCTGAGCGTAGGGGCCTGAGAATGCAGGCCTGAGGCAAGCGGCATCCCGGCTGGTCGCCGGGATCGGTTGTTGCGGGGTTTCTGCGGCAACGCCGCCGGAGATAAGCCGGCGGCGTTTTGCGTCGCGCGTCGCGTTGCGGGGATCGGTTACTCGGCCCCGGCGGTCTCGATCGCGAAGTGGTGTTCCATGGGATCGTCCGTGGTCGCGATCTCGTCCTTCACGTCCTTGCAGAAGCCGACCGTCTCCTCGGGGCCCTTGGCGTGTTCGGCCAGCATGATGCCGACGGCGACACCGAAGCTGACGGCGACGTGATGCTCGTAGTAGCGGTGCTCCTCGTCGGACATGTCCGGCCCGTCCGCATGCTGGAGGGCGCCGAGGGCCATGCCGAACTTGGCGTGATCGAGCATCAGCTCGTCGCAGATGTTCGCGGCCATGGCATGCCAGGCGAGGTCGAGCAGGGCTGCGCGCTGTTCGGCGGTGAAGACCATGCCCTGCATTTCGTAGGCTTCCTGCCAGGCCGGACCGATGCGGTTGGTTGCGGCATCTCCGGTGGCATCTCCGGCGGCATCTGCTGCGGTTTCTCCGGCGGCGGCGGGCAGGGCGAGGAGGGCGTAGAGGGCGGTGGCGATCACGGGTCTCATGGGGCTCTCTCCTTTCTCAGCCGCCGAACTCGCGGCGGGTCCAGCGGGGGGCGAAGTTGCCGTCATCGGTGCCGTAGCAGGCGCGCTGGCCGCGATAGCAGACGATGCGGCCATCGTTGAGGAGGTATTTCCGGCCCCAATCCTTGCGGTGGTCGTGGCCGTCGCTTGAGCTGCGATAGTCATCGTGTTTGTGGTCGTCCGAGGCCGCGCCGATGATGGCGGCGCCGATGCCGATGGCGAGCGCCGCCCCGAGGGCTTCGCCTGTGCTGAGGCCGCTGTCGCTGCTGGCGCTCGAGCCGCCGCCGCGGTTCGTATCGAACTTTGCGACCTCGCGGTCCCGCACGACACAGCGGAAGGCGAGATCCCGCCGGCCCTGCCGTTCGAGCACGCCGGTGACGACGTAGCGGCGGTCGTTGGGTCGCTGGACGGTGAGGCCGTGATAGCCGGCGGCGTTGTGGTTCTGACGGCCGAAGCGCTTGCAGGCATGCTTGGCGTCGCGGTCGTCGAAGCGGGCCTCGGCGGCATCGGCGGCGAAGAGCGCGAGCGCGCCGAGAAGGCAGGGCAAGAGCCTCATCATCATGGATCTCCCGGTTCTGGCGGTTCTTGGTGCCGCCGGTGTGGCGCGCCGTAATGCGATGCGCTGGTCGGGAGTATGCCACAGCCCTGGCTCGGACGGGCGCGATTCGGCGACCCATTTGCCGCGGTGATTATTCAGCGGGATGTCGGTGCGTGGCGGCGGCGAGTTCGGCCTCGAGCCGTGCGGCCTGGGCAGCGCGGGGGCGGGCGAGGCCGGCGATCAGGATGTAGACCGCGGGTGTCAGGAACAGGGTGAAGAGGGTGGCGAGGCCGAGGCCGCCGAAGATCACCCAGCCGATGGCGGCGCGCGCCTCCGCCCCCGGGCCGCCGCCGAGGATGAGGGGCAGGCCCGCCAGCACGGTGGAGACCAGCGTCATGGCGATGGGGCGGAGGCGGGCGCTGGCGGCGCGGGAGGCCGCAGCGGCGACGCGGGCGCCCTGGTCGCGCAGCTGGTCCGCGAACTCCACCAGCAGGATGCTGTTCTTGGCCATGATGCCGATGAGCATGAGCACGCCGATCTGGGAGAAGATGTTGACCGTGGTGCCGGTGAGCCAGAGGGCGAGGATGGCGGCGGCGACGCCGAAAGGCACGGTGACCATGACCACGAGCGCGGAGGTCAGGCTTTCGAACTGCGCCACGAGCACCAGGAACACCACCACCAGCGCGATGACATAGGTGGCGGCGAGCGCCGAGGAGGTTTCCTCTAGCGTCGCGGCCTCGCCGAGGAAGAGGAGGCCGATCTCGCCCGGCAGCGCGTCGCGGGCGAGGGCGCGGGTGGCGGCGACGGCCTCGGCCATGGTGAGTTCCGGCGCCACCGTCGCGTCGATCTCGATGGCGCGCCGCTGGCCGTGACGGTCGAGCTCGGCGGCCACGCCCTCCTCAGCGAAGCTGACGAGCTGGAGGAGGGGGACGAGGCGGCCATCGGTACTGCGGACGTTGAGGTTGAGAAGGTCCGTGGGGTCGCGCACCGCGCCCTCGGCGGATTGGAGGAAGACGGGGATCGCCTCGTCGTTCACCGTGAGCTCCGCGATCTCCTCCTCGTCGATCAGCGCGCGGAGGGTGGCGGAGAGGGCTTCCATGGGCACGCCGAGATCGGCGGCGCGGTCCCGGTCGATATCGATGGAGAGCTGGGGCTGGGTGGCCTGATACTGCACGCGGACGTCCGAAAGGCCCGGTATCTCGCGGAGGGCGAGGGCGAAGGCATCGGCCGCCTCGGCGATGGCGGGGTAGCTGGGGCCGGTGAGGGCAAGCTCCAGCCCGCCATTGGAGCCGCCGCGGAGGCCAAGGGAGTTGGAGCGGGAGATGCGGGCTCGGGCGCCGGCGAGGCTGCCGAGCTGGGGCGCGATATCCGCCTCGATCTCGGCTTGCGGGGTGTCGCGCACGGCCCAGGGGGCGAGGCGGGCGCCGATCTCGCCGCGGTTGAGGTCGTAGCGGCCGGTGATGGAGAAGATGCCCTCCGCCGTGCCGTTCTCGACCCAGGGGCGGAACATGGCCTCGATGGCCTCCACCTGACGGTCCGTATAGTCGAGCCCCGTGCCGTCCGGGCCCTGGAGGCGGACGGTGACCTGGCCGCGGTCCTCCGGCGGGACGAGTTCTTCGCCGAGCTGCGTGTAGAGGGCGCCGGCGCCGGCGGCGAGGGCCGCGAAGACGAGAAGCGCGACGAGGGGGGCCTTGACCACAGGCGCGAGGAGCGCGCGGTAGAGCGTGGCGAGCCAGCCGCCGATGGGGCCCGCGAGGCCGCGTTCCGAGCCGAGGGAGGGGAGGAGCGACGCGATCATCGGGCAGAGGGAAAGGGCCACGAAGCTCGAAAGCCCTACGGTGATGGCGAGGACGAAGCCGAACTCGGTGAAGAGGCGGCCCGCTTCGGAGGGCAGGAAGCTGATGGGGATGAAGACGGCGATGAGCGTGAGCGTGGTGGCGATGACGGCGAAGAACACCTCGCGCGTGCCGGTGACGGCGGCGGCGAGGCGGCCCATGCCCTCGGTACGCTTCCGCTGGACGTTCTCGGTGACCACGATGGCATCGTCGACCACCAGGCCCGTGGCGAGGACGAGGGCGAGGAGGGTGATGAGGTTGATCGAGAAGCCCATGGCCCAGATGCCCGCGACCGAGCCCACCAGCGCCACGGGGATGGCGACGGCGGGGACGAGCGTGGCGCCGAGGCGGCCGAGGAAGACCCAGATGACGGCGACCACGATGATGACGGCGAGGGCGAGGGTCTTCAGCACCTCCTCGATCGCGCCCTCGATGAACACCGCGTCGTCGGACACCACCTGGAAGCGGAGATCGGGGAAGCGGTCCTGCAAGCGCGTGAGGGCGCGTTCCACATCCTGGCTGATCTGGACGGTGTTGGACTGGGCCTGGCGGACGATGCCCATGGACACGATGAGGCGACCGTCGAGCCGGCTGAAGCTCTCGGGCGTGGCGAGGCCGTAATAGACATCCGCGATCTCGCCGAGGCGGACATTGGGGCGCAGCATCAGGGCCTCGATGCGGGCGGGCTCGGAGACGGTCGCGTCGGCCCGGACCAGCACCTCCTGCTGGCCGGCCTCGAAGGCGCCCACGGGGATGTCGAACTGGGCGGCGCTCAGGAGGTCCGACACCTCGCCGATGGAGAAGCCGTAGGCGGCGAGCCGCTCAGGATCGACGGCGACGCGGAGCACGCGTTCGCGGTCCCCGAAAAGGACGACCTCGGAGACACCGTCGACCGCCGTGATCTCGGGGATGATCTCGTCCTCGATCCGGCGGGTGAGGGTGTCTACGGGGGCTTCGAGGGAGGAGACGGCGACCTGGATGATCGGGCGCGCGTCCTGCTCGGACTTGACGACGAAAAGGTCCTCCACGCCGTCGGGCAGCCGGGGGACGATGCGGGCGACGGCCTCGCGCACGTCGGAGGCGGCGTCGGCCAGTTCGCGGTTGGGGCTGAATTCCGCCCGCATGCGGAAGTTGCCCTCCTCGGAGGACGAGGTGACGGAGGTGACGCCGGTGACGCGGGCGACGGCGCCTTCGACGAGGCTGGTGACCTCGGCGTCGATGGTGGTGGGGGAGGCGCCGGGGTAGAGGGCGCGGACGGAGACGATGGGCCGGTCCACATCCGGCAGCTCGCGCACCTCGATGCCCCAGAGCGCGGCGAGGCCCGCGATCATGACGAGAAGGTTCATGACGACGGCGAGCCAGGGGCGGCGGACGCTGAGGGCGGGGAGGCCGCCTGTTCTGGTGCTCATGTCTCGCCCCCGGCATCCTGCTGCACGGCCACGGCGCGGCCCGGGCGGAGGCGCTGGGTCCCCTCGACGATCACGCGCTCGCCCGGGGCGAGGGGACCGTTCACGAGCACGCGGCCGTCGCGCCGGGCGACCATCTCGACGGGTACTTGCTCGGCCTTGCCCTCGGCCACGCGCCAGACATGGACGGTGCCGCGGGAGAACTGGACGGCAAGCTCCGGCACCGCGGGATAGGTGTCACCGGGCAGGGCGAGGCGCACGGTGAAGGAGGCGCCGGGGCGGAGCGTGTCCGACGGGTTCGGGATGGCGACGCGGAGGCGGGCGGTGCGGTTGGAAGCGTCCACCTGGCTGTCGATCGCCTCCACGGTGCCCTCGAAGCGCTGGCCGGGCACGCTGGGGGTGGTGGCGGAGACGGCGAGGCCGAGGCGGATGCGGGGCAGCGCGATCTCGGGGATGTCGACCTCCACGAGGATCACGCTCCGGTCGTCGTACCGTGCAATCTCGTCGCTCTCGGCCACATAGGCGCCGGTCTCGACCGCGGTGAGGCCCGAGACGCCGGCGAAGGGGGCGCGGAGGGTGCGATCGTCGAGCGCCTCGCGGGCGCGGGCGAGCTCGAGCCGCGCGATCTCGGCGGCGAGCACCACTTCGTCGAGCCGGGAGGTGGTTGCCGTGCCGGTCCGGCTCAGCTGCTCGAAGCGCGTTCGGGTGCGTTCCGCATCGGCGAGGCGTGTTTCGGCGAGGGAGACGGCGAGGCGCTCGTCCCGGTCCTCCAACTGCATGAGGATGTCGCCCGCCTTGAACTTGCGGTTGGCGGCGAGAGCCATCTCGACGATCTCGCCGTCGCCGCGCGAGCGCAGGACGACGGTGCGCTGGGCGCGGCCGGAGCCGACGATCTCGAGCACCAGATCGTCCGCGGCCTCTTCCACGGGCGCGACGATGACCGGCACGCCGGCGGCGAGGCTGCGCGGGGCTACTGCCTCTTCCTGAGGGGCGAAGCCGGCGGCGGCGAGCACGGTCGCCCGTTCCTGCCAGCCGAACCAGCCGAGCGCGGCCAAGGCAGCCGCGAGGATCAGCTGCTTCCAGGTTGCCATCGGTTCCATACGCGCTCCGCGACCCGTGCCTGTGTTCGTGCTTCGCTGCCTTCACGCGAAGTTAGTGCGGAACCGTCGCGAAACCCGAGAAAGCATTATTGCATGGCTGTGGGGGTTCGCCTGCCGCGCCGGCGCCCTATCTAGCAATGATCCCAAAAATTCGGCCCGGGGCAGCGCCTCATGGACAAGACCATCTTCGCCTTCATCTGGCGCCATTCGAAGCGTCAGCAGCTCTGGCTGCTGCTCCTTACCTTCGTTTCGTTTCCATTTCTGTACTTATCGCTCGAACTGCCGAAGCGCATCATCAACGATGCGATCTCGGGCGAGGCGGGGATGCGGGCCTTCTTCGGGCTCGAGGTGAGCCAGGTTGCGCTTCTTGCCATCCTCTGTGCCGGCTTCCTGTTCGCCGTGCTGGCGCAGGGGCTGATGAAGATGCTGATCAACACGCTGAAGGGCGTGCTCTCGGAGCGGCTGCTGCGGCGGTTCCGGTACCAGCTGATCCAGCGGATCATGCGCTTTCCCCGCCCGCATTTTCAGCGGGTGAGCCAGGGGGAGCTGGTGAGCATGGTGACGGCGGAGGCCGAGCCGCTGGGCGGGCTGATGGGCGATCTCGTGGCCCAGCCGGTGTTCCAGGGCGGCATGATGCTGACGATCCTGGGCTTTCTGTTCGTGCAGAACCCGTGGCTGGGGCTGGCGGCGGTGGCGCTCATTCCCCTGCAGGCCTGGCTGATCCCGCTCCTGCAGCGGCGCATCAACCTTCTGAACAAGGACCGGGTGAAAGAGGTGCGCCGGCTGGCCGAGGAGATCGGTGAGAGCGCGGCGGGCGCTTCGGAACTGCGGGTGAATGGCGGGTTGCGGCGGCGGCTGAGCCAGGTCTCGGCGCGGCTGGGGCGGCTCTTCGAGATCCGCTACCGGATCTACCAGCTGAAGTTTTTCATGAAGTTCCTCAACAACTTCATCACGCAGCTGACGCCGTTCTTCTTCTTCTCCATCGGCGGCTATCTCGCCATTACCGGCGACCTGACGGTTGGTGCGCTTGTGGCGGCGCTGGCGGCCTACAAGGACCTTTCGGGGCCGTGGAAGGAGCTGCTGACCTGGTACAACCAGACGCAGGACATGGGCCTGCGCTGGAAGATCATCACCGAGCGGTTCATGCCGCGGGACATCCTTGACGAGAAGCTGTTCGAGGGGGTGCCGGCGGAGGTGCCGCATATTGCGGGTCCGATCCTGATCGAGGGCGTGACGGTGCGGGACCGGGAGGGCACGGCGGTGCTGGACGGGCTCGACCTCGAGATCGAGCCGGGCGCCACGGTGGGCATCAAGAGCCGGAGCGACGAGGAGCGGCGGGCCTTCTGCGAGCTGATCACGCGCGAGGTGCTGCCCGCCTCCGGCAAGGTGACCATCGCAGGGCACCCCCTCTCCGGGCTGCACCAGGGCGTGATCGGCGCGCGCATCGGGCATGCGGGGCCGCGGCCCTATCTCTTCTCCGGCACCGTGGGCGACAACATCACCATGGGCCTGCGCGCCCGCCCGTCGGACTGCAAGGACGAGGACTGCAGCGAAAGTGCCATGGACCTTGCCGAGGCCCTTAAGGCCGGGAACAGCACGGACCCGCACGATACGGACTGGCTGGACCCGAGCCTTGCGGGGCTTGAGGACCGTGAGGGTCTCTCGCAGTGGTGGATGCAGCTCACCGAGGCGATGGGCACGGATGTCTATCTCTTCCGCCGGGGCCTCGACGCGAAGTTCGATGCGGATGACCACCCGGCGCTGGCCGAGCGGCTGGTGGCGCTGCGCCCGATCATCGAGGAGCGGCTCCAGCAGAAGGGGCTGAGCTCGACGATCCATCGCTTCGACCGCGAGGAGTTCAACCCCGGCCTGCCGGTCGCGGGCAACATGCTCTTCGCCACGCCGACGAAGGACATCATGCAGGAGGATCTTGCCGAGAACGACACGTTCCACGAGGCGATGGCCACCCTCGGCATGGAGGCCGAGATGATGAAGCTCGGCAAGGCGGTGCTCTCGACGCTGGAGACCATTTTCGGCTCGGGCGGGACGGAGCACCCGATGTTCCGCGGGCTCAACATCGAGACCGCCCTTTTCGACAAGCTGGTTGGCATTGCAAGGAAGGCGCGGGAGCTGGGGCCCGAGACGCTGAGCCGGAAGGAGAAGGGCCTGCTGATGACCGTGCCCTTCCGCTTCTCCGCCGACCAGATCGGCGAGACCTTCCCGGAGAAGCTCAAGGACCGGATCATGGAGATCCGGGGCCAGCGCTGCATGGAGATGCGGGAGCTGGCGGGCGATCTTTTCGAGCCGCTGGACGAGGAGCGCTTCTCGAAGGGGCTGACGGTTCTGGAGAACGCGCTTTTCGGCAAGGTCTGCGTGACGGGCGGGGCACGGGCGCAGAAGCTGCGCGATGTGGTCTCGGACGTGTTCGTGGAGGAGGGGCTGAAGCGGCTGGTAGCGGAGCTGATCTACGATGCGAGCGTGGGTATCGGCGGTTCGAACCTGCCGCCGGTGGCGACGGAACGGATGAGCTTCGTGCGCGCCGCCATCAAGAAGCCGGACATCCTGTTGCTGGACCGGGCGCTGGCGAGCCATGACAGCGAGAGCCGGCTGAGGATGCGCACGCGGCTGCGGGCGCTGCTGCCGGAGACGACGCTCGTCTTCCTGGAGGAGGAGTTCCGCAACCCCGACAGCTTCGATGTGTTCGCCGAGATCGAGGATGGTCGCCTGAAGGGCCGCAGCACGGCGGAGGAGCCGGACGAGGCGAGCGCGCTCAGCAAGAAGCTGCGCAAGCTCGAGAAGGTAGAGCTCTTCACCGGGCTCGAGCGCAAGCAGCTGCGGCTGCTGGCCTATGGCTCGCAATGGGTGAAGGCCCCGGCCGGGGAGTACCTGTTCCGGGACGGGGACCCCACGGACGGCGCGTATCTGATCGTGAAGGGCGAGGCGACGCTCCGCTACTCGGAAGCGCAGCCGGCGGACAAGCCGATCACCACCGTCGAGCCTGGCCGGATGGTCGGGGACCTTTCGGTGCTGCGCGCAGAGCCCCGGCGGCACGACTTCGTGGCGGAGACGGATGTCGTGGCGCTGCGCATCGGGGCGGAGGAGCTGCGCACGGTCGTCAACTCGGACATCAACGTGGCCACGAACCTGCTGCGCACGGTCTCGGGCTACCTGATCGAGGTGGGCGGGCGCCTGAGAGACGCCCGCCGCGGCGCCGGCGAGGGCCGCGAGCCGGCCGCCGCTGGAGAATGACCGAGAGCCCGGTGCTTCGTGGGATGCGTTGCCGCTAAGCGGCAGCGCATCCCATGAGAATTCCCTTCTCATTTCTCTTTCAGTGCCGCTATCCTTCGGCATGTCCGAACGCATGCTTCTGAATTTGTGATGCTGCACTGCCGTTCTTGCATGCTCAGACGATACATGGGGCTCTGCCCTGATAGAGGGAATTGATCCCCAGCTATTCAACCAAGCAGACAGGGAGAGACCGACGATGAGATCGGCACTGCTTTCCGCTACCACCCTTCTCGCCTTCGGCACGCCGGCCTTCGCGGCCGATGTGATCATCGGCGTGCCCAACTGGGCTTCCGTGAACGCCACCGCCCACGTGCTCGAGGTGGTGATCGAGGAGAACCTCGGCCTTGATGTCGAGCTTCAGAACGGCACCAACCCGATCGTCTTCGAGGCGATGGACAAGGGCGCGATGCATGTGCACCCCGAGGTGTGGATGCCCAACCAGCAGAACCTTCACGACACCTATGTGAAGGACAAGGGCTCGGTGGTGATGAACACCAACCCGGTCCAGGCCGAGCAGGGCATGTGCGTGCCGACGGCGATTGCCGAAGAGCACGGCATCACGTCGATCGACGACCTGACCGACCCGGACAAGATGGCGATCTTCGACAGCGACGGGAACGGCACGCCCGAGGTGTGGATCGGTGCGCCGGGCTGGGCCTCGACGGTCGTCGAGAAGATCCGCGCCAAGTCCTACGGCTACGACACCACGATGGAGCTGACGGAGTTCGACGAGACGCTGGCCTATGCCAACCTCGCGAACGCCATCGAGGCGGGCGAGCCCTGGCTCGGCTTCTGCTACAGCCCCCACTACATCTTCGTGATGCACGACCTTACGGTGCTCGAGGAGCCGCCGCACGACCCGGCGACCTGGACCATCGTGCAGCCGACGGATGACGCGAACTGGCTCGAGAAGTCCTCGGCCTCGACCGCGTGGAACGGCGCGACGCTGCACCTCCACTACTCGAAGGCGATCGCCGAGAAGCACCCCGAGGTGGCCGCGCTTTTCGACGCCTATCAGATGCCGGGTGAAGCGCTGAGCGCCATGGGCAAGGCCCTCGCGGTGGATGACGAGGACCCGAAGGCCTGGGCGCAAGCCTGGGTGAAGGAGAACGAGGACCTCGTCCTCCAGTGGCTGACGCAGTAAGCGCCACGACCCGGCCCGCCGCGACCCCCGCGGCGGGCCTTTTTCTTTCGCGCTGATGGGAGGCCACGATGAGCGAGGCTGTTGTCCGGCTCGACGGCGTCTGGAAGGTGTTTGGCGACCGTGCCAGCGAGGCGCTCGATGCCGTGAAGCGCGAGGGGCTGACGAAGCCCGAAGTGCTCGAGAAATTTCAATGCGTGGTCGGCGTCCAAGATGCGAGCTTCGAGGTCGCACGGGGCGAGATCTTCTGCATCATGGGGCTTTCAGGCTCCGGCAAATCGACATTGGTGCGCCATGTGAACCGGCTGATCGAGCCGACGGCGGGCACCATCGAGATCATGGGCGAGGATGTCTCGGCCATGTCCGAGAAGGCGCTGCGCGCCGTGCGCGCCACGCGCATCGGCATGGTGTTCCAGCACATGGCGCTGATGCCCCACCGCTCGGTCCGGGACAATGTGGGCTATCCGCTCGAGATCCGCGGTGTGCCGAAATCCAAGCGCTGGGCGATCTCGGACCACACGCTCGGCCTCGTGAACCTCGATGGCTATGAGGACCGGCTGCCGAAGGAGCTTTCGGGTGGCATGCAGCAGCGTGTGGGCATTGCGCGCGCGCTGGCGTCGGACCCCGAGATTTTGCTAATGGACGAGCCCTTCTCGGCGCTCGACCCGCTGATCCGCCTGCAGTTGCAGGACCAGTTCTCCGCGCTCGTGGCGGAGCTCGGCAAGACCACGCTCTTCATCACCCACGACCTCGACGAGGCCATCCGCATCGGCCACCGCATCGCGATCATGAAGGACGGCGTGATCGTCCAGATCGGCACGGCGGAGCAGATCGTGACCGAGCCGGCGGACGACTATGTGCGCGAGTTCGTGCAGGGCATCTCGAAGCTGAAGCTGGTGAAGGCGCATTCGATCATGGCGCCCATCGACCAGTGGCGGGCGGAGAACCCGTCGATGTCGAATGGCGCACTCGATAATGCCCCGCGCGCAACCGAGGACAGCGATCTCGATCATCTCATCGATATCTCGGCCGATGCCGACGTGCCGGTGGTGATCACCGATGGCGGCGTCGATGTGGGCATCGTCACCAAGCGCCGGCTGCTGCGCGGCATCCAGGGAGGCAAGGAATGACCACCACCATGGATAGCGGCATGATCCCCGGCGACAGCAGCGGGGAGGAGCCGCAGCGCACCGTCGTTGCGGCCTCCGATATCGAGGTCGACCGCTCTGAGCTGGATGCGTCGATCAAGCAGTTCGCCGGGCAGAACGGGGACTACTACGTCGGCGTCTTCCACAAGATTTTCGAGAAGACCTCGGCGATCCCGAACACGTTCAACATGGCCGCCGCGCTGGCCGGGCCGATCTGGTCGGCGGCACGAGGCGTCTGGGCGATGTTCTGGGCGTTCCTGATCCTGGAGATCATCGCCTGGGTGCAGATTGGCCGCGGCCTCTGGGGCAACCCTGGCGCCGAGTTCCTGGAGCGGGCGGAGACCCAGCGGGCGCGGGCCGAGGACTTTATGGCGAGGGCCGATGCGGCGCGGGCAGCGGGTGAAGACCCCAGCCGGTTCGAGACGCTGGCCGGCAATATCACGCGTGCGGCCGAGAACTCCGAGGCGCAGGCCGCTGCCCTGGGCGCCGAGGCGACGACGATCCTGCTCACGGGCGTCGCCCTCTTGGTGCTCTTCAAGGTGGTGCAGGGTCTTTGGGCCAACCAGGCCTATGAGAAGCAGTACTCCCGCTGGCGTATCGATGCGGCCGCCGTGCCTTCGGGCTACGACCAGCGCCGCCTCACGATCGGCTGCCTCCTGGCCGCGGCCATCGCGCCGCTGACCATCTACAAATTCACCGTGGCCTCGCCCATCGAGTTGCTGAATGCGTTTCCGGAACGCGAGATCTCGGGTCTCTTCCTCACCGCCGAGAACGAGACGCTGTTCTCGGTTTTTGCCGGTTGGCTCGAGGATCGGATCGACGCGGCGGCCGTGGCGGGGGCAGGGGCGTTCGACAGCATCACCGCCGGTGTGCGCTCGGTGCTGGAGGCTCTGACGATCGCGCTGAACGGGACGCCGTGGCCCGTGGTGATGGTGGTGATCTGTGTCGTCGCCTTCCGTGCGGCGGGGCCCCGTGTGGCGATCTTCACGGCGGCATCGCTCGCCTATATCGCGCTTCTCGGGTATTGGGAGATCGCGATGGAGACCGTGGCGCTCGTGGGTGCTGCGGTGCTCATCTGCGTCGTCATCGGCATCCCCCTCGGCATCTGGTTCGGCAAATCACGCCGCGCCTACAACTTCGCGGAGCCGGTGCTGGACCTGATGCAGACGTTGCCGGCCTTCGTCTACCTCATCCCGATCATCGCCTTCTTCGGCACGGGCAACCCGCCGGGGATTTTGGCGACCATAATCTTCGGCATGCCGCCCGTGATCCGGCTGACGGCGCTGGGGATGCGGGGGGTGCCGGAGAGCATCAAGGAAGCCGCGCAAGCCTTCGGAGCGTCGCGCTGGCAGATCCTGCGCGACGTGGAGGTGCCGCTGGCGTTGCCGTCCATCATGACCGGCGTGAACCAGACCATTCTGATGTGTCTCTCGATGGTGGTGATCATTTCACTGATCGGTGGCGGCGGGCTTGGCCAGGTGATCCTCGAGGCGCTGCAGTTCGCCGCCAAGGGGCCGGGCCTTCTGGGCGGGTTCGCCATCCTCTTCTGCGCGATGGTGATCGACCGGATCGTGCAGGGTGCGTTCCGGCGCGAGCACTGAGGTAGGGCATGGGCACACCACGGAGCGAAAGCGCGAAGCTCACGCTCCGCTCCGTGGAGGTGTTCGTGGCGGTGGCGGAGGCGGGCGCCCTCGGCACCGCCGCTGCCCGGCTGGGGGCGTCGCCCTCATCCGTCTCGCAGCAGGTCACGAACCTCGAGGCGGCCCTCGGGGCACGATTGATCGACCGGGTGGCCAGGCCCTTTGCGCTGACCCCGGCGGGGCAACTCTTCCTGGCGCGGGCGCATGTGATCCTGGGCGAGGCTGCGGCGGCGCGGGCCGAACTCGCCGCCCTCGGCCATGCGGACCTGCCGGCGCTGGGCATTGCGCTGGTGGAGGAGCTCGACAGCGAAGTGACACCGGCGCTGGCCCAGGCGCTGGCGCGCAAGCTGCCCCGGTGCCGGATCACCTGCCGGACGGGGCCCTCTCACGAGAACTTCGAGGCGCTCACCGCGCGCTCGGTGGACCTTGCGGTCTCCGGCGAGGTGGACGATCTGCCCGCCGATCTGGAGCACCACCCGCTGATGCGGGACCCCTTCGTGCTGGTGACCGCGCGGGGCCTGCTGGGCGGGGATGCGGACCCGCTCACCGTGCTTTCGCGCGCGCCGCTGGTGGCGCTGGCGCCGGAGCAGCTGATGCAGCGCCAGATCATCGCGCAGTTCAGGCGGCTCAAGATCGACATCGCGCCCCGCTTTGTCTTCGACACGAACCACGCGATCATGGCGACGGTGGCGGGGGTGCGGGGCTGGACGGTGTCGACGCCGCTTGGCTTCCTGCGGGTGCCGCGGCTGCATGCGCGGATCGAGATGCGGCCGCTGCCCTTCCGCGGCTTCGCCCGCAGCCTGTCGCTCTATGCCAGGCGAGGCGTGCTGGGCGGGTTGCCGGCGGAGACGGCGGCGCTGCTCCGCAGCCTGATCGAGGAGGAAGCGGTGCAGCCGGCGCGCCGTGCTGCGCCCTGGCTGGGGCAGGGCATCAGGCTGCTCGAACCCGCTAGCGCCGTGGATCCCGCCCCGGGCGAGGTGCTCCCTCAGGCGTCGACCGAGGCGGACGGCCTGCCGGTGGGTACGGGCGAGAGGATGCGGTAGCGGTCCCGGATCGCTGCGTCGAGCTTCGAGCCGAGGTAATCGGGCCGGTGGCTGGCGAGGATATCGCGGGCCTTCGCGCGGGCCTTCTCGCGGATGTCGAGGCGACCTTTCTCGTCCCATGTCACCGGCGGTTCGCGATCCGCGAGCGCGGGGTAGTAGTAGTCCCGCTCCATCGCGGCCATGGTGTGGGCGGCGCCGAGGAAATGGCCCTCGCCGAGCACGGTGTCGCGAATGGTGTCGTAGGCCAGCGTCTCCTCGGTGACCTCCACGCCGCGGAGGATGCGGTAGACGGCGCCCAGCATCTCGTCGTCGAGCACGAAGGCTTCGAAGGAGGTCCCGAGAAGCGCGGCCATCATGCCGGAGCTCTCGTAGATCATGTTGCCGCCGGCGAGGCCGGTGGCGAGGGCGGCCATGGCCTTCTCGGCGCCCATTTGCGCGTCGGGCGCCTTGGCGTCGGCCATGGAGGCGGCGACGCCCGAAGGCAGGCCGAGCCAGTTCGACACCTGGGCTGCGGCCGCGTTCAGCACCGCGCTCTCGCCACCCCCGCCGGAGAAGGCCCCGGTGCGCAGATCGATGACCAGCGGCCAGTTGGAGAAGATCACCGGGTGGCCCGGCGCGAAGGCGTGGACGAGGGCGAGGCCCGCGAGTGTCTCCGCGAGGGATTGGGCGAGAAAGCCCGCAAGCGTGGCAGGCGCCGTGGCGCCGGACTGGGCGGCGATGATGCAGTTGACGGGCACGCCGCGGCGGGTGACCGCCTGGGTTACTGCCACCGCGTCCTCCCCATAGCGGAGAGGGGAGATGACCGGGCTGATATGGGCCTTGCAGAACGGGCGTTCGGCAAAGCGCCCCTCGCCGCCCAGCACCATGTCGAACATGTCCACGATGGGGTCGACATGTTCCGCCAGCGTGAAGGAGGTGCCGACGGGGCGTGTGGTGTGGGCTACCAGTGCGTAGGCGGTGTTGATGTCGAGATCGATGCTCTCCTCAACGTCGGTGGCCACGCAGCAGCGGGTGAACCAGCTGATGTTCGTGAGGGCATCCTGCAGCCGGGTGAAGTCGTGCAGGTCCGCGAGGGTCGAGGGCCGGTAGCGGCCGGTATCGAGGTCGAGGGTCTGCACCGCGGCGCCGCCGGTGCCGAAATGCACGGCATCGCCGCCGATCTCGAAACTGCGCGCGGGGTCCCGGCCGTGGAACGTGAAGCGGCGGGGCGCGTTGGCGACGATGTCCTCGATCATCGAGGCGGGGAAGGCGAGGCGGCCGAGGGCGTTGACCTCCGCGCCCTGGGCCGTGGCGGCTTCCACGAGCGCGGGCGGGGCATCGCCCATGCCGAGCTCGGCGAGGAGGCGGAGCGCCGTTCGCCAGATCGCCTCGATATCCGCCTCGGAAAGGGGCCGGTAGGCGCCGCCCTTCTGGCCCGGCGGGGCGGGGTTGATGGCGGGGGCCGGTGCCTTGCGACGGGCGACGCGGGCGGCACGGCCGCTGCCCTCGCCATCACCGCCGCGGCCCCTGCGGCGCACTGCTCTCGGCTCCTCCATCCCGTCCTCCCATTGCCAGCTGGCCCACAGCGTCCGCCGTCGCAGGCAGCACCCGCAACCGGCCTTGGCAAAAGCCGAAGCGCGGCGTCACGCTTTCCGAAGGGTTTGGCCGGGCGTTGACGGCGCCGCGCGGGCGCCGGTCTCATCTGGACTCATCAGCGCGGAGGAAACCAATGCTCGACCTTGCCAGTATCGTGGATGACGCGGCGCTCGACGCCTTCCGGCGGGATGGCGCGGTCTGCCTGCGCGGCGCCTTCGACGCCCATTGGCTGGAGGAACTCGGCCGCGGGATCGACCGCAACCTGGCTGAGCCCTCGCCCAGGCTCGCGCGGCACACGAAGGCGGAAGGGGCGCCGGCCTATATCGAGGACTTCTGGGTGTGGAACGAGATCCCCGAGTTCCGCCGCTTCGTGCATGAGAGCCCCTGCGGGGCGCTGGCGGCGCGGCTGCTGGGGGCGGAGCGGGTCAACCTGGTCATGGACAACTGGTTCCTGCGCGAGGCGGGCTCGGCCTCCCGCCCGCCCTTCCACCAGGACCTCGCCTATTTCGACTTCGAGGGCACGATGTGCGTGCTGTGGCTGCCGCTCGAGCCGGTGACGAAGCAGAACGGGATCGCCTTCGTGAAGGGCTCGCATCTCTGGGACAAGCTCTTCATGCGCGTGCGCTTTGCCGATGGGCACCGACAGGACGGGCCGGCGGCGGGGGATGAGGGCGTGGAGGTGAACGGGCGGCGCTACTTCGCGCCCCCGGACGTGGCGGCGGACCCCTCGGCCCATGAGCTGCTGCAGTGGGACTGCGCGGCGGGCGACTGCATCTTCTTCGATATGCGCACCCTCCATGGTGGTCTCTCGGAGATGGTGCCGACCGAGACCGTGCGCCGCTTCACCCTGCGCATGACAGCACCCGACGGCGTGATCCGCTACCGCGGCGACTGGGCGGCGGGCGAACGCGCGATTTTCGAGGCCGCGGGCTATGCCGAGGGCGACAGGCTCACCGGCGACTTCTTCCCGCAGCTCTTCCCGCAGGAGACCCGGGCATGAGGGAAACGGCGCGCGTTGTCGTCATCGGGGGCGGGATTGCCGGGTGTTCGGCGCTCTATCACCTGACGGAGGAGGGGTGGACGGATGTTGTGCTCCTTGAGCGGGACGAGCTGACATCGGGGACCACCTGGCACTCGGCCGCGCAGGTGACGAATTTCGGGGCGATCCAGGTGATGGTCGGCCTCAAGACCCACTCCATCAAGCTCTACCAGGAGCTGGCCAACGACCCTGACTATCCCATCAACTACCACCACGGGGACGGGGGGCTGAGGCTCGCGACCAAGCAGGACCATCTCGACGGCTACCGGCACTTCCAGTCCATGGCCAAGGGCATGGGCGTGGCGTTCGAGCTGATCGATGCCGAGGAGGCGGGGCGTCGGCACCCGCTCATCAGCACCGATAACCTGATGGGCGCGCTCTGGGACCCGATGGACGGGGACATCGACCCCGCGCAGCTTTGCCAGGCGCTGGCCCGGCGGGCGCGCAAGCGGGGCGCGGAAGTGCACCGGCACACCCCCGTCACCGGGCTCACGCAGAAGCCGGGCGGGGAATGGATCGTCCACACCACCAAAGGCGACATCCACGCGGAGCATGTGGTGAACGCCGGCGGATACAGGTGCAACGAGATCGGCGCGATGATGGGGGTGGAGCATCCGGTCGCCTCGATGGAGCACCAGTACTTTCTCACCGAGCCCATCGCGGCGATCGAGGCGCTGGACCATCGCGTGCCGCTGATCCGCTGCCCCCATGCGGATTTCTACAGCCGGCAGGAGAAGAAGGGGCTGCTTGTGGGGTTCTACGAGCAGGACTGCCGGACCTGGGGGCTCGACGGGATCGACCCGGGCTTCACCAACGCGCTCTGCCCGAACGACGCGGAGCGGGTGCTGCCGACGCTGGAGGACGCGATGGCGCGGCTGCCCTGCCTCGGCGAGACGGGGATCCACACGATCATCAACGGGCCGATCACCTACACGCCCGATGGCGTGCCGCTGGTGGGGCCGATCCCGGGCAAGCTCAATGCCTGGTGCATCACGGGCCTGCGCGCGGGGCTGGGCGAGGGCGGCGGGCATGGCTGGCTGCTCGCGCAGATGATCGTGCATGGCGAGGCCTGCTACGACACCTGGGCGCTCGACCCGCGGCGGTTCGCCCGGCATGCCACGGTGGAGTGGACGGCGCTGAAGGCGATCGAGGACTATCAGAACGAGTTCCGCTTCCACATGCCACACGAGTTCAGGCCCGCGGGCCGACCGGCGCGGACGACGCCGGTGACGCCATTGCTCGCGGCGGCGGGCGCGGAGTTCGGCGTGGTGAACGGCTGGGAGCGGGCGCTCTTCTACAAGCCGACGCCGGCATTCGAGGAGACCCATAGTTTCCGCTGGTGCGCGAGCCACGAGGTGGTGGCCGCCGAGGTTGAGGCCGTGCGCACGCGTGCGGGCATCATGGAGGTCTCGGGCTTCGGGCGCATCGGCGTCCATGGGGCTGGCGGGCGGGAGTGGCTCGACGGGCTGATGGCCGGGCGCGTGCCGAAGCGGCCCGGCAAGGTGGGCCTCTGCTACTTCCTCAGCGAGCATGGCAACGTGGCCGGCGAGGCGACGGTGGCGGTGCTGGACGAGGAGACCGTGTGGTTCGGCTCGGCCGCTGCCGCCGAGTGGCACGATTGGGACTGGCTCACCCGGCGCCTGCCCGAGGACGGCTCTGTGAGGCTCGAGGCACTGACGGAGACGCACACCATCCTGGTCATCGCGGGGCCGAGGGCGCGGGCGATCATGGCAGCGGCGGCACCGCGGACCGACTGGTCGTCCGCGGCGTTTCCGTGGCTTTCGGCGCGGCGGGTGCATGTGGGGCATGTGGCCTGCGTGGCGATGTCCGTCAGCTTCTCCGGCGAGCTCGCCTACGAGATCCACGTGCCTGTCGCACAGGCGGAGGCGGCCTATCGCGCGATCCTGGCTGCGGGCGCGCCGCACGGGCTTGCGCATTTCGGGCTGCATGCGGTGGAGGCGATGCGGATCGAGAAGGGGTTCCGGCACTGGAAGGCCGATCTTATTACCGAGTTCGACCCGTTCGAGAGCGGGCTGGAGCGGTTCGTGAACCTCGAGAAGCCTGTCGATTTCCCGGGCAAGGCGGCGTTGAAGGCCAAGCGGAACCAGCCCATGCGCCGCCGCTTCGTGACGCTGAAGATCGAGAGCGCGGCGGCGCCCGCCCATCCTGGCGACAGCGTGCTCTCGGGCGATGCGGTGGTGGGGACGGTGACTTCGGCAGCCTGGGGGCACCGGGTGGGCGAGAACCTGGCCATGGCCTTCGTGGCGCCCGAGCACGCGCCGAACGGGCGGGCGCCTGAGGAGTTGCCGGCGCTCGACGTGCTGGTGCTGGGCGAACGGCTGCCCGCGAGGGTGGTGGACCCTGCGCGCTACGACCCGGATATGGCGCTGCCGCGCGGATGAGGTGGCCCAGAGTGGGCTGGGGCGGGCTTAGGCCGCCCCCAGCCGCACCTGCTCCTCGGCGCTCACCACGCGGCCGTCCTCGAACGCGATCACGCGGTCGAAGAGGTCGAGAGAGCGGGCGTCGTGGGTGACGACGGCGACGGCGGTGCCCCGTTCATCCGCGATCCGCCGGAGCACCGTGACCGCCTGGCGCCCCCGCACGCTGTCGAGCGAGGCGGTGGGCTCGTCCGCCAGAATGAGCCGTGGGTCGTTCGCCAACGCGCGGGCGATGGACACGCGCTGCTGCTCGCCGCCCGAGAGCTTGCCGGGGCGGTTGTTCACGCGGTGGCCGAGATCGAGCGCCTCGAGCAGCGTGACCGCATGCGCGTGCGCGTCATCCGGGGCCACGTCGTCCATCTCCATCGCGAGCGCCACATTCTCGGCGGCCGTGAGAAAGGGGATGAGGTTCGGCCGCTGGAAGACGAAGCCGATGTTCTGGCGCCGGAAGTCCCGCAGCTTGTCGAGATCCGCTTCCGGCGAGGACATCGGCCGGCCCGCGAAGGAGACTTCGCCCCGGGTGGGCTTGTCGATGAGCCCGGCGATGAGCAGGAAGGTGCTCTTGCCCGAGCCCGAGGGGCCCATGATGGCGACGAGTTCCCCCGCATGAATGTCGAGCGAGACGCCGTCAAGCGCGCGCACCATGCTCTCCCCGCTCTGATAGTACTTCGCGGCACCGGTGATCGAGAGGAGCGGGGTCATGAGAGGACATCCTGTGGCTTGGCTTTCATGGCGCGGGCGATGCCGAGCTGTGCGGCGAGGAGGCCCACGAGGAGCACCACCAGCAGCATCAGCCCCATGTCGGACGGCTCGAGCAGCACGCGGCGCGGGAAGTACGGGAAGATGATGTGGGCGAGAGCCACGCCGACGACATAGCCGCCGAGCCCGATGATCACGGCCTGCTGGGTGATCATGCCGAAGATCAGCCGGTTACGGGCGCCGATGAGCTTGAGAAGGCTGATCTGGTGCAGCTTCTCGAGCGTCATGGTGTAGACGATCAGCGAGACGACGATCGTCATCACCACCATCAGCACGGCGGTGAAGGCCAGCACCTGGACGCGCAGGCGCCAGAGGCGCTGGTTCAGGAAGAGGTCGTTCTGCTCGGCGGAGGAGAGGATGTTCGCGTCCCCCCAGCTTAGCACGGCCTCGCGCAGCGCTGCTTCGTCCGCGCCCGGCTCCAGATCGACGAGGATGGCGGCGATCTTGCTGTCGGCGAAGACCCGGTCCAGCCCGGTCTCCTCCCGCGCCAGTAGGATCTCCTCGTTGGTCTTGCGTCGGGCGATGTCGAGCGCGTCGTTCACGGTGACGAAGATGAGCCCGTCGCCCATGCCGCTGATCATGTCCCGCGTCAGGCCGACGACCTCGTAATGGTCGCGCGCGAGCTGGATGCGGTCGCCGATCTCGAAGCCGAGGCTTTCGTCCGCGATGACCTCGTGACGGCCCTGGGCGAAGGTCCGGCCCTGCGAGAGGTGCAGCCAGTCTCCGTTATCGGTCGGCCAGTCGAGCCCGACGACGGTGGCGCGGCGCTGCTTGCCCTCGTGCAGGATCTGCTGGTCCGTCTGCATGAAGCGGCGGACGCGGGCCACGCCGTCGAGCCCGGCCACCCGGCGATCCATCGTGGAGGACACGACGGAGGGTTCGGCGAAGGGGCCCGCGCGGCCGCCCTGGACGACCCAGTAATCGGTCCCGATCTCCTCGATCAGCAGCGTCGCGTCCTGCACGATGCCGCGGTAGAGGCCGAGCATGCCCATGCTGGCGGTGATCAGCAGGCCGACGCCGAGCAGCGTGATCATGAACCGCGGCAGCGTGTGGCGGATATCCTTGACAGCGAGGTTCATTGCGGCAGCGCCACACGCATGCCGGGGTAGAGCCGGTCGCCGCTGAGGACGGTTTCGCCGCCGATCAGGCCGGCGAGGATCTCGACGGCGCCATCGGTGGCTGCGCCAAGCTCCAGCGGGCGCCAGGCGGCGCGGCCGGCTTCGAGCACCCAGGCGCCGAAATCGCCGCCACGCTTCTCCACGGTCTCGCTGGGGATGGTGACAGCTGCGGGATGGGTCTCGGTGACGATGGACGCCGCACCGCGCTGGCCGACGGCCCAGTTTGCCGGCAGCGCCACGAGGGCGAGTTCCACGGTGAACTCCCGCGTCTCGGTATCCACCTCGCGGCCGATGCGATGCACGCGGGCATCGTAGGGCTGGCCGGGTTCGGAGGCGAAGGTGACGTGCGCCTCCTGGCCCTCCGTCATCGCCGCCATCTGGCTCTCGTCGAGCCGGGCGCTGAGGATGAGGGTCTCAGGATCGAC
This sequence comes from Pseudomonadota bacterium, assembly GCA_038528605.1. Taxonomy (GTDB): domain Bacteria; phylum Pseudomonadota; class Alphaproteobacteria; order Rhodobacterales; family Rhodobacteraceae; genus Thermohalobaculum. Next base: position 30,441 of record JBCBEP010000026.1, read on the forward strand.
GATCTCGAGGATCGCGGTTCCGGGGGAGACAACGTCGCCAACCTCCCGGTCGCGGGCGACGACGACGCCGCCGAAGGGGGCGAGGACCACCATCTGCGCGACCGTCTCGGCCCGGCGGTCCTCGAGCGCCTGTGCGGCCCGCAGTTCCGCGCGAAGGCGCGCAATACGGGCCGTGGCCTCGGCGACGCGGGCTACGGCCGCGTCCTTCTCCGCCATGGCCGCGTCGAGCGCGCCCTCGGCGATGACACCCCGGCCCCGAAGCGCGGTCTGGCGCTCGAGCTCGCGGGTCGCGTGGCGCAGCGACGCCTCTTCGCGCTGCAGCTGCGCCTCGGCCTCGCGGACCATGTGCCCGGTTGCCTGGGCCTGCTGGCGCGCCTGCGCGAGGTCGTGGCGCGCCTCCGCATCTTCGAGGCGGGCGATGGGTGCCGCGGCCTCCACCGTGTCGCCCATGTCGTAGGGCAGCGCATCGATGCGGCCCTGGAGCGTGGTGCTCAGGGTGGCGTGGCGCCGTGCCTCGAGCGTGCCCGGCCCGTTGAGCGTGACGTTGAAGGGACCCGTGGCGGCGACATGGGGTGTTGCCGCAACGGGCAGGCCATAGCGTACACCGCCCGCGAGGGCCGCGGCGGCGAGGCAGGCGGCGAGGGTCCACAGCACAAGGGGGCGCGCCGTGCGGCGCCGGGGCGCGGGGCGCTGGGTGAGAAGCGTCCCGGGGGCTGTGCCCAGCTCGAGGTCGTCATTCACAAGATCGCGCATGTCATCTCCTTTCCCCACCGGCGCTGATCGCCGTGATCTCGCCGGCGGCGGTGTTCAGGGCTCCACGGATGGTGGATCAGCGGTTCGCTTCTGCCGCGGCCTTCATCTCGTCCGTTGTCACAAGGCCGTCCGCGTTCGCGTCGAGCCGGCCGAAGGCGACATCCTGCTTGCCGAGGCGCTTGACCATCCGGGCGCGGCCGATGCCGTCGTCGGCATTGAGACTGATGAGCGTCGCGAACTCGGTGCGCGTGAGGGCGCCGTCGGCGTCGGCATCGGCCTCGAGGAAGTTCTCGACCGCCTGCTCGCGCTTGGCTTCGGAGGCGCTGGCGTCTGCCGCGGTGGCGGCGATGGCGAGGGCGAGGAGGGCGGTGATTGCGGTCGGGGTGTTGAAGGTCATCGTGTTTCTCCGAGGTTTTTGGTTCTTGGTTCTTGGTTCTTGGTGCTGGGGGAGGGCCGGCGGCGCCGGGGCGCCGCCGCCGTTCCGTTCGCTGCGGGTTAGCGGGAGATCGAGCCCTGGCGCGTGATCGAGTTGCCGAGCCGGTTGGTGGTGGTGCGGCTGCCCGAGCAGGTGCCGCCCGAGCAGCTGCCATTGCCCTGGCGCGAGACGCTGTGGCCCTGCGGGCCGGTCTTGGTGACGGCGCGCGAGCAGCTGCCGCCCGAGCAGTTGCCGGAGCCTTCGACGGTGCTGGTGCCACGCCAGCCGGTCACGGAGCCCTTGCGCTCCCAGGCGCTGGCATCGGCGGCGGCGCCGAGGGCGAGGGTCGCGGCGAGGGCGGGGATGATGAAGAATTTGGTCATCTGGGTGGTCCTTTCTCTCGTTCTCTCCGACGGTTTGCTGGGGTCGTCCCGTGCCGTCTGGGAGCTGAGATAGCGGTCCCATGTCGCGCCCTTATGCATGGGCGGAAACGATGCGTATCGCTCGGTCAACGGAACGTAACAGTATGTAAAATACGCCCTGCAGCGCTTGCCCCTACGCAGAGCCTGGCTGATCTTCGCGCCATCATGGAAAGCGGACCGCTCATCCTTGTCGTGGACGATGACCCGGAGATCCGCCGCCTCGTTGCGGAGTTCCTGGTTCGCGAAGGGCTGGAAGTGGAGGAGGCGGGCGACGCAGCGGCGATGGATGCGGTCCTTGCCCGACGGCAGCCGGACCTGCTGGTGCTCGACCTGATGCTGCCGGGTGAGGACGGGCTCTCGATCTGCCGCCGGCTACGGGCAACAGGCGGCCCGGCCATCCTGATGCTCACCGCCAAGAGCGACGAGATCGATCGTGTGGTGGGCCTCGAGATGGGGGCGGACGACTATCTGACGAAGCCGTTCGGGCCGCGCGAACTGCTTGCGCGCATCCGGGCCGTGCTGCGCCGGGTGGGCGAGCAACCCGGGGGTCATGCGGGTCATGGCGTGGCAGCCGCGCGGCGCTTTGCCTTCGACCGCTTCGTGGTCGATCTGGATGCCAGGCAGCTTACGGACAGCAGCGGTGCGGTGCTGACGCTCACCAGCGGTGAGTTCGACCTTCTCGCCTGTTTCGTGCAGCGCCCGCGCCGGGTGCTCTCGCGCGACCAGATCCTCGACCAGCTGCGGGGGCGGGGGGCCGAGCCTTACGATCGGACGGTGGACATGCTCGTCTCCCGCCTCCGCCGCAAGCTGAACGCGGCGGGGCCGGAGAATGAACTGATCAGCACCGTGCGCAATGGCGGCTATCTCTTCACGCCGACCGTGAAGGCGGCGTCTTGATGGCAGGCGTGAGCCTCTCGGCCCGTGTGGGGTTGATCCTGCTGGTGGCCGTCTTCGCCGTGATGATCACGCTGATCGCGGCGAGCTACCTGGCGACCGGGGCGGGGAGGACCGCGGAGCTGCCGTCCCCCGCCCGCCTCGAGGCGCTCGCGGAACTGATCGAGGGTGCACCGGCGAGCGAACGCCCCGTGATCCTGGAGGCTGTCACCACGCCGAGGGTAACGCTCCGCATCGAGCCCCGCGCCCTGGAGACCGCCTCTCTGCCGGCGCTCCTGCCGATGGACGAGGCGGTACTGGCCGAGTACCGCGCGATCCTTGAGCGTCGTCCGATGACGGTGACGCCCCTGGAGCGGGACCGCCCGCTGCTGGGTCTCATGGCGAGCGCTCTCAACGCGATCGAGTTCCGCCTCGGGCTCGACACGGGCGAGACCTTGGTCGTGGCCACGGAAAGCCCCTTTGTCGTTGCGCCCTTCGGCCTGCCGGTAGGGTTCGGGGCAGGGGTCTTCGGTATCCTCATCGCGCTCATCGCCCTCATCATGCTGCACCGGGAGTTCAGGCCGCTCACCCGCCTGGCGGCGGCGGTGGAGCAGGTGGACCCGGCTGGGGACGCGGTGGCGCTGCCGCAGATCCGCGCCCGGTCGCCCGAGCTGCGGGCGCTGGTGGCGGCGTTCGAACGGCTGCAGGGGCGGCTCTCCACGCTCATCCATGCGCGCATGGCCTTGGTCGGCGGCATCCAGCACGATGTGCGCACCTTCGCCACGCGCCTCCGCCTGCGCGTCGACAAGATCGCCGACGCGGATGACCGCGAGCGCGCCGTCGCGGATATCACCGACATGATCGCCCTGCTCGACGATGCACTCCTGGCCAGCCGGGCGGGGGCGAGCGAGCTCGAGGAGGAGCTGGTGGACCTCGCATCCCTCGTGGCGACGGAGGTGGCGGATCGCGTGGCTGCCGGGGCGCCGGTTCAGCTGTCGCCGGTATCTGGCGAGGCGACGGTGCTAGGGGACCGGCTGGCGCTCCGACGGATCGTCGCCAACCTTCTCGACAATGCGCTGCGCTATGGGAAGCGGGCGCATCTGGCGCTCGCCTTCCAGGAGAAGGCGGTGGTGCTGACGGTCGACGACGAAGGACCGGGCATCCCCGAGGCGGAGCGGGGACATTTGCTCGAGCCCTTCACCCGCACGGAGGCCTCCCGCGCGCGGCGGACCGGTGGCGCGGGCCTGGGCCTCGCGGTGGTGCGCAGCCTGGCGGAGGCGCATGGCGGTACCATCGCGATCGACGACGCGCCCACGGGCGGCGCCCGCCTCGCGCTCCGCCTGCCGCTTTTCAGGCCCTGATCCCTGCCCGCCGGAGAACGCAGCTGGCGGACGAGCCCCGCCCGCTCCAACGCCTGAGAGTCCAGGAAAAGCTCTCTCTTCGGAGAAGCGGTCAATCTACAACGCCATGATCACCGGGCTTACCGGACCAGCTGCCAAGCGCTAGGCGCCGCGCCCCACTATCCGCCGAACGCAGATGCCGCCGGCTTAATCGACCAATCGATGGGAGCGCGCCACCGGGTCATGCGTGGGATAGGTCAACCGGGCTCCACGCAGAGATCGGGGCGTGAAGCGTGCCGCAGACCCGATGCCCGCACCGGTATCAGTCGACGACCGCGAGGCGGCTTACCGGGTGCGGTGGCGGAGGGCGTGTATCGACCCAGTGAAAATCTGCTCATGCTATAGAAGGAGAGGTAGCAGTG
>JBCBEP010000027.1:0-34287 GCA_038528605.1 Pseudomonadota bacterium
CCGAAGCCCTTGACCGAGGCCATGATCATGCGCGGGTTGATCTCCTGGATCCGCTCCCAGGAGAAGCCCATCCGGTCGAGCGCGCCCGGCGCGAAGTTCTCCACCAGCACGTCGCAGGTCTCGACGAGGCGGGTGAGAACCTCCTTGCCCTTCTCAGTCTTCGGGTTGAGCTCGATCGACCGCTTGTTGTGGTTCAGCATCGTGAAGTAGAGGCTGTCCGCCCCCGGCACGTCGACCAGCTGCTTGCGCGTCGCGTCGCCCACACCGGGCCGCTCCACCTTGATCACATCCGCCCCGAACCAGGCGAGGAGCTGCGTACAGGTCGGGCCCGACTGCACATGCGTGAAATCGAGGATCTTGACGCCTTCTAGAGCCTTCATCGCGTTTTCCTTCCGATTTCAGGACGTTACTTGTACATCGTCTGCGCCTTGGTGCCGGGCGCGTATTCGTTGGGGTCGATCCAGACATTGACGACGGCGCATTTGCCCGTGCGAGCGATGGCGTCGCGGGCGCGGTGGAGCGCCGGCTGGATCTCGGAGGCTTCGCGCACCTCCTCCCCGTAGCCGCCGATCATCTCGCCGAACTTCGAGAACTCGACATCGCCGAGCTTGTTGCCGATGTCGCCGCGGTTCTCGCCGTATTTCGCGATCTGGCCGTAGCGGATCTGGTTCATGGCGGAGTTGTTGCCTATGACCGCGAGGAACGGCGCGCCGAAGCGCTGCGAAGTCTCCATGTCGAAGGCGGTCATCCCGAAAGAGCCGTCGCCGTAGAGGCACATGACCTCCTTGTTCGGGTGGGCCATCTTGGCGGCCATCGCGAAGCCGGTGCCGACGCCGAGGGAGCCGAGGGCGCCCGGGTCCATCCACTGGCCGGGGCCACGGGGGCGCACCGCCTGGGCCGAGATCGTCACCACATCCCCACCGTCGCCGATATAGATCGTGTCCTCACCGAGGAACTCGTTGATCTCCCAGGCGAGGCGATAGGGGTGGATCGGCGACTGGTCGGAGGTGAAGAGCGGCATGAGCTTGGTGAGAGCTGCCGCCTCCGCACCGCGCAGCTTCTCCATCCACTGCTGGCGGAGCTGCTTCTTGCCACCGTCCATCTTCACGGATGCGGCGGCCACCACTGCGGTGAGGTTCGCGCCCGGATGGCCGGGGATGCCGAGATCGATGTCGCGGTTCTTGCCGACTGTCTTGTAGTCGAGATCGAGCTGCACGAGCGTGAGATCGTTCGAGATGCGCTTGCCGTAACCCATGCGGAAGTCGAACGGCGTGCCAACGATGAGGATAACGTCGGCTTCCTTGAAGGCGAGGCTGCGCGTCCGGTCGAAATGGTGCGGATCGCCCGGGGGCAGCATGCCGCGCGAGGCGCCGTTCATGTAGCAGGGGATGTCGAGCGCGCGGACGAAGTCGATCGCCTCCTGCGCCGAACCGGACGCCCAGACCTGCTGGCCGAACAGCACCGCCGGGCGTTCGGACTTCACGAGGATGTCCGCCAGCTTCTCGATGTCGTTCACATCCGCGATCATGCGCGGGCTGGCGCGGTACTTGCCGGGCTCGGGAATGCGCGCCTTCTCGATGGGGATCTCGGCGTCGAGGATGTCGCGCGGGATCTCGAGGTAGCTCGGCCCATAGGCGCCGGTGAAGCTCTCGCGCGCCGCCATGCTGATCATGTCCGCGATGCGGTCGGTCGAGAACACGCCGGAGGAGAACTTCGTGATGGGCGCCATCATGTCCACATGCGGCAGGTCCTGCAGCGAGCCCATCTTGTGCTGGGTGAGGCTGGACTGCCCACCGATATGGAGGATCGGGCTTTCGGACCGGAAGGCGGTGGCGACACCGGTGACGGCGTTGGTGCAGCCGGGGCCCGCGGTGGTGACCACGCAGCCGAGCTTGCCGGTCTGGCGCGCGTAGCCATCCGCCGCATGGGCCGCCACCTGCTCGTGGCGCACGTCGACGATCTTGATGCCTTCGTCGATGCAGCCGTCGTAGATGTCGATGATGTGCCCGCCGCAGAGGGTGAAGATCGTGTCGACGCCCTCGGCCTTCAGGGCCTTGGCCACGAGGCGGCCGCCCGAGACGATGCTCTCATCGGTGCTCTTCTGAGCGAGGGTGTCATGCGCGGTCTGGGATGCGAGTGCCATTTGTTTCCTCGTCATTCGTGTCGTTGTTCTGATCGTTACTCTGGGTCACGGCGGCGCTTTCGGCCGCGTCCTCCCCGGTGAAGTAGCGCCATGAGCGGCGAAGATAGGCGTGGAGGCGCGCGGTATGGGCCTCGACCCGGCGCGCCGCGAGGTCTGGCTGGCGCGCCTTAAGGGCGGCGATGATGCCGCCATGGTCGATCACCGAACGCTCCGCCCGGCTCGGATCGACCATCGCACGGCGGCGCACGGCGGCGAGATGGGCGAGCAGCCCGTCGCCGGTGGTGATCATCAGCTGGTTGCCGGAAAGCGCCAGCACCGCGCGGTGGAAGGCGATGTTGGCCTCGGAGTACTCGGAAAGCTCGGCCCGTGCGCCCTCGGCCGTATGCTTGGCGTGGTCGCCCAGCGCCGCGATATCGGCATCGGACGCACGCTGGCAGGCCAGGCGGGCAGCCGCGCTTTCTAAGGCGGACCAGAGCTCGAGCATTTCGAGCACCTCCGCCAGTGTCTTTCGCTTGATGAAGACACCGCGGCGGGGCTGGATCTCGACGAAGCCTTCCTGGGCAAGGCGGTTGATCGCCTCGCGGATGGGGGTACGGGAGATCCCGAGCTGCTCGGCCAGGCTGCGCTCGTCCATGCGCCGCTGGCTCTCGGGATCATAAATATCGAGCTCCATGATGGACTGTTTCAGCACCGCGTATATGTGGTCGCGGAGGCTGAAACTGCCGTCCACCGGCTCGAGCCTGAGCGCTTTGCCCATCCTGATCCCTGCTGATCGTTTCTGGCATACCAAGTACCAGCTTCGACCGCCCAGGCAAGCACGGAATCGTGCGCCCGCTTCCGGCCAGCGGAACGACCCTGTGAGTCGACCGTGATTTCAACGCCGGATTGTTGAGCGGAACGCATCACTGCGTTTCCCGGCACCCCAATGCGCCGCGCGCCGACCATCCCCAACTAAGCGCCGTACCCGAAACAGCCTACCGAGTGGTAGGCAGCCAGAGACGGAGCCAGACCATGAAAACGATCATCGCCGCCAGCGTCGCCGCCATCACCCTCGCCGCGGCCGTCCCTGCCGAAGCGCGCGACGGCAATTCCAGCCTGCGCGACTTCAACAAGTGGCGCGCCGAGATGCCGGAAGGCGGTTACGTAAACCCCGTGACCGCGCTCTACGACGCCGTGACCGGCAAGAACGTCCGCACCGACGTGGTCAAACGGAACACCCAGTCCTCGAAGGGGGCACGCGGCTACACGGGGAACTGATCTCCCCACCCGGAAGGATCTGCGAGGGACCCTGGCTTAGTGCCGGGGTCCTTCTCATTCGCCCCGCCTTGCGCCGTCGCCGCCCGCCGATCCATGCTCTGCCGTGTCCTGCGGGGCCAGGGAGAGGATGCGGGCATGACCTTCGAGCCGAATGAAGGCGACGCGCTGATCATCGTCGACATGCAGAACGACTTCTGCGAGGGCGGCGCGCTTGCCGTGAGCGGCGGGAGCGCGCTTGTGCCGGCGATCAATGCGCTCGCGCCATGCTTCGGGACGGTGGTGATGACGCAGGACTGGCACCCGGCGGGCCATGCCTCCTTCGCCTCCCAACACCCCGGCCGCGCGCCCTTCGAGCAGATCGTGATGCCATACGGGCCGCAGACGCTCTGGCCGGACCATTGCGTTCAGGGCACGCCCGGCGCGGCGTTTCACCCAGACCTCGACATCCCGGCGGCCCGCATGATCCTGCGCAAGGGCTACCGATCCGAAGTCGACAGCTACTCAGCGTTCTTCGAGAACGACCACACGACCCGAACGGGCCTAGCCGAAGCGCTGAGGGCCTGGGACGTCACCCGCTGCGTCTTCGTCGGCATCGCCACCGATTTCTGCGTGGGCTGGTCCGCGCTCGATGCGCGCCGGGAAGGTTTCGAGGCGGCCGTTCTGCTGCCACTGACCGCTGCGATCGACCTGGACGGCTCGCTCGACGCCATCCGCGGAAGTTGGCGTGAGGCCGGTGTCGCCATGATCGACACCGCCTGAAGGCACGTGCTAGCGGGCGCCATGGCAGCGAAGGACGATACGGGTAGCGGGAGCGCGGCGCGCGACACAGCGGGCGCGACGCCGATGATGGCCCAGTATCTCGGTATCAAGGCCGAGCATCCGGACGCGCTGCTCTTCTACCGCATGGGCGATTTCTACGAGCTGTTCTTCGAGGACGCCGAGACCGCCGCCGCCGCCCTCGACATTGCCCTCACGAAGCGCGGCAAGCATTTGGGCGAGGACATCGCCATGTGCGGTGTGCCCGTCCACGCGGCGGAGAGTTACCTTCACACGCTCATCCGGAAGGGCCACCGCGTCGCCGTATGCGAGCAGACCGAGGACCCGGCGGAGGCGAAGAAGCGCGGCTCGAAATCGGTGGTGCGGCGAGAGGTCGTCCGCCTCGTCACCCCCGGCACGCTGACGGAGGACCGGCTGCTGGAGGCGCGGGCGGCCAACTACCTCGCGGCCTGGGCCTCGCTGCGCGGGGAGGGAGCGCTTGCCTGGGCAGAGCTTTCGACAGGCGAGCTTGGCGTCATGGCCTTGCCGCGGGCGGAGCTCGGCCCAGCGCTCGCGCGGCTCGCGCCCTCCGAAGTATTGGCCAGCGAAGCGCTGGTGGCCGCACCGGCCGACGAGGACGGAGCGGCGCGCGCCGAACGGCAGGCACTGGTCGAGACGCTGGGCAGCGGGGGCGGGGTTCTAACCGTGCAGCCGCGTTCCGCCTTCGACAGTGCGGGCGCGGAGGCGCGGCTGGCGAGGCTCTACGGGGTGAGCACGCTCGAGGGCTTCGGCAGCTTCACGCGGCCAGAGCTTTCCGCCCTCGGCGCCGTCGCCGCCTATCTCGAGCTCACGCAGCGGGGCGCGCTCCCACGCCTGAAGCCGCCAGTGCGGGAGACGGCGGCGGGGGCGATGCGGATCGATGCCGCCACCCGCCGAAATCTCGAGATCACCCGCAGCCTTTCGGGCGGGCGCGAGGGCAGCCTGCTCGCCGCCATCGACCGGACGCGGACAGGCCCAGGCGCCCGCCTTCTCGCCGCGCGGCTCGCGGCCCCGCTGACCGATCCTGCCGCCATCGCCGCACGTCACGAAGCGGTCGACTGGTTGCTGGCAGAGCCGCAGCGCCGCGACGCACTGGCCGAAGCCCTTGCCAGAGTGCCGGATATCGAGCGCGCCCTCTCCCGCCTCGCCCTCGGCCGCGGCGGCCCGCGGGACCTCGCCGCCATCCGCGACGGGCTCATCGCCGGAACACGGATCGCCGAGGCGACCACGCCGGAAGCACCTGAAGAAGTAGCGCGCGCGGGCCGGGCGCTTCAGGGGCATGAGGAGCTGACGGATCTCCTCTCCACCGCCCTCGTCGAAAGCCCGCCCCTCATGGCGCGGGAGGGCGGGTTCGTCGCCGAGGGCTACGATGCGACGCTCGACGAGGCGCGCGCGCTCTCCCGCGAAGGCCGGGGGGTCATCGCCCGCCTGCAGGCGGAGTTCGCCGCCGAGACCGGGATCGAGAGCCTGAAGGTCAAGCATAACAACGTCCTCGGCTACTTCATCGAAACCACGGCGCGCCACGGCGAGGCGATGATGGCGCATCAGCGGGCGGACGGGTCCCGCTTTGTCCACCGCCAGACCATGGCCAACGCGATGCGCTTCGGCACGCCAGCGCTCAGCGATATCGAGAGCCGCATCGTGAACGCGGGCGCCCGGGCGCTCGAAATCGAGGCCGCCGTCTTCGAGAGACTGCTCGCCGCCGTGCTGGCGGCCCATGGCCCCGTGGCGGAAGCCGCCCGCGCGCTCGCCGCGCTCGATGTGGCGGCGGGCGCGGCGGCCCTGGCGGCCGAGGCAGACTGGGCGCGGCCCAGGATCGACGATACGCGCGCCTTCGCCATCGAAGGCGGCCGGCACCCCGTCGTCGAACAGGCGCTGAAGCGGCAAGGCGCGAGTTTCGTACCAAACGATGCCATGCTGTCGGCGGAGAGCGAAGGGCCTGCGCCCATCTGGCTCGTCACCGGGCCGAACATGGCCGGAAAATCGACCTTCCTGCGCCAGAACGCGCTCATCGCCATCCTCGCGCAGGCCGGGCTCTTCGTGCCGGCACAAGCCGCGCATATCGGCATCGTCGACCAGGTGTTCAGCCGGGTGGGCGCGGCGGACGACCTCGCCGCGGGGCGCTCCACCTTCATGGTCGAGATGGTCGAGACGGCCGCGATCCTGAACCAGGCGGGGCCACGCGCGCTCGTGATCCTCGACGAAATCGGGCGCGGCACGGCCACCTGGGACGGGCTCTCAATCGCCTGGGCCACGCTTGAGCATCTGCACGATGCCAACCGCTGCCGGGGCCTCTTCGCGACGCATTACCACGAGCTGACCGCGCTCACCGAACGCCTGCCCCAGCTCCGGCCCGCAACGGTGGCGGTGCGGGAATGGGAGGGAGATGTCGTGTTCCTCCACGAGCTGCGGCCTGGTGCGGCGGACCGGAGCTACGGCGTGCAGGTTGCGCGCCTCGCTGGCCTGCCGGCAGCGGTCGTGACCCGGGCCAAGACCGTGCTCGAAAAGCTGGAAGCGGCGGAGCGCGGAGACCGGGTGCCAGACCTGCTCGACGGCCTGCCGCTCTTCCAGCAAGCCGTGCACGACGCCCCGGCGCCCACCCCGCCAGCGTCATCTGCCGTGGCCGAGCGGCTTGCGGCAGTCGAGCCGGACCTGCTCAGCCCGCGAGAGGCGCTGGACCTGCTATACGAGCTCAAACAGCTTGCGGACGAGCCATAGCCGCCGCTTCCTGAAGACCACACCGCGCGCCGGCCGGCATGCGAGAACCATGGGAGAACGCGCATGCCCGACACCCTACGCATCGCGCTACTGCTCGATGCGGACAATCTCGACGAAGCAGCGATCCGCTTCGCGACCGAGAACGCCAAGGGCCATGGGCGGCTCGTGATCCGGCGCGCATGGGGGCGCCTGAACGCGCTGCGTGGCCACGAGAGAGTGCTGGCGGATCTGGGTTTCGCCGCCGAAGCCGCGCTCTCCGCCGCGCGCGGGGCGAAGGACACGGCGGATCTGATGCTGGCACAGTTCGCCGTGCGCCTCGCCGAGCGTCGTCTGGTCGATATCGTCGCCCTCGCGTCGTCGGACAGCGACTTCGCCGCCATTGCCCGGGGCGTGCATGAGAGCGGGCTCGAAACCCTGGGCTACGGTCGCGCCTCCTCCCCGCTGGGCCTGCGGGAAGCGGTCACACGGTTCGTGCCCTTCCCGGAGAAGGAGCCCGTCGCGACGGCAGCGAAGCCTATCGCTCCGGAGAAGCCGGGGCAGGAGCAGGCCAAGCTCGTCCGCGTGATCGAAGCGGCACTGGACAAGAACGGCGGTGCGCGCCTGTCGCAGCTCGGCTCGGCCGTGAACAAGGCTTTCGGGGGCGAATACAAGAAGGTCTTCGGCGTCTCCTCAATGACCAAGCTCATCGAAGCGACCCCGGGCTTCCGCCTCGAAGGCAAGGGCATCGAGGCCCGTGTCGTGCGCGCCAAGAAGGCCTAGGCCTCCGGCGCACCGCTCGGGCGGGTGAGGACGAAGAGCGCGGCGCCGGCGAGCGCCACGCCCTGCAGGGCAAGCACCCCAGCCGGCACGCCAAGCGCTGCGGACAGCGCGAAGCTCGCGGCGATGGCGATCACAGCGGCGCGCTTAGCCCGGGGGCGGATGGCGCCTTCGCGGTGCCAGTCCCGTATCGCGGGGCCGAAGCGGGTGTGGTTGACGAGCCAGAGATGGAAACGCTCCGAGCCGCGCGCGAAGCAGAAGGCTGCCAGCAGCATGAAGGGCACGGTGGGCAGGAGCGGCAGAGGCACGCCGAGCAGGCCGAGCGAGAAGGCGCACCAGCCAGCTGCCGTCCACGCCCAACGGAAGCGGCCCGGGCGGACGGTTTTCACCTCCTGCGCCCGGTGTGCCGCCCCTGCTTCTGCGCTGCTCATCGCCGGCGCTCCCTTCAGGCCGCTCTCCGTCTTCCTCAGCAACTTAGGGCGGTGCGGCGCACAATGAAGGGTGTCAGGCCAGAAGCTCTGCCAGAACCCGGTTGAGGAGAAGCCGGCCATGCGGCGTGGCCCGCAGCCGCCCATCCCCCCGCTCGAGAAGACCGTCCGACACCAGCGCCGAGACAGCAGCCGCATCCAGCGGCCTGCCGGCAAGGGCTTCGTAGCGCGCCGGATCGATGCCTTCGGCGAGCCGGAGGCCCATCAGCATCATCTCGTCCGCCTGCGCCGAGGGCGACACCACCTCGGTCTCCGCCGGGCCCTGCCCCGCCTCCGCCGCAGCAAGCCATGCCGCCGGGTCGTGCAGCGTCTCCGTCGCCAGCCGCCGGCCATCGGGCAGCGTAAGGCGGCCATGCGCACCCGGCCCGATGCCCGCATAATCCCCATATCGCCAGTAGACGAGATTGTGCCGGCTCTCGGCCCCTGGGGCTGCGTGGTTCGAGACCTCGTAGGCCGGCAGGCCCGCCTCCGCGGTCAGCGCCTGCGTGATCTCATACATCTCCGCCGAGGGCTCGCCATCGGGCACCCTAAGGCGGCCACGGGCATGGAGTTCGGCAAAGCGCGTACCGGGCTCGATCGTGAGCTGGTAGAGCGACAGGTGGTCCGCCGCGAAAGCCAGCGCCTCCCGCAGCTCCGACGCCCAGTCCGCCGGCTGCTGACCCATCCGCGCGTAGATGAGGTCGAAGCTCACGCGCTCGAAACGCTCCCGCGCGATCGCGAGGGCCGCTCGCGCCTCGGCTACGCTATGGGTACGGCCCAGCGCCCTCAGTGCCGCGTCATCCAGCGCCTGGATGCCCATGGAGACGCGGTTGACGCCCGCCGCCCGGAAGTCCGCAAACCTGCCCGCTTCCACGCTGGTCGGGTTGGCCTCCAGCGTCACCTCCGCGCCCGCCGCCAGCCCCCAATGCCGGTCGGCCGCCGCGATCAGCCGCGCGACGGTGGCGGGCGCCATCAGGCTCGGCGTGCCGCCGCCGAAGAACACGGTATCCAGCCGGCGCGGCCCGGTCATCGCCCGCATCGCCGCCATCTCCGCCTCCAGCGCCCGGGCCCAGAGCGCATGGTCGATCGCGGTCTTCGCCACATGGCTGTTGAAGTCGCAATAGGGGCATTTGGCGAGGCAGAAGGGCCAGTGGATGTAGAGCCCGAACCCGCCCGCGCGCCAATCCGGCACGCGCGCTTCGCCGCCTCTCTCCTGCTCGCGGATTGTCGCCACGGTCACGCGCCCCTCCTATCCCGCCGGTCTGCACATCGCCCCGCGACCGCCCCAGAACAAGGCACAGCGGCAGTTGGTAGCGCGCGGCGGGGCTCCGGCCGGTCAGGAAGGCCGATAGGCGGTGACCTCGATCTCCACCTTCATCTCCTCCTCGGCAAGCCCGGCGACCACGAGCGTCGAGGCAGGCCGCACCTCCCCGAAGGCCGCGCGCAGGGCGGGCGCGATCTCGTGCTGGTAGGCCGCGTCGGTCACGGTGTACTGGACCCGAACCACATCGCCCACGGTGAAGCCCGCTTCGGCCAGCACGCCGGCGATGGTGGCCAGCGCGTTCTCGGCCTGCATGCCCGCCGCAGGCGGCATCGCCATGGCCGCATAGTCGTAGCCGGTGGTGCCCGCCACAAAGCACCAGTCCCCCACCACCACGGCGCGGGAATAGGCGAAGTCCTCCTCGAAGGGCGAGCCGGTGGAAATCAGGCGTCTCGTCGTCACGGGTTCATCCTCCTCGTACAAGGGCAGCAGCGAAAGCACTGGGGCGCATGGCTGGCGGGCGGGCCGGCGGCGCCGCGCAGCGGCGGCACGGGGCGTCCGTCAGCGCGCCCCTGCACCGCCGGGTGCCAGACACGCCGCCACAAGCTGGCGGAACGCGTCCGCCCGGTGGCTCATCCCATGCTTCCGCTCGGGCGCCATCTCCCCGAAAGTCTCCGTCTCGCCGTCGGCCAGGAACATCGGATCGTAGCCGAAGCCCAGCCCGCCCCGCGGCGGCCAGACGAGCACGCCCGGGCAGCGTCCCAGAAACGTCTCGTCATACCCATCCGGCCAGGCAAGCGACAGCGCACAGATGAAGGCCGCCGCCGGCCCCGCATCGGCACCAGGCGCGGCCCCAGCCGCCGTCGCCTCGTCCCGCACCCGGGCCATGGCATGGCCGAAATCCCGCCCCGTCCCGGTCTCTGCCCAGCGCGCAGAGTAGATGCCAGGCGCACCGTCCAGCACATCGACGGATAATCCGCTGTCGTCCGCCAGAGCGGGCAGGGCGGCAGCCCCTGCCGCCGCATGGGCCTTCAGCCGTGCATTGCCCTCGTAGGTCGTCTCGGTCTCCTCCGGCTCCGGCAGTGCCAGCTCCGCCGCAGAAACCGTTTCCATCCCGAACGGCGCCAGCAGGTCGCGGATCTCGCGCACCTTGCCCTCGTTGTGGCTCGCGACCACCAGCCGCCCGGGCTCGAGCCTGCGCCGCCCCATCAGCCGAGGGCCGCCTTCTGCGCGGCCACAAGCTCGCCGATGCCCTTGCGCGCGAGGCCCAGCATGCCGAGGAATTCATCCTCCGAGAACGGCGCGCCCTCGGCCGAGCCCTGCAGCTCCACGAGCCCGCCGCTCCCGGTCATGACGAAATTGGCATCCGTCCCCGCCTCGCTATCCTCCGGGTAGTCGAGATCGAGCACGACCTGGCCCTGATAGACCCCGCAGGACACCGCCGCGATATGCCCCGAGATCGGGTTTGCCGCGATCACACCGCCCGCCACCAGCTTCTCGGCGGCAAGCCGCAGCGCGACCCATCCGCCGGTGATCGAGGCCGTGCGCGTGCCGCCATCGGCCTGCAGCACATCGCAATCCACCACGATCTGGCGCTCCCCCATCAGCACCCGGTCGGTCCCCGCGCGCAGGGAGCGCCCGATCAGCCGCTGGATCTCCTGCGTCCGGCCGCCCACACGGCCTGCCGCCGCCTCCCGGCGCGAGCGGGTATGGGTCGAGCGCGGCAGCATGCCGTACTCCGCCGTCACCCAGCCGAGGCCCGAATTACGCAGGAACGGCGGGGCCTTCTCATCCACACTCGCCGTGCACAGGACAGCCGTGTCCCCCATGCGGATGAGCACGGAGCCTTCCGCGTGACGGGTATAGCCGGTCTCGATGGTGACGGGGCGAAGCGCGTCGGACGCGCGGCCGGAAGGGCGCATGGTGAACCTCGGCTGTCGGGCGTTTTCTGTGTTCCCTCCCTAGCCCCCGCGGCAGCCCCGGGACAACCCGGCATATCCCCGGGCTCCGGACACGACGAGGCACGGCCGGATGCTTGGCGCGTTGACGTCGTACGCTGCGCCGCATACCTCGCCATTGTCTTCCGGGAGATGAGAGACACCCTGACAGCATGTCCGCAACGCCGCCGAGCCTTGCCGATTTGAACGAGCGCAGCCGGGATATCTTCCGGCAGCTGGTCGAGACTTACCTCGAAACCGGGGAGCCGGTCGGCAGCCGCACGCTCTCGCGCGCGTCGGTGCAGGGCCTCTCCGCAGCCACCATTCGCAATGTGATGCAGGATCTCGAGCTCGCGGGGCTTCTCGACAGCCCGCATGTGAGCGCGGGGCGCATCCCCTCCCATCTCGGCCTCCGCCTCTTCGTGGACGCCGTGCTCGAGATCGGCGACGTCTCGGCCGAAGAACGGGCGCGGATCGAGAAGGCCTTCACCGGGGCGGACCAGTCTCTCACCGGCGCGCTCGACGAAGCGGGCACCGTGCTCTCCGGCCTCTCCCACTGCGCCAGCCTCGTCTACGCGCCAAAGCGCCAGAGCCCGGTCGAGCATGTGGAGTTCGTAAGCCTCGGGGCGGACCGGGCACTTGCCGTGCTGGTGATGACCGACGGCACGGTGGAGAACCGGCTCTTCGATCCGCCCGCCGGCCTCACACCCTCGGCCATGCGCGAGGCCGCAAACTTCCTGAATGCCCAGCTCCGCGGCCGCACGCTCGGCGAGGTGCAGGACCAGATGGCGCGCCAGATTGCGGTGCGGAGAAGCGAGCTCGACACTCTCGCGGCCTCCCTCGTCGAACGCGGCATTGCGCTCTGGTCGGGCGACGCGGCGACGGGCAGCGCCGGCCAGCCAGTGGGCCAGCTTATCGTGCGCGGGCGCGCGCATCTTCTCGAGGACGGGCAGACGGCGGAGGAGCTCGAGCGCATCCGCCAGCTCTTCGACGATCTCGAGCGGAAGCGGGACATTGCGAGCCTGCTCGACGTGACGGAGGAGGGTGCGGGTGTGCGCGTCTTCATCGGGTCCGAGAACAAGCTCTTCTCGCTCTCGGGTTCATCGCTGGTGATCTCGCCTTATGTAGACAGCCAAAGTCGCGTGATCGGGGCGCTTGGCGTCATCGGGCCTACGCGGCTCAATTACGGCCGCATCGTGCCGATCGTGGACTATACGGCGCGGCTGATGAGCCATCTTGCCGCCGGTGGCACGGGGCCGCTGCCGGCACCGCCGGGCCCGGGGGTCACGCGGGGCGCGGGCCAGGGCCATCCGGTCGTCGCCCCGGGCCTGATGGGCCCGCCAGGTGGTCTGCCGGGTGGCAAGACGGGCGAGAATTGAGATAGATGCCGCGCGCGGGCTCTCGCGCCGCGGCCTGAGACGGAGAGGGACACCGCATGAGCGATGCCAAGAAGACCGATGCCGAGACACCGACGACCGATCAGGCGGCCGAGGGCGGCGCAGCACCGGAGGCCGATGCCGCTGGCGCGACGGGCGCGGAGCCCGATGCGCCGCAGGAAGGCCCCTCGGTCGAGGATCTCGTCCCCGGTCTCGGCGACGCCATCGCGGAGGAGCAGACCACCCGGATCGCCGAACTCGAGACGGAGCGGGACCAGTTGAAGGACCGTCTCCTGCGCGCCCTTGCGGAAGCCGAGAACGTCCGCCGCCGGGCGGAGCGGGACCGGAAGGACGCGGAGGCCTTCGGGGGCACGCGCCTCGCCCGCGATGTGCTGGCAGTCTACGACGCGCTCGACCGTGCGGTGGCGCTGGCGGATGATGAGCTGCGCAAGACCCACGGCGCCTATGTCGAAGGGGTCGAGCTCACGCGCAAGGCACTGCTCGACGCATTCGCCAAGCACAAGATCGAGAAGGTTGAGCCCGAGAAGGGCGAGAAGTTCGACCCGAAGATCCACGAGGCGATGTTCGAAGCGCCAATCCCCGGCGCCGAGCCCGGCACAGTAATCGAGGTGATGGAGGCGGGCTTCACCATCGCAGGCCGCATCCTGCGCGGCGCTCGAGTGGGCGTTGCCCGTGCAGCTCCCGGGGCGGCGCCCGCCGATGCCGAGAAGAAGACCGGCTGAGCACGGTGGGCTTTAGATGGCGGGCGTTAAAGAAAGAGGCCGTGCACGGCTGAGATGACCGTGACAGCGAGCGCCGCGTAGCCCGCATCGATCCACCAGAGATCACGCGGGCGACCGGCGAAGGCATGGTTCAGCACGATCCAGGGCGCAACGAGCCCGAGGCCGAGGCCTAGCCCGGACAGGACGGCGCCGCCAAACCCCATGCCGGCGCTGCCGAGCACATGCCAGAGCACCATGCTCGCCAGCAGCGCCGTGACGCCGGCCAGGATGAAGGGCAGCGGCGACTGGTCCGCCTTGATCTCCTCCTCCGTCCGCCCGGTGCCGGTCAGCCACCGCTTCGCATGCACCCCGTACCATACCGCGCCAGTGCCGAAGCCGGCCGCCGCAGCGAGCAATATCGCGAGAACGCTCATCATCCATTCCTCCCATAATCACTGGGCGGAGCGTATCAGACGCTGCGTACAACGCGGAGGGTGAGGTTGATCCGGCCGCCATCGGGCAGGAGATCGCCCTCGCCGAACCACACCCGGTCGATCCCGTGATAGGCGAGGCGGCTCGGGCCGCCCATGACCAGCGCATCGCCGGAGTGGAGGAGAAGGCTCTGCGTGGGCCCGCCACGCTCCGTGCCACCGATGCGAAAGCGTGCAGGGTCGCCGAGCGAGAGGGAAAGGACCGGGGCGGCGAAGGCATCCTCGCCCTCGTCCGCATCGCGGTGCAGGCCCATCTTCGCACCCTCGCCGTACCAGTTCATCAGGCAGCAATCCGGTGGCGTATCCCAACCGGAGAGCGCCTCCCAAACGGCGAGGACCGCGTGCGGAATGGCGGGCCAGGGGCGCTTGGTCTCAGGATGCGCCTTGACGTATCGGTAGCGGCCTCGGTCGATGACCCAGCCGACGCGGCCCATGGAGGTCATCCGAACGCTCATCGGCTTGCCCCAGGCGGTGACGGGGCGGACGAGCGGCGCCTCGCGCACCACTGCCCTGAGTTCCTCGAGCAACGCCGCCTGCGCCGCGTCATCCAGGAATGCAGGGTAATGCGTGAGACCGGCAGGCAGCGCGGCTTCAGGAGCCTGACTGTCGGATCTCGCCCTCACCATCGCCCACGATCCCGCAGCGCCTCTCGAGATCATGCACATAGCTCCTGAACGCCCGGAGTTCACGCATTGCCTCCGCGTGCTCCGCCTTGAGCACCGCGTTCTCGTCGAGCAGGGCATCGATCACCGCCATCGCTTCGGCGAGCGCCGCGGTGCCTTCGCGCGCGGCCTCCCGCTGCTCGGCCTGCGCGCCCAGCATCCTCGCCCAGCGCGTGGCAATCTCGTAGAGCGTGCCGCCGGCCTTCGTGGCGACCGCACCCCCAACCTTCTCGACGAGCCAGTGGAGGAACGGTTCCACGCCGGCTCAGCCGTCGTTGAAGGGCTTGCCGGGCCCGCGGAAGGGTGCCGGCGCCTCGGCGAACTCGACCGGCTCCGATTGCCAGCGGGCATCCTCCCCATCCGCGCCAGCAACGAGCGCGCGTCGGGCCCGGGTCATGCTCTCGTCGAGCCGGACCTTAGCGGCACGGAGGCGGTATGTGGTCTCCACCGTCGCCTCGATCTCAGCGTCGAGCTCGGCCAGCGCGGCGGCCGCGATGTCGTCTGGAATGTCCATGCGGCAACCCTAGGCCGCGATCGTTAACCGTTCGTGTAGCGGCGACAACCAGGCGCCTTGCCTTGCGGGGCCCCGACGGCCCGCTTATATCCCGCGATGAACGCGACGACGCGTTGCAGACAGCACCATCATCAGGGAAGGGCTGATGGGGGCCGGGATCGGACCCGCAGCCCAATCGCCATCGAGGAGCACATTACGCATGTCCAAGGTTATCGGCATCGATCTCGGCACCACCAACTCCTGCGTCGCCATCATGGACGGGTCGACCGCACGGGTCATCGAGAACTCTGAAGGTGCGCGCACCACGCCCTCGATGGTGGCCTTCACCGAGGATGGCGAGCGCCTCACCGGCCAGCCGGCCAAGCGCCAGGCCGTCACCAACCCCGAGAACACGCTCTTTGCCGTGAAGCGCCTTATCGGTCGCCGGTATTCGGACCCGACGGTGGACAAGGACAAGGGCATGGTTCCCTTCCAGATCGTCGAGGGCAAGAACGGCGACGCGTGGGTCGAGGCGCGCGGCGAGAAGTATTCGCCGAGCCAGATCAGCGCGTACATCCTGCAGAAAATGAAGGAGACGGCCGAGAACTACCTGGGCGAGACCGTGACCCAGGCAGTGATCACCGTGCCGGCCTATTTCAACGACGCACAGCGCCAGGCCACGAAGGATGCGGGCAAGATCGCGGGTCTCGAGGTTCTGCGCATCATCAACGAGCCGACGGCAGCAGCGCTCGCCTACGGGCTCGACAAGGAGACGACGCGCACGATCGCAGTCTACGACCTTGGCGGCGGTACGTTCGATGTCTCGATCCTGGAGATCGACGACGGTCTCTTCGAAGTGAAGTCGACCAACGGCGACACCTTCCTCGGCGGTGAGGATTTCGACCTTCGCCTGGTCGAGTATCTCGCGGCGGAGTTCAAGAAGGACCAGGGCATCGACCTCAAGCAGGACAAGCTGGCCCTCCAGCGCCTGAAGGAAGCGGCGGAGAAGGCGAAGATCGAGCTTTCGTCCTCCACGCAGACCGAGATCAACCTGCCCTACATCACCGCCGATGCGAGCGGGCCGAAGCACCTCACGCTGAAGCTCAGCCGCGCGAAGTTCGAGAGCCTCGTCGAGGACCTGATCAAGCGCACGCTCGACCCCTGCAAGAACGCGCTCAAGGATGCCGGCATGGCCGCGTCCGAGATCGATGACGTGGTGCTGGTCGGCGGCATGACCCGCATGCCGAAGGTGATCGAGACCGTGAAGTCCTTCTTCGGCAAGGAACCGCACAAGGGCGTGAACCCGGACGAGGTCGTCGCCATGGGCGCGGCCATCCAGGCCGGCGTGCTCCAGGGCGACGTGAAGGACGTGGTGCTGCTCGACGTCACGCCGCTCTCGCTCGGTATCGAGACGCTCGGCGGTGTGTTCACGCGCCTCATCGACCGGAACACGACGATCCCGACCAAGAAGTCCCAGGTGTTCTCGACCGCGGACGACAACCAGTCCGCCGTGACCATCCGGGTCTTCCAGGGTGAGCGCGAGATGGCGTCGGACAACAAGCTCCTCGGCCAGTTCAACCTCGAGGACATCCCGCCCGCCCCGCGCGGCGTGCCCCAGATCGAGGTGACCTTCGACATCGACGCGAACGGCATCGTGAACGTGAGCGCGAAGGACAAGGGCACCGGCAAGGAGCAGCGGATCACCATCCAGGCCTCGGGCGGTCTCTCGGACGACGACATCGAGAAGATGGTCAAGGACGCCGAGGAGAACGCGGAGGCGGACAAGAAGCGCCGCGCCGTGGTCGAGGCCAAGAACCAGGCGGAGAGCTTGATCCACTCCACCGAGAAGTCTCTGTCCGAACACGGCGACAAGGTGGACGAGGCGACCAAGACCGGCATAGCCGCGGCGGTCACGGCACTCCGCGAGGTTATCGACGGCGAGGATGCCGACGAGATCCAGGCCCGGACCCAGTCGCTCGCCGAAGCGTCGATGAAGCTTGGTGAGGCGATCTACAAATCCGAGGCCGAGGCCGCCGGCGGCGAAGCGCCCGAGACCGAGCCGACGGGTGCGGATGACGGTGCCCAGCAGCCGGGCGATGACGACGTCGTCGACGCCGAGTACGAAGAGGTCGACGAGAACGGCAACAAGCGCGCCTCCTGAGGCGCGCGACCGCTCGGTGCCGGAAGGTGATCCCATGACAACGGTGGCGGCTGCGCCCGCCCCGACGAGGCAGGAAGAAGGCGCCCCCCCGATGGGCGCCTTCGCCCTTCCTGCCCCGGCTGAAACGGTGCGCCGGCTCGCCGGATGGCTCGGCACCAGCAGAGTGGCGCGGCACTGCGTCTCCCTCCTCCGCCGCGTGGCATTGATGGGCCGCGAGGACCCCGTCGATGCTGCGGTCTTCGAGGCGGGCACGGCGCCCGCGGTCTGGGCTCGCCTGCACCCGAGGGACAACCTTTCCGAGAAACGGGCCTTCGCGGGCCTGCAGTTCTGGGACCTGGCGGAGCGGCGCGCGCTGCTCAAGGCGATCGGCGCGCATACGGGGCCGCAACCCTTCATCTTCGTCGATGCCGGCGCGAATGTCGGCCTCTACAGCCTCGCGGCCATCGCCGGCGCCGCCCGCCGCAACACGCCGCTGACGGTTGTTGCGATCGAGCCCGACCCGGAAACGGCGGCGCGCCTCCGCTTCAACCTGCAAAGTGCGGCCGGCGCCCAGGCGCAGGCAACGATCGTCGAGGCCGCCCTGGCAGGCGAGGCCGGTGAGCTGACACTCTCCAAGGCGGGCCTCAACCGCGGTGAGGTGAGCGTGGCCGCAGCCGGCACCGGCAAGCGCGTCTCCGCCATCACGCTGCTTTCGGTCGCAAGGCAGGCGGGCCTCGAGAGGATCGACGCGCTGAAAATCGACATCGAGGGGATGGAGGCGCCTGTCCTCGCGGCCTTCCTCGCCGAAGCGCCCCTGGCCCTGCGCCCCGCCCTCGTGCTGCTCGAGGCCCCGCGCCGCAAGCGGGACGGCGGCGGATGCCCCGCGGACGAGAGTGATGCCCTCACGCTTCTCTGCCGCGCGGGCTACAGCCTCGCCGGCCGAACGAAGCTCAACGCTATTCTCACGCGCTCCGCGGACCCTATCTCCCACCCGGGGCATAACGACGATACGACGGGCGCCGCGCGCACCGGCCGGCAAGACGCCGGCAAAGCGCAGGCGGGCGCCGATCTTGGAGGCTGAGACGCATGGCGAAGCGTGACTTTTACGACGTGCTGGGCGTCGCCCGCGGCGCGTCGGAGGACGAGCTGAAAAAGGCCTACCGCAAGAAGGCCAAAGAGCTGCATCCCGACCGGAACAAGGACAATCCGGAGGCGGAGTCGCGCTTCAAGGAAGTCAACGAGGCCTACGACATTCTGAAAGACCCGCAGAAGAAGGCGGCTTACGACCAGTTCGGCCACGCGGCCTTCGAGCAGGGCATGGGCGGGCGCGGCCCGGGCGGCGGGGCGGGCGGCCCCGATTTCGCCTCCGCCTTCTCCGACGTTTTCGAGGACCTGTTCGGGGATTTCATGGGCGGCCGGCGCGGCCCCGGCGGGCGCCAGGGCGGCGTGCGCCGCGGGGCAGATCTGCGCTACAATCTCCGCGTCAGCCTCGAGGACGCCTATGGCGGCAAGCAGGCGACCATTCAGGTGCCGGGCTCGGCCCGTTGCGAGGCCTGCCAGGGCACCGGTAGCGAGGGCTCGGCCCAGCCGCAGGTCTGCCCCACCTGCGGTGGCGCGGGCAAGGTGCGCGCCCAGCAGGGTTTCTTCACCATCGAACGGACCTGCCCGACCTGCCAGGGCCGCGGCAAGATCATCAAAAACCCCTGCCGGGTCTGCGGCGGCACCGGCTATATCCGCAAGGAGCGTGCGCTTAACGTCAACATCCCCCCGGGCGTGGAGACGGGTACGCGCATCCGCCTCGCGGGCGAGGGCGAGCGCGGCGCCCAGGGCGGCCCGCCGGGCGATCTCTACATCTTCATCGACGTCGCCGCGCACCCGATCTTCGAGCGCGACGGCAGCAATCTCTACTGCCGCATCCCGGTGCCGATGACGACCGCAGCTCTCGGCGGCGAGATCGAGGCGCCGCTGCTCGATGGCGGGCGGAGCCGCGTGAAGGTCCCCGCGGGCGTCCAGTCCGGCAAGCAGCTGCGCCTCCGCGGCAAGGGCATGCCCGGCCTCCAGCGCGCCGGCCATTTCGGCGACATGCTGATCGAGCTCGCGGTGGAGACGCCCGTCAACCTCACCGGCCGCCAGAAGGAGCTTCTGCGCGAGTTCGAGGAGGCGGGACGGGACAACAGCCCCTCCTCGAAGGACTTCTTCTCCAAGGTGAAGTCGTTCTGGGACGGCATGACCGGCTAACCCCCGCTCTCAGCACCGCGCCCGCCCCATAGCCCAAAACGGGGAGGGACGGGATGCTGGGGCGGCGGAGCGGGGTGGCGGGCGGGAGCGACGCCGCCACAGTGTCCCGTCCCTCCCCTTCCACGCACGATCCGCGGTTGCCCCGCTGCCCGTTTCCGCCGACTGTAGGGGCGGGCCGACGACAGTTTCGGGGGGACCGATGAATTTGATGGACCGTCTGCGCGAGGCCGGCCGGCTGAGCGACACCACGCTGCAGAAGAACGTGCTCACACCCGCCGTCAGCACCATGATCGCGGACGGGGATATCGACCGGCTCGAGCACGGGTTTCTCTACGACCTCGTCCCCTTCAGCCCGCTCTTCGCCGGGATCGACCGGCGCGAGATCGCCGCGATCGAGGCCGCGATCGTCGAGCGCATCGAGGCGGTGGGCCACGCCGCGGCGATCGAGGAGGCCGCCACGGCCCTCAGCCCCGCCCTCCAGGAAACCGCGCTCTGCTTCGCCATGCGCGTGGCTTTCGTCGATGGCAATGCCGATCCCGGCGAGATCCGCTCGCTCGAGACCATGGCGCGCGTCATGAAGCTCTCGAACGACGCGTTCGACGGCTTCGCCCGCACCATCATCGCCCTCCAGCGCGGCCCCTCCGCCCAACAGACCTGACCACTCCGCGAACTGCCAATCGCCACCCTACAGCACGCCATTTCAGGGCCGAATAGCCTGACAGGAGTTTTGCATTGAGCCTGTTTTCCCGACTGCGCCGCCAGCAGCGTCCCGATAGCGAGCTACAACGCAGCGTCTTGACGCCAGCAGTCCTCACCATGGTCGTGGATGGGAACATCGACCCGCGAGAGGCCCAGTTGATGGTCAGTATGGTGATGACCTCGCCGATCTTTCACGGCAGTAACCAAGAGGCGCTCGAAGCCCTCACACGAGAAATCTTTGAGGAGGTAAAGCGCACCGGCACCGCCGGCGTCGTCCGCCGCGCGGCGCATGTCCTCTCTCCCGGCCTCCGGGAGACCGCGCTTTGCTTCGCCGTCCGCATCGCCATGGCGGACGGGGTCCTCGCCGACGAGGAGCTCGCCGTGCTCGAAAACATCAGCCAGACGATGGGCATCGACCAGGAAGTTATGCTTTCCTTCTTCCAGACCATCGCCGCCCTGCAGCGCGGTCCGGAGGGTTGAGCGTGAGTGCGGGTGAAAACACGGCTGCGCCCGAACGTGAAACGGAGCGTCGCCTCCACGAGATGTTGAAGCTTGAACTCCTGTTCGATGGGCCGCTCGATGCGACCTATGAGGAGATTGCGAACGCGTTGGCGGAGGACTTCCCGTCGATGCACGGCTGGCGACCATCCCTCGCGGGCATGCCGCCGATCCAGGCTGGCGGCATGACGATGGGGGGTCTCCTGAACGATCACCCAGAGGAGGGCGGCCATGCTCTTTTCACCAGCTACCCGCATCTCGCGAACAGCCCGATAGCGTCCTTCCGCTCCATTCTCCAGCACGCCGCCCAACAATCGCTGTCGTTCAAGGGGGCGAGTGAGGCCGTAGCCGCCATGCGCGGTCACCTCACGATCAGTATGGAGGGAAAGAGCACCGACGTCGTCGACCGTTTTCGCGCGGCGCGTGTGCTGAGTTCCATCGCCGCCGTTTTCGCGAAGCTGCCAGTGTGTCTCGGCGTTCACGTTGCCTGGGCGCATATGATCGTCTCACCAAAGACGATCGTCGACGCTGCAGAGCAGGCCGCGAAAGACGAGTGGCCCATATCGGCATGGATCAACATTCTGATGGCGCGAGACGCCAGTGCTGATCCACCGCTCTGGGCCGCCGCGACCATCGGGCTTGCAAGCTTCAAGGGTGTTGAGATCCACTTTGCGAAGGCCCCGGTCGATGCTGGTACGGCCGGCGCACATAGCTTCAGTGCCTGCTGGCTGCTTTTGCAGAGCGGCAACCACTTCAGCGACGGCAATACAATCGGGGTGGAGCGGAGCGACGTGCCCTACCGTCTCCGCTTCTTCGAGGAAGGGCGCGAGGGCGTTGCTACAGATAGTTGGGTGGTGATCCACCCGGAGGCACCCATGGCGAAGACACCGGCGGAACAGGCGGCGCCGCCGCCGGCACCGATCGTCAAGCCGAGCGTGGTGTCGAGTGAGCCGGAGGAGGGCGCCGAGCAGCCAGCGACAGCTCGGATCGAGGTAGCGCCACGCCCTGGTTTCTTTGCGAGCCTTCTTCGCCGACGCGATCGGACGCATTGAACGCAACCACGCGGCGCGGGCGGGACACCGCAGACGGCTTTCATTTCGACCGCGGCTTTCGGCCTGCGGCACACGGGCCTTTGCCCTCCCCGCAGCCCTTGCCAGCGGGGAGTGATGGCGATTCAATGTAGTTCCGACGAACGCTGAGGGCTGGATGACCGCCGAACCGATCGACATTGCCGTGACCGGCGCTTCAGGCCGCATGGGCCGCATGCTGGCGCGGGCGGTGCTCGAGGATCCAGGCTGCCGGCTCGTTGCGGCGACGGATCGGCCGGGGGCGGCGGCGATCGGGGCTGACATCGGACCGCTGATCGGCGAGGCGCCCCTCGGCGTGGTGGTGGTGGACGATCCGCTGCCGGTCTTCGCCCGGGCACGCGCGGTGCTCGACTTCACGACACCCGATGCGAGCGTGGAACACGCGGCCCTCGCGGCGCAGGCACGGCTTGTCCATGTGATTGGTACTACAGGGTTTTCGCCCGATCACCTCGCCGCCATCGCGGCAGCCGCACGCCATGCCACCATCGTGCGTGCCGGCAATATGTCTCTCGGCGTGAACCTGCTCGTGGAGCTCGTGCGCCAGGCCGCCGGCGCGCTCGGCACCGACTACGACATCGAGGTTGTCGAGATGCATCACCGTCACAAGGTCGATGCCCCCTCGGGCACGGCTTACATGCTCGCCGATGCGGCCGCGTCGGGCCGGGAGATCGCGCTCGACGATGCCGCCCGGCGGGTGCGCGACGGGCAAACGGGCCCGCGCGAGACCGGCACCATCGGCATGCAGTCCCTCCGCGGCGGGGACGTGGTGGGCGAGCACGACGTGATCCTGGCGGGCGAAGGCGAACGGGTCGTCCTCCGCCATATCGCGACCGACCGGATGCTGTTCGCCCGCGGGGCCGTGCGCGCCGCGCTCTGGGGTGTGCATCACGGCCCGGGTGAATACGGGATGGCAGATGTTCTCGGCCTCCGCAATCCTGCGGCAGCCGGTGCGGCGTGAGCAGACGTTCGTTGCAACATCTGCCCTGAATTTCGGCAACTTGAGCCTAATTCCTGCAGTGAGGGCCGACGTGACGGAGAGCCAGCGAAGCCAACCAGCCTTGAGTCTCGTGAAGCTCTGTGTCGGTGCCGACACGATCGAGGATCTCGCGGAATGGCAGGCGCATGTTACGGCGACACGCAAGGCGGCGGGGGAGGACCCCCGGCCACGCCACGTGACGCGCATGTGGCCGAGGCGCGAGGCGGAGATCGTCGGGACCGATGGAGCTCGCGGATCGCTCTACTGGGTGATCCGTGGGCTCATTCTCGTTCGCCAGCCCATCCTCGGCTTCGAGGAGGTGCGGGGCGAGGACGGCGTGCGCCGCTGCGCGATCCTGCTGGATCCGCAGTTGCTGCGTACGGAGACGCGGCCGCGCGGCCCCTTCCAGGGCTGGCGGTATCTGGAGGCGAAGGACGTGCCACCCGATCTTGGGCCGTGGCGCGGTACCGGCAGTGGCGGCCCACAGCCCCTTCCGGTGCATCTCGAGGCCGAGCTCAGCGCCATGGGCGTGCTGCAGCCGGCGGGCTAAAGGCCGCGCCTCCGCGCGCGGCGCGGAGGGCAGGATGAACCGGCGCGATGCCCGGCTCACCGATGTGCTGGAACCGGTTCGCGACCTGACGGTGAGCGAGCTGCTGGAGGCCATGGCCCGGACGCTCGACGCTGGTCACGACGTGCACGCCGAGCCCAAGGCGCGCAATCCGGCCGGCCAGCCCCTCCGCGAAGGCCGCCTCGCCCTGCCCTGCCGCCACGATCTTCTCGTCCGCCACAAGGGCGGGACACTGCCCCGGGAGATCCAGGGCGGCAGCATTCTCCATTTCGAGCCCATCACCATCGTGGAGCCGGACGGGTTCGTCTGCGTGATCGGCCCCTTCCGCTGGGACGCGGCGCATATCATGGTCGAGGAATCCTTCCGCCCCGCTGTGCCGGAGAACGATCCGCGCGGCGCAGGCTTCGACCCGCTGCCGGACGATGCGTCCGAAGCGGTCCCCGAGGCCCCGGCCGAGGGGAGCGAGCCCGAGAGCGCGCAGCCACACGGCACGCCGCGCAACCCGGAACACGCCGCCAACGGCAAGGTGCCGCTGCCGGATACCGAAAAGGCGTCGCCCCGTCCCGCACCGCTCCACCGTATCGACGCGCAGGAGCCGGACTGGCGACCGCTCCGCCGCTGGTTCCTGGAGTGGTTTCAGAGCCGCTTCGCCGATGAAGCCCCAGATCTCGACGGGGCGGTGCATTCCGTTCAGGGGCCCGACCGGGTGCCCGGCGGCTGGCGCTTGCGGATCGACCTCGGCTCGGCACCAGTTGATGCAGTGAGCGCCCTCATCGGCGCCCTCGAGGCGACGGGCGCGCAACGCGTGCGCATCGGCGAGCCCGGTTAGACCTCAGGGCCGCGGCAAGCCAAGCGCCCGCAGATCGTCCAGAGTATCCACATCATCGCGCACCGGGGCGCGGCCGATCCTGAGCGGCGCCATGCGCTCAACCGTGTCGGCCATGGCATGCGCCGTCGACCAGCGGACGGGCTCGAGCCGCCCCGCACCTGCCGCCGACGCGCCCAGCCGCGCGCCGGGCAGCCTGCGGCCCGCCGCCACGCCAATGAGCCAGAAGCCGCCATCGGGCGACGGACCCAGTACCGCATCGTGGCCCCGCAGCGCCGCCAGCGCCGCCGTGATCTCCGTGCGGCCGATCCCCGGAATGTCGGATCCGATCAGAAGCGCAGGCCCCGGCCCCGCCGCCGCAAGCACCCGCGCCATGCGGGCGCCCAGCGTGCCGCGCCCCTGCGCCACCCGCGGCAAGGCAGCGGGCCAGACGCGGCTCGCCATCCCGGCTGCATCGGGGCTCACCGCCAGCACCAGCCGCCAGCGCGGGTCTCCCTCGAGGCGGCGCAGGAGGGCTGCGCATTGCCGGCGATACCAGTGCGCCGCCGCCACATGCCCCACATCACGCGCGAGGCGGGTCTTCACCCGCCCGGGCCGGGGCTCCTTCACGAAGACGATCAGCGTCGGTTTCACGGCGCGCCCCGTCCCCGGCCTTCATAGGCCGCCGCCAGCGCCTCCGGATCGGCGCCGAAGCGCCAGCGCAGAAGGATCGAGAGGTTCCGCGCACCGCGCCGCAGCCACCCATCCCGCCGGTAGCGCTCCGCCGATGTCTCCACCGTGGCCGCCAGCGCGCGCAGCGCTCCACGGCCCCCGGTGCGCCGGATGGCGTCGACGAGCACCACGTCCTCCATCAGCGCGATTTCCGGGTAACCGCCCGCGCGTTCGTAGAGAGCACGCGGCATCAGCAAGCCCTGGTCGCCATAGGGCAACCCGAAAAGGCGGGAGCGCAGATTGGCCCAGCCCGCCACGAAGCGCGCGGGGGCGGACCGGTCGTCGAAGCGCAGCCGGAAATAGGCGGCGGTGTGCGGAGCATGGTCGATATGGCCGGCAACGGCGCCCTGCCAGTCCGCCGGTAGCCGCGTATCCGCATGAAGCACGAGCAGCCACGGCCCGCCGGCCGCCGCGCACCCCGCTGCGAGCTGTCTGCCACGACCGCGCGGCGCGCACACGAAGCGGGCCCCCACCCCTTCGGCCAGAGCGGCGATATCGTCCGACGAGCCGCCATCGGCGATCACCACCTCGCGCACCAGCCCCGCCGCCGCCGCTTCGGCCAGCGGCGCCAGAAGCGGCCCGAGGGAGGCGGCTGCGTTGAACGTGGGGATGACCACACTCAGAGGTGCCCGCCCGCCGCTCATTGCGCAGCCTCCCCATCCGCGGCGGCCTCGCGCGGCACGAGGGTGAGGAGGACAAGCGCCACGAGCCCCAGCGCGGCAAAGCCTGCGAAGAGCGGCAGCAGCGATCCGTCATAGGCCGCGGCGATCACGCTGCCGATGCCGCTCGCCCCCAGGGTGGAGGTGGCCAGCACGAAGGAGGTTGCCGTGCCCGCCACATGGCCGAGCGGCTCCGTGGCGAAGGCGGTCATGTTGCCGAAGACGCTGGCCACCGCCGCGAAGATCACGGCGAGGATGAGCATGGTGAACCAGAAGGGCGGCACCCCGCCGCTGAGCGCCGCGACGATGGCGCCTGCCGACGCACCAAGCGTGAGCGCGACAAGCGAGATCAGGGTGAGCTGCCGCATGCCGAGCCTGATTACGAGGCGCCCGTTGGTGAAGGCCGCCGCGGCAAAGGCGGCAGCCAGTGCCGCGAAGGCCAGCGGGAAGAGGGTGCCGAGCCCGTAGAGCTCCTCGAAGATCTGCTGGGCGGTGGCGAGATAGGCGGTGAAGGCACCGAAGACCGCGATGCTGATCCCCGTCGCCAGCACTGCCTGGCGGCAGCACACCACCTCGATCCAAGCCCTGACGAGCGGGCGCAGGGCCAGCGGGCGTCGGTCCGCCACGGCGAGGGTTTCAGGCATGGCGGCGAGGTAGAAGGCGGCGCCGAGCACCGCCGCAAGGGCGTAGAACGCAAAGATCATCCGCCAGCCGCCAATCGCCTCGAGCCCCTGGCCCAGCAGCGGCGCGAGCATCGGCACCAGCATGAAGATCGTGCTCACGAGGCTCACGATCCGCGCCATCGGCCGGCCCTCGTAGAGATCGCGCGCGATGGCCACGGAGACGACGCGCGGCCCGGCGGCGCCGAACCCCTGCAGGAAGCGGCCGAAAAAGAGCGCCATGGGCTCGGTCGCGAGGCCGGCTACCGCTGTGCCGAGCAGGAAGATCCCAAGCCCGGCCAGCGCCACGGGCTTGCGGCCGAGCGCATCGGCGAGAGGGCCGGTGATGAGCTGGGCGAGGGCGAGCCCGGCGAAGACGGCCATGACCACCAGGTGCCGGTCGTTCGCCTCGGCGAAGCCCAGCTCGCGATCCATCGCATCGAGCGCGGGAAGCACAGCGTCGATGCTGAGGGCGACGATGGCAGTGAGAAGCGCCAGGAAGAAGAGGAGCGTAAGCGGCGCCCGCCCTGCGGCACGATCCTCGGCGCCAGGCAACATCATGGGAGGGTCTCCGAAATCGGGGCGGGCTCGACCCCTCGGCGGTCCCGCAGCCGGAGCCTCGGGCGGCGCCCCAGCGCCACTGGCACGCCCCGCTCGGATGGCATATCTCGCACCCATTGGCCAGCGGGCGTAGAGGCCGCGATCAGGTGGCGGCGGCGAAAGGGCGGGACGGTCATGGCGACGGACAGCACGGCAGAGCTCCTGGCGCGGCACGCGCCCGAGCGGCGGGTTTTGCGGATGACCGGCGGCGATGCGCTCTCGGTCCTGCAGGATGTGGTGACGAACGACGTGCACCCGCTCTCGGACGGTGACCAGTCGCGGGCGGTCTACGCCGCGCTGCTGACGCCGCAGGGCAAGTATCTCTTCGATTTCTTCCTCGTCGCGGATGGGGATGGCGGGCTTCTCATCGATGCGGGCGCGGCGCGGGCCGCGGCCCTCGCGAAGCGGATCGGGATGTACTGCCTGCGCCGTGACGCGCGGGTGGAGGGGGTGACGGATATGACCGTGGGCCAGATCCTGCCCGCGGAACCGGCGGGGCCGCCGCCGGCCTTGGCGAACCTGCCAGAGGACGTGCGCGCTGTGGCGGATCCGCGGGCGGGCGGCCTCGGCTGGCGGCTCTATGCGCCCGATGTCGCGATGCTGGACACGACGTTTGACGCCTTCGGGGCAGCACCGCTCCCTGACGCGGGTTGGGCCGCGCGGCGGGTGGCGCTGGAGGTGCCCGAGACGGATATGGAGCTTGTGGCGGAGGATACCTTCCCGCTGGAGGCGGGGCTCGACACGCTTTCGGGCGTCGATTTCCGCAAGGGCTGCTATGTGGGCCAGGAGGTGACCGCCCGCATGCGCCACAAGACCACGCTGAAGAAGCGGCTGGTGCAGGTGCGGGTGGTTGGGACGGCGCCGCCGGGCACACCGTTGACGACGCCCGAGGGCAAGCCGGCCGGCACGCTCTTCACCCAGGCCGGTGGCAGGGCGCTCGCGCATCTGAGGCTCGACCGGGCCGTGGGGCCGCTCACGGCGGGCGATGCCACGGTGACCTACGAGCCCTGACACCACGGTTAGCCCGGTTCCCGCCACGGTTCTTCCCCGCGCCGCTCCAGGCGGTTGCACGGCACGGCCCCTGCTGCGCAGGGCCCGCACCGCGCGGCGGCCCCACCCCCGCCCCCCTCCACCGCCCCTCCCCAGCGGCCTGCGCAAGCGCAGCCCGCCGGGAAGGGACGGCGGGGGCGGCGGTGGGGGCATGATTGGGGAAGGATCAGCCTTCGGCAGCCAGGAGGGCAGCGAGGCCCTCGCGATAGGTGGGAAAGCGGAGCTCGACGCCGAGGCGCTCCTTCATGCGGCGGTTGGAGACGCGTTTCGATTCCGCATAAAAGCTGCGTGCCATCGGGCTCATCTCGGCCTCCTCGAACGCCTGCTCGGGCGGGGGCGGGAGGCCAAGGAGGGCCGCGGCGTGGGCCAGCACGTCCTGTGGCGGGGCCGCTTCGTCGTCGCAGACATTGTAGACGGCGCTGCCGCCCGGTGCAGCCTCTGGCCGGGCGATGGAGGCTTCGAGGACCGTGGCGATATCCTCCACATGGATGCGACTGAAGACCTGGCCCGATTTCACGATGCGCCGCGCCGTGCCCGCGCGGACCTTAGCGAAGGGGCCGCGCCCAGGCCCGTAGATGCCGGCGAGGCGGAAGATGTGGAGCGCGAGACCGTGCTCGGCGGCGAAGGCCGTCCATGCCTCCTCCGCCGCTACCCGCGCCCGCCCGCGGGCGGTGCCGGGGTCGAGCGGATCGGTCTCGTCGACCCAGCCGCCCGCGCGGTCCCCATAGACGCCCGTGGTGGAGAGGTAGCCGACCCAGGCGATCCGCCGCCCACGCTCGGCAATGAGCGGGCCGAGATCGGCGAGGACCGGATCGCCTGCCTCGCCTGGCCCGGCGGAGACGAGGAGATGGCTGGTCTCCCCAAGCGCCTCGGCCAGCGCGGCGCGCTCGCCCGCATCCTCGGAGGGCCAGAGCAGTGCCTCGACGCCCGCACCGCGCATCGCGGCCGCCTTCTCGGCGCGGCGCGTGGTACCGATCACCCGCCAGCCGTCGGCCAGGCGGCGCGGCGCCAGGGCGGCGGCGGTGTAGCCGTGCCCGAGTGTCAGCAGCGTCTGCATCCCTCAGTCCTCCATCGCCGCGCGCCACTCGGCCCGCACGTGCGCATCGTCGTCGAAGCGCCCCGTGTCGCCCAGCCCCTCCGGCCCCAGGAGGCGGCCCAGGGCCCAGACCGCATGGGCGCGCACCAGCGCGCTCTCGTCGGCCGCGAGGCGGCGAAGGGCTGCGATGCCCGCCGCCTCCAACGGCCCATTGCCGAGGGCGACCGCCACGTTGCGGAGGAAGCGCGCCCGCCCGATGCGCTTCACCGGCCCCCCCTGGAAGAGCGCGCGAAACCCCGCATCGTCGAGCGCCGCCAGCCCGGCGAGCGAGGGCGCGGCCCGCCCCTCCGCCGCGCGGTAGGCCGCGTTCGCCTCCTGCGCGAACTTGTTCCAGGGGCAGACGGCCAGGCAGTCGTCACACCCGTGGATGCGGTTGCCGATGGCGGGGCGGAGATCGCGCGGGATGGCGCCCTTCAGTTCGATCGTCAGGTAGCTGATGCAGCGCCGGGCATCGAGCTGGTAGGGCGCGGGGAAAGCATCGGTCGGGCAGATGTCGAGGCAGGCGCGGCAGCTCCCGCATCGGTCCGCCGCCGGCGTGTCGACGGGCAGCTTCAGCGTGGTGAAGATGGCGCCGAGGAAGAACCAGGAGCCGCCCTGCCGGCTGACGAGGTTGGTATGCTTGCCCTGCCAGCCGAGCCCGGCCGCCGCCGCCAGAGGCTTCTCCATCACCGGCGCGGTGTCGACGAAGACCTTGATCTCCGCCGCCTCGCCCCGCCCCGCCGCCGCCTCGATCAGCCAGCGGCCGAGGCGCTTCAGCCGCTTCTTGATGACGTCGTGATAATCGCGCCCATGGGCATAGACGCTGATGGCCGCCCGGTCGGGCCGGGTGAGCACGGCAAGCGGGTCCTCCGCGGGCGTGTAGGGCTCGGCGAGCATCACCACGCTCCGTACCGCGGGCCAGAGGGTACGTGGATCGGCCCGCCAGTCGAGCCGGTCCGCCATCCAGGCCATCTCGCCATGGGCGCCTTCCCCCACCCAGCGGCGCAGGCGGCGGCCGGCGTCGACCACCGCGCCGGGATCGGCGATCCCCGCATCCGCGAAGCCAAGGGCGCGTGCCTCGGCAAGCAGGTCGTCGCGCAGGGCTGGCAGGGCGGCGGCATCCGTCATCCCACCCGCCTAGCCTGTCGTCCGGGCCGCATCAACGATCGCCCGCCCTCCACAGCACCGCCTTGCCCAGCGGCCTCAGAAGTCGAGGTCGGCGTAATGCTCCGGGGGCTTCTGGAAGCCGGGCAAATGGTCCGCCAGCAGGCTCCGGAAAGAGGGGCGGGACTTCAGGACCGAGTACCAGTTCTTTACCGCCGGATAATCATCCCACGGCACATCGCCCGTGTAGTCGAGGCAGGAGAGATGCGCCGCCGCCGTGATGTCCGCGATCGT
The DNA here is from genome assembly GCA_038528605.1 of Pseudomonadota bacterium. GTDB lineage: Bacteria > Pseudomonadota > Alphaproteobacteria > Rhodobacterales > Rhodobacteraceae > Thermohalobaculum. Next base: position 30,264 of record JBCBEP010000027.1, read on the forward strand.
CATCCGGTTACCCGCAAGCCAGTTATGGGTGTCGAGCAGGAAGGTCATGTAGTCGAGATGCACGCGGATGTTTCGGCTACCGGCCTTCAGGCAGGCGCCATCGGGGTAGCCGAGCTTCGCGAGCCGCTTCGTTACCCGCTCGAAAAGGAGGTTCTCGGTCACCTCGCGGTTGAACTTGTCGTCGAACCAGCCGACCAGCCGCAGCACCTCGGCCCGTTGCACCACATCCGCCGGCATGAGCTCCGGCTCGGTCATGGTGCTCTCGAGATAGTCGAAGATCGCGTGGCTCTCGGCGAAGACCCGGTTCTGGTTGGTCACCAGCACGGGCACCTTGCCGGCAGGGTTGAGGCGCAGAAAGTCGAGCCGCCGCTCCCAGGGCCGTTCCTCGATCAGTTCGGCCTCCAGCTTCTTCTCGGCCAGCACGAGGCGGACCTTACGGCAGAAGGGCGAGAGCGGCAGGTGGTAGAGGCGGTGCATCGGCGGTCCCGGTCGGTGCTGAGGCGTGCGCTCCCCTCACTGCCCGGGCCGGGGCGCGCTGGCAAGCCACCTCTATGGCCGCAGCGTCACCCGAGGATCGTCATCCCAGCGAATCGTGCTACTATTGATGGATACGAGACGTGGAGGGACCCGTCATGGATGAACTGGTACTGCCTGCCGCGATCGCGACGGCCGTGATCGTTGCCGGTTACTTCCTGCTGCAGATGCAGCAGCACATCTGACGCCACCGGGCCGCGGCTAGCCCCCCGCCTGCCGCGGCCCATCCCTCCACCTTTCGCCTCGCTTCATTTCATGAAACAGCTGTCGTCGCCCCGTGCGGCGATGGTCCTCGCCCCGCCAACCACGAAACGGTCTGCCCGGCGCACCTGCGCTGCGCTCAGCGCCCTTGGGTCGCGGCCCTTGGGGTTCGGTAGCAGCATCATCATGCGTGCCGCTTCACGGTGGCTCAGCGCCGCGGCCGGCCGCCCGTAGTAGTGCTGCGCCGCCGCCTCGATCCCGAAGACGCCCGTGTCGAACTCAGCGATGTTGAGGTAGACCTCGAGGATGCGCTCCTTGCCCCAGAAGAGCTCCATCAGCCCCACGAACGGCAGCTCGAGCCCTTTGCGCAGCAGGCTGCGCCCGTGCCAGAGAAACATGTTTTTCGCCGTCTGCTGGCTGATAGTGGAGGCGCCGCGCACCCGCTCGCCACTCACATAGTCCGCCGCAGCCTCGCGCAGCTCATCGATATCCACGCCGTTGTGCATGCAGAACCGGGCGTCTTCGGCGGCCACAGCGGAACGCGCGACATACGGGCCCATCTCCTCCATCGGCCGCCAGTCGGCGGTGATCCCGCCAAGCCGGAGACGTTCGGCGAGCATGTAGGTGCCCATGGGCGGGTCGATCCAGCGCAGGGCGACCACGGTCAGGAAGATCGCGATGAGCACTGTCGCCACACCGATCGCAAGCCAGCGGAAACCCAGCCAGATCATCCGGCCGAGGCGCGCGAAGGCACGGCCGACAGGGCCCTGGCTGCGCTTTGCGCGCGCCCCGCGCCCCGTACCCTTGGGCGCCGCCTTACGCCCCTTCGCCGATTTCGCGCCGGCGGCTGCCGTCGTGCGGCGCGCACCGCCCTTCTTCGCCGGTGCCCGCGCCTTGCTCCGTACGCTCTTGGGTCCGTCGAGCCCGAGCGCCGACGCGCGATCATCGATCGTCATGTCCTTGCCGCGACGCTCGGCATCCTCGCGCTCCCGCGCCCGGCGGGTCACGCGGTCGCGCAGGCTGTCGAAGGGGTCGCCGCCCGTTCCGGGCACACCGCTCTCGGTCTTCGCTCGGCTCACATCCGCTCCAGCCGGCCACGCCCCACAACGGCGTATCGATCAGCCCAGCGCCATAATGGGACGCCAGAGATGGAGAGACACTAAAGCATTCAGGCGTTTTAGGGGCAGTCACCCTGCGCAGCCTGCAACGAAACGCAGAATACCGACGCGCGTGGTGCATCGGGCACGCGGGGGCCGGCAGCGCCGGCCCTCCGGGAAGCCGCCATTACTCCGCCGGCACGGCCCGGGCGTTGTCGTCGAGCGGGTGGTGAAGACGCGACAGCATCTCCTTCGGCACAGCCTGCCAGAAGCGGCCCACGGTCTCCGGCCATTCGCGCAGCAACTCCTCCGCGAGCACCGACCCGGTCTCGGCCGCATGGGCCTCCACCAGCTCCTGCACCACCTGCTCGTAGAAGCGGCTGGCGATGCGCTGGACCACCAGCGTGTCGGGGTTGAGCCGGCTCAGGAAGTCGTCCGACCCGTCGAGGATGAAGGCCATGCCGCCCGTCATGCCCGCGCCGAAGTTGTCGCCCACCCGGCCGAGGATGACCGCCATGCCCCCGGTCATGTACTCGCATCCGTTGGAGCCGCAGCCCTCGACCACCACGGTGGCGCCGGAGTTTCGAACGCAGAACCGCTCCCCGGCCCGGCCCGCGGCGTAGAGCTTACCGGCCGTCGCGCCGTAGAGCACCGTGTTGCCGATAATAGTGTTCTCGGCCGCCACCAGCTTCGAGCTGCGCGAGGGCCGAACGCTGATCACACCGCCGGAGAGGCCCTTGCCCACATAGTCGTTCGCATCGCCGAACACCTTGAGCTTCAGCCCAGGCGCCGCGAAGGCGCCCAGCGACTGGCCGGCCGAGCCCTCGAGCCGCACCGTGAGGTGCCCCTCCTGCAGGCTGTTCCGCATCCCGAACTTGCGCACGATGTGGCTGGAGACACGGGTGCCGACGGTGCGCTGCGTGTTCTCCACCGTGTAGTCGAGCTGCATCTTCTCGCCATGCTCGAAGAAGGGCTGCGCGTCCTTCACGATCTGCGCATCCAGCGTGTCCGGCACATCCTGGCGGGGGCGGTGGCGGTCGAGCACCACCTCCTCGCCCTCATCCACCCGCACCAGCATCGGGTTGAAATCGAGATCGTCGAGATGCGCGGCGCCGCGGCTCACCTGGGTCAGCAGGTCCGCCCGGCCGATCAGCTCCTCGAACCGGCGCACGCCGACGGAGGCCATGATCTCCCGCACTTCCTGCGCCATCAGCGTGAAGAGGTTCACCACCTTGTCCGCCGTGCCGGTGAACTTGTCGCGCAGCGCGGGGTCCTGCGTACAAACACCGACAGGGCAGGTGTTGGACTGGCACTGGCGCACCATGATGCAGCCCATGGCGATAAGCGCCGCAGTGCCCACACCGTACTCCTCGGCCCCCATCATCGCGGCAATCACCACGTCCCGCCCGGTGCGAATGCCGCCATCGGTGCGAAGCGTTACCCGGTCCCGCAAGGCGTTCAGGCTCAGCACCTGATGCGCCTCGGTCAGCCCCATCTCCCAGGGCAGGCCGGCATATTTGATGCTGGTCTGCGGGCTCGCGCCCGTGCCGCCGTTATGGCCCGAGATCAGGATCACGTCGGCCTTCGCCTTCGCCACGCCCGCCGCGATGGTGCCCACACCCGTCGACGAGACGAGCTTCACGCAAACCTTCGCGCGCGGGTTGATCTGCTTCAGATCGTAGATCAGCTGCGCCAGATCCTCGATCGAGTAGATGTCGTGGTGCGGCGGCGGGGAGATCAGCGTCACCCCCGGCGTCGAGTGCCGAAGCTTCGCGATGGTCTCGGTCACCTTGAAGCCGGGCAGCTGCCCGCCCTCGCCGGGCTTCGCGCCCTGGGCCACCTTGATCTCCAGCTCCTCGCACTGGTTGAGGTACTCCGCCGTCACGCCGAAGCGGCCCGACGCCACCTGCTTGATCCGGGCCGACGGATTGTCCCCGTTCGGCTCGGGGTGGAAGTGCTTCGGGTCCTCACCGCCCTCCCCGCTGTCGGACTTCGCGCCGATGCGGTTCATGGCGACGTTCAGCATCTTGTGCGCTTCCGGCGACAGCGCGCCGAGGGACATGCCCGGCGTCACGAAACGCTTCCGGATCGAGGTGATGCTCTCCACCTCCTCGATCGCCACGGGCTTGCCCGCCGCCTTGAAGTCGAGCAGGTCGCGCAGGTGGATCGGTGTCTGCGCCCGCATGCCATCG
>JBCBEP010000028.1:0-31427 GCA_038528605.1 Pseudomonadota bacterium
CACGAAGGCGGGCTTCAGAAACTCCGCGGGCTGCACGCTCATGAAGCCGAGGGAGAACCAGCGCACCGCCCCCTTGCCGAAATCCGTCCCGAACCAGGGCAAAGCGCAGAGCGCCGCAAGGCAGGCGAGAAAGGCCAGCACGCCCCCGCGGCGCAACCACACCACCGGCATGGCGGAGACGGCCACCACGATCCCCAGCCCCATGGCCGCAAACACCGCCTGGCGCACCACGTAGTGATAGGTCCAGAGCCCGTTCTTCTCCGCCAGCGGCGGCGAGGCGGCGAGCCCCAGCACCAGCCCCGTCGCCACCAGCACCAACACGATGCCCAGAAGCCAGCGGTCGATCGTGTGCCACCAGTCGGCAACGAAGGCGGCGTTCAGTCTCAGACCCTCGGCCGCCGCGCTGCCCAGGCCATCGCCCGGCGCCACGCGCGCGGTGCGGGCTGCGATATCCGTCATGCCCTCTCCTCCTCGATGGGCTCGAGCCCTCGCGCCTCCAGAAGCGCGCGGAACGCCTCTCCCCGCGCCTCGAAGCTTGCAAACTGGTCGAAGCTCGCCGCCGCGGGGCTCAGCAGCAGCACCTCGCCGGGCGCGGCCTCGGCCAGCGCCGCATCGACCGCCGCCTCCAGCGTGCCGCAGCGCGCATGGGCCGCGGCGCCGAGCTGATCGGCGAAGAGCGCCTCGGCCTCGCCAATGAGATAGGTCTTCGCCACCCGCGCCATCAGCGGCGCGAGCGGGCCGATCCCGCCCTCCTTCGCCAGCCCGCCGGCAATCCAGCGGATGCCCTCATAGGCCAGCAGCGCCTTCTCCGCCGCATCCGCATTCGTCGCCTTCGAGTCGTTCACGCAGACGACGCCGCCCACCTGCCCCAGCCGCTCCATCCGGTGCGCGAGGCCCGGGAACGAGGCCAGCGCCGGCTCGATCACCCGCGGCCCGAGGCCCAGCGCCCGCGCCGCCGCCCAGGCGGCACAGGCGTTCTGATGGTTATGCGCGCCTCTCAGCGCCGGTGCCGCGTCCATATCCACCGCGGCAACCTGCGCACCCTTCCGCCATTCCGTCAGGAAGCGCTTGTTCATGAAGACCGACCAACCCTCGCCCCGCAGCCGCGCCGTGGTAGCGATCTCGATCACGCCGCCATCCGGGCCCTCCCCCGGCGCCCGCACCGCGTTGGCGAGAAAGCGGCCATGGGCGTCGTCCACGCTCACCACAACGCGCTCCGGCGCCCCGGCCTCGAAGAGCCGCCGCTTTGCGGCAAAATACCCGCCAAGCCCGCCATGGCGGTCGAGATGATCCGGCGAGAGGTTGAGGAACACCGCGAGATCCGGCGCGAGGGACCGCGCGAGATCCGTCTGGTAGCTCGACAGCTCGAGCACGATGGTCTCGCCATCCGCCGGCGGGTCGAGATCGAGCACCGCGCGCCCGATATTGCCCCCCGTCTGCACCGGCCGCCCCGCCTTGGCGAGAATATGGCTCAGCAGCGCCGTGGTCGTGGACTTCCCGTTCGAGCCCGTGATCGCCACCACCCGCACCTCGGCCCCCGTGGCGCCGATCGCCTGGAAGAAGAGCCCCACATCGTTGTCCACCGGCACGCCCGCCGCCCAGGCAGCGGCCACGGCCGGGTGCGGCTCGGGGTAGAGATGCGGAATGCCGGGCGAGACGATGAGCCGCGCGAGCGAGCACGCCTCCCGCGCCTTCGAGAGATCCGCCACGGCGAAGCCCTCCGCCTCGGCCGCCGCCCGCGCCGCTTCCCCGTCGTCCCAGCACAGGGGCTCCGCCTCGCCCGCCGCCAGCGCCCGCGCGGCCGCCAACCCCGAACGCCCGAGGCCCAGGACACCCACACGCGCCCCCGGATAGGACCGTACCGGGATCATGACGGCCTCCCCGTCATACGGCTGCACCACAAGCGGGCGCGGGCTGGCGGGCGGGCCGGCGGCGCCGCGCAGCGGCGGCACGGGGCGCCAGTCAGCGCGCCCGTCAGCACGCCCGTCGGCAAGCCAATCAGCACATCCGTCATGACCGGGGCCTCAACCAGCGCACCACACCATGCGCGGCCCACACGCCGCGCTCGTCCGGATCTTCCTGATAGGCCAGGCGCAGGCGGATCGCCCCGCCCGCGGGATGCGGTGCCTCCAGCATCAGCGCCACGCCCTCCGAGGGCCGCATCACCACCTCGAAGGCCGGCGCCGTCAGCCGCGCCCAATGCGTCAGCACATCCTCCAGATGCAGCCGGTTCACGGGCACCGCCCGCACCTCCACTGTGTCGCTGCCGTCGCGCTGGTAGAGGATCAGCGTCTCCTCCCAGGCCGTCGCGCACACGCCCGGCCCGCCACCGAGGAACTCGGCCGCATCCGCCGGGTCCGCCGCATCCAGGCCCGAGACATCCGCGAGCACGCCCGCCCGCACCGACGGCACCGCCCGTTCGGCCATCAGCGCGGCAAAGCGCTCGGCGGTCAGATGCGGATCGGGCCCGGCCATGCGCTCACCTCAGCTTCAGCGTCGCGAGCCCGATCAGGGCCAGGATGATCGAGATGATCCAGAACCGGATCACGATGGTCGGCTCGGCCCATCCCTTCTGCTCGAAATGGTGGTGAATGGGCGCCATGCGGAACACCCGCTTGCCCGTCAGCTTGAAGCTCGCCACCTGCACGATCACCGAGACGGCCTCCATCACGAAGAGCCCGCCGATGATGGCCAGAACGATCTCGTGCTTGGAGGCGACCGCGATCGCCCCCAGCGCACCGCCGAGCGCCAGGCTCCCGGTATCGCCCATGAAGACCATCGCCGGCGGCGCGTTGTACCAGAGAAAGCCGAGGCCCCCGCCAATGAGCGCCGCGCAGAAGATCAGCGTCTCGCCCGTGCCCGGTACGTAGTGAAGCTGCAGATACTCGGTGAAATCCGTCCGCCCCACCACATAGGCGATGATGCCGAGGGAGCCTGCCGCGATCATCACCGGCATGATCGCGAGGCCATCGAGCCCGTCCGTCAGGTTCACCGCGTTCGCCGCCCCCGCGATCACCAGCATGGCAAAGGGAATAAAGAGGATGCCGAGGGGGATCAGCACATCCTTGAAGAACGGCACCGCAAGCTGGTTCGAGAGCTCCACCGGCTGCAGATACGCCGCCCAAAGGGCCGCCACGGCCGAGATCGCGAAGCCCGCGCCAAGCCGGATCTTCCCGCTCACGCCCTTCACCGTGTATTTCGAGACCTTGGCATAATCGTCCACGAAGCCGATCAGCCCGAAGCCTGTGGTGACCATCAGGATCATCCAGACGAACCCGTTGTCGAGCCGCGCCCAGAGCAGCGTGCTCACCACCAGCGCGCCCAGGATCAGCACGCCGCCCATGGTGGGCGTGCCCGCCTTCGCCGCATGGGCCTGCGGCCCGTCGTCCCGGATCGGCTGGCCCTTCTTCTGGAAGCGGCGCAGCAGGTTGATGATCCGCCGCCCGAAGAAGAAGCCGAAGAACAGCGCCGTGATGAACGCGCCGCCCGCCCGGAAGGTTATGTAGCGGAAAAGATTGAAGAAATCGCCGCCGTCGCTGAAGCTGCTCAGCTCGTATAGCATGGTCAGGCATCCCCCTTGGCCAGCGGCGTGGATGATGTGGGCGGCATCTCTGCGCCGGCCCGGGCGGGCGTGCCGAGGGCCTTGATCGCGTCGACGACGGGCCCCATACGCGCGCCTTTCGAGCCCTTGACCATGGCGACATCGCCCGCGTCAAGCGTCGCCCGCGCCCGCTCCGCAAGGCCAGCGGAAGTCTCCGCCCAATGCCCGCGCTTTCCCCTCGGCAGCGCCTCCCAAAGCGCGCGCATGGCCGGCCCGCAGCAGTGGACGAGGTCGACACCCGCCATCTCCGCGGCCTCCGCCAGCCCGGCATGAAGCGCCGCCTCGTCCGGGCCAAGCTCCAGCATGTCGCCGAGAAACGCGACCCTCCGGCCGCGCACCACCCGGCCCACACCATCCTCCGGCGCCTCCACGCCCAGCACCGCCAGCGCCGCGCGCACGGAGGCGGGGTTGGCGTTGTAGCTCTCGTCGAGCAGCACGATCTCGCCGTCGATCCCGTCCGGCCCCAGCGCGATCCGCCAGCGCTCGCCCCGCCCCGCGCCGGGCGACCAGTGGCTGAGCGCCAGCGCCGCCCGTGCGGGGTCCGCGCCCAATGCCTCGAGCGCCGCCAGGGCCCCCAGCGCGTTGGAGGCGAGGTGCAGCCCCGGCGCCCCGATGCGGAACGACCATGGCGCGCCGCGGAGGCTGGCCGACACCATCGTGGAGCCACCGCCCACACGCGCCTCCAGCAGCCGGAAGGCCACCCCCTCGCCCTGCCCGAACAGCACCTGTTTCGGCCCCGCCGCCGCCTCCAGAATGGAAAGCTGCGCGCTATCCGCCGGCAGTACCGCAGCACCGCCGGCCACCAGCCCCTCGAAGATCTCCGCCTTCGCCTTGGCGATGTTCTCCAGGCTGCCGAGATTGCCGATATGCGCCTCACCGATCATCGTGATCAGCGCGGCGTCCGGCCGGGCGAGGCGGGAGAGCGGGCCGATCTCGCCCGCATGGTTCATTCCGATCTCCAGGACCGCATGGGTGGTCTCGGGCACCATGCGCGCCAGAGTCAGCGGCACGCCCCAATGGTTGTTGAGGCTGAGCTCGGCGGCGTGCACCAACGTGCCCGGCAGGCTTGCCAGCATCGCCGCCGCCATATCCTTCGTGGTGGTCTTGCCCGAGGAGCCGGTAACCGCGAGCACCTTCGCCGCACTCCGCGCCCGCGCCGCGGCGCCAAGGCGCTGCAGCGCCTCCAGCGTGTCGCCCACCTCAAGGCAGGGCACATCGTCCGCCATGCCCTTGGGCCGGCGATGGATGAGCACCGCCGCGGCCCCGGCCTCCAGCGCCTTTACGGCAAAGTCATGCCCGTCCCGCTCCGCCACGAGCGCGATGAAGAGATCACCGGGCTCGACCGTCCGGCTGTCGGTGCTGATACCGCGCGCCACCCAATCGCCCGTGGCGCGCCCGCCCGTGGCCGCCGCCGCGTCCGCCGCGGTCCAGAGGGCGGTCATGACCCGAGCTCCCCAAGATCCTCGCCATCCAGCACGGCAATGGCAGCGCGGGCCTGCTCCACATCGTCGAAGGGCAGCATCTGCCCGCCCACTTCCTGGCCCTGCTCATGCCCCTTGCCGGCAATCAGCAGCACATCGCCCGGGCCTTCGAGTGCATCGACCCCGGCGAGGATCGCCTCCGCCCGTCCGCCGATGTTCTGAAGGCGCTGCGGCCGGTCCCCCAGCGCCGCGCGGGCACCGTCGAACACCGCAGCGCGGATGACGGCCGGGTCCTCGCTCCGCGGGTTGTCGTCGGTCACGATCCCCATATCGGCACCCAGCGCCACCGCCTCGCCCATCATCGGCCGCTTGCCCCGGTCCCGGTCCCCGCCTGCGCCGAACGCGCAAACGAGGTTGCCCGTTGCATGCGGGCGGAGGGAGGCGAGGGCGGAGGAGAGGGCACCCGGCGTGTGGGCATAGTCCACGTAGACGGCGGCGCCGTTCGCCCGGTGGCCCGCCAGCTCCATGCGCCCCCGCACGGTTCTGAGCCTCGGCAGCGCGGCGAACACCGCCTCTGCCGAAAGCCCCGTGCCGAGGGCGAGCGCGGCCGCTGTCAGGACGTTTTCCGCCTGATACGTACCGACCAGCCCGAGCGCGACGGTGTGTTCCCGCCCTTCATGCGAGATGACGAGATCCTGCCCGCCTGTGCGGAAGTGTTGCGCCATCAAGCGCAGGTCCGCGCGCGCATCCCGCCCGGTGGTGATGGTTCGCTGACGCCGCGCCGACGCCAGCGCCATCGCGCGCTCGCCCACCGGGTCGTCGAGATTGATCACCGCCGTGCCCTGCTCCGGCAGCACCGCATCGAAAAGCCGAAGCTTTGCAGCAACATAGGCCTCATGGTCGGCATGGTAGTCGAGATGATCCCGCGTGATGTGCGTGAGCGCCGCCGCGGTCAGCCGCACACCATCCACCCGATGCTGGGCGAGCCCGTGGGACGACGCCTCCATCACCGCATGGCTGCACCCGGCCGCGGCAAGCTCTGCCAGCGCGCGGTGCAGCGTGATGGGCTCCGGCGTGGTGTGTCCCAGCGGCCCGTCGAACGCGTCCGGCACCGCCGCCGTCCCCCCTTCGATGCCCGTGGTACCAAGGCTAGCGGCAGGCAAGCCCGCTGCACACCATATCTGGCGCAGAAAATGGGCAGTCGAGGTCTTGCCGTTCGTCCCCGTCACCGCCGCCATCGTCGCCGGCTGCGCGCCGTAGAAGGCCGCGGCGGCAAGCGCCAGCGCCCGGCGCGGCGTCTCGGTGGTCAGCACCGGCACGGGCCAGCCACCCTCGGGCGCCATGCGCGCCGCCCCCTCGGACGTGGCGACAATCGCTGCCGCATCCATGCGAAGCGCAAAGGGAATGAACTCCGCCCCGTCGAGCTGCGTGCCGGGAATGGCGAAGAACACGAAGCCGGGCTTCACCTCCCGGCTGTCGACGGCAAGCCCGGCAACGGGGGCCTCCGCGGCAGGCGCCGGCCCCTCCAGCCCGAAGCCAGCGCCCGGCAAAAGCCCGATAGCACCGAAGGTTACGGCGTTTGGCTGGGTTGCTTCCGCCGCGCTCACGGCGTGCCCCGCGGGCGGCGCGGCGGCAGCGGCTGACCGGTCGCGGGCGCGGCATCAGCATCCGCTACCGTAGTACCGGACGCCGCCGGCACCACGGATGCGCTCGAAACCGCGGCGGGGGCGAGCGCGATGGGCAAGACTGGCGGGGTTGACTGCTCGGGCGCATCGAGCCCAATCGGCACAAGATCCGGCCGCGGGCGAAGGCCCAGAATGGGCGCGATCCGGCGCACGGCCTCGCGCACCGCCGGCGCCGCCGTCCGGCTCGCCTGGCGCGAAGGATAGCGGCCAGAACGGTCCGTCGGCTCGTCCATGCTCACCACCAGCACGTATTCCGGCTCGGAGACCGGGAAGACCGAAGCAAAGGTGGCGAGCACCCGGTCGCGGTGATAGCCGCGCCCGTTCTCGCGAGGCTTGTCCGCCGTGCCGGTTTTGCCGCCGATCTCGTAGCCCTTCACATCGGCGCGACGGCCCGTCCCGTCCGTCACCACGCTCCGCAGCATCGCCAGAACCTGCCGCGCCGCCCGTGGCGAAAAGATCTCTTTTCCTGCGCCTTCAGGCACATAGCCCTGGCGCAGCGTGGGCACCACGCGGCGCCCATCATTCGCCAGCGTCGCGTAGGCGGCGGCGAGATGCATGGGCGAGACGGCCAGCCCATGGCCGAAAGCGATGTTCATCGTGCTCAGCTCCGTCCATTTCGGCGGCAGGAGCGGGCGCGACCCGCGCGCCTCGGCGATCTCGAGCGGGCTCGGCACGAACATGCCGAGGGCGTCGAGATACTCCTTGAAGCGGGGCGTTGTCACCATGAGCGCGAGGCGGGCGGAGCCGACATTGGAGGAACGGCGAATGATGTCCGTCACGGTCATCTGCGCGGGCATCCGGTGCATGTCCCGCACCCGCTGACGGCGCCAGACGATGGGCTCGCCCGTGGCGATCAAGCTGTCCGGCGTGGCAACGCCCGCATCGAGCGCCATGGCCGCCGTGATCGGCTTGAAGACAGAGCCAAGCTCGTAAACGCCCTGCACCGCGCGGTTGAAGCGGGGGGAGCGGCCAGCCGCCTTGTCCTTCTTCTTCAGCCGCTCGTTCGGGTCGAAATCCGGCAGCGACACCATGGCGACGACCTCGCCCGTAGTCCGCATGAGGATCCCCGCAGCACCCTTTGCCCCCAACCGATCCTTCTCGCGCGAGAGCACGTCTGCGAGCGCTGCCTGGGCGGAGAGATCGATGGTCAGCGCGAGCGGCGCCCCCGCCCATGCGGGGTTGCGCAGGCGCTTGTCGAAATGCCGCTCGGCTCCACCGGCCCCCACCAGCTCCGCGTGATGCACCGCTTCGCGGCCCGCCTTGACGCTGCCGACGATATGCGCGGCGGTGCGACCGGCAGGATAGAAACGCAGATCCCGATAGCCGAAGAGGAGCCCCGGCTCCCCGATATCCAGCACCCGGTCCTTCTGCCGGGGCGTGACCGGGCGACGGACCCAGACAAAGCTTCGACGGTCGGTCAGGAGCGCGCGGAGGTCCGCCTCCTCCATATCCGGGAAAATCTCGGCGAGCGCGCGGGCGCTTCCCTCGGCGTCGTGCATCTCAGAGGGATGGGCATAGAGCGAGTAGGCCGGCAGGTTTGCCGCCAGCAATCGGCCCGCCCGGTCGGTGATCGCCCCGCGAACCGGCTCCGCCTGAGCCGAGGCGCCGAGCGTCGGCTCCGCCGGTTCCGAGAGCGCCATCAGAGCCATGCGCCCGCCCAGCACCCCGTAGAAGAGCACGAAGGCGAAGATCACGAGGATCAGCCGCCAGTTGTCCCGCTCCCGCGCCGTCGCACGCGGCGGTTCCGGCGCGCGTGGCCGCAGGCGCCGGTGGATCGGTGCGGCGAAATCGGTCACTCGCCCGCCTCCTCGCCTTGGCGGGGGGCGGCCTGGCTGGCCGACATCTGCCGCAGGAAGGCCGCACTTGGCTCAGACCCGCGGGTGGAAGGCTCGGCGGGCAGCTTGGCGCCGCCGCCGGCCTCGACCACGCGAGCAAGGCCCTGCGTCACGGCGGGGCCGGGCGCGGGCAGCGGCGCGCCGAGCGTGGCGCCACTGCCGGCCGTGTCTCCCGCAGGCTCGGCGACCACGCTTGCAACAGCGGCATCTATGGCGGCGGCGAGAGCGGCCGAAGCATCGCGCGCGCCTTCGTCCCCCGATGCTGCCGTCGTCTCCTGCGAGGCCGTGCCGGTCTCGACCGCCATGACCGAGACTGCCGCTGCAGGGTCCGCCAGTGGCTCGGCGAGATCCGCCGACGCGACGCGACGCGGCCCCAGGGCGACGGGCACAAGGCGCCGGGCCGGCGCGTCCTCGAGCAGCGGCAGCAGGCGGGGATCGGGCTCGGCGGGCGGCGCAGCGCCCTGATCAGGCAGGGTCGACTGGGCGAGAATCGAACGCTCCGCCCCGGAAAGCGCGGCCATCAGCGCCGATTCCAGCGGGTCGTGGTCGGGCGGCGGCGGGAAGGGTACCTGCTGCGCATCGCCGAACCGCTCCGGCACCATCGGTCCGAGCGCCAGCTTGTCCTGATGTACGGCAACCAGGCGCGCCAGACGCTCCGGCGTGTTGAGCCAGGCCCATTCGACACGGAGCACCTGCACATCTTCCCGGGTGCGCGCGATCTCACTCCGCAGCGTCTCGACCCGGGCGAGCGCCTCGCCGGTGCGATAGTTCACGTTGTAGGCCCAGGCCGCCACGGCAACGATGGCGAGGACCGAGAGGGCGAAGCCGAGCCTGCTCATGCCGCCCCTCCTGCCGCCGCCCGCTTCGCGGACCGCCGCGCAAAGTCCGCCGCCACCGGGGCCGACGGCAAGCCGAGCGCCCGCGGGTCCAGGGCATGAGGCGGCGCCGCCGTACGCCGCGCCCAGCGCAACCGGGCGGAACGGGCCCGCGGGTTGGCGGCGCATTCAGCATCGGATGCCTCGACGGGCTTCGCCGGCTTGGCCCAGCGCGGTGCGGGGCCCGGCGCCGCCTGGGGCAGATGGCGCGAGCCCTGGCCGCCCTGCCCCGCGCCGAGCTGGAAGAAGCGCTTCACGATCCGGTCCTCGAGCGAATGGAAGGTGACGACAGCCAGCCGCCCCCCTTCAGGCAGCGCCCGTTCGGCGGCAGCAAGGGCGCGGACGAGCTGTCCCAGTTCGTCGTTCACCGCGATCCGCAGGCCCTGGAAGCTGCGCGTGGCGGGGTGGACCTGGCCCTTCCGGGCCGCCGGCAGGCACCCGGCAACAACCTCGGCCAGCGCCAGCGTCCCGGTGATCTCGCCGTCCTCTCGGGCTGATACGATGGCGCGCGCAATCCGGCGCGCTGCCCGCTCCTCTCCGAAATGGTGGAGGATGTCGGCCAGTTCCTCGGGCTCCGCGGTGTTGACGATGTCGGCCGCGGTCGGCCCGTCCTCAGCCATGCGCATATCGAGCGGGCCGTCGCGCATGAAGGAGAAGCCCCGGACCGCCTCGTCGAGTTGCATGGACGAGACGCCGATATCGAGCACCACGGCATCGAGCACCGCGCCTTCGGCCTCGGCGATCTCGTCGAGTGCCTCGAAGGGCGCCTCAACAATCCCGAAACGCTGCTCTCCCGCCGCCAACGAACGGCCGATGGCCACGGCACGCGGATCCCGGTCGACGCCGATGACCCGCGCGGCCCCGGCCGACAGGATCGCGCGCGTGTAGCCCCCCGCCCCGAACGTGCCATCGAGCACCACCGCGCCCGCCACAGGCGCGAGGGACGCGAGCACGGGCTCCAGAAGAACCGGGATATGGGGGGCGGCGTTCATCTCCAGCCCCTAGTGCAGGCCACTCATGGAGACCTCGGCGATGAGGCGGCGCGCCGTCTCGCTCGCCGCATCCGCCCTTTCGTCATGCGTCTCGGGCGCGCGGATCTCGAAATGGCTGCCGAGGCCCACGAAGACGAGATCCTTGCCGATGCCGAGCGCCTGTCGGAGCGGCGTGGCGAGCACGATGCGGCCCGCCTCGTCCGCCTCCAACGGCACCGCAGAGCCCTGCACGAACTCGTCGAACGCCTCGCGTGCCGCCTGGTTTTCCAGCGTCTGCTCCACGCGCTCGCAATAGGCCTCGAAGCCCGGGCCGGTCATGCAGACATGGGCGTCCGACCGCTTCATCTGGGGAATGAGATAGAGATCGCGGGTCTCGAGCGTGGCCAGCACCTTACGGAAGGCCGATGGCAGCGAGACGCGGCCGCGATCCTCCACTTTGTGCCGATGGGTGCCTGCGAAGCGCTTCAGCATCTCGGGTGCCGCCCCTCGCCCTTTCGTGCCGCGCCGTTGCTCTCTTCGGCCGTATCCCCGGCCTTGCTCTCAGCGCGGCGCCTGCGGGCGGCCACACCACCGGCAAGCATCCCTTCACCACTCCGCTCGCCGCCCGCGCGCGCCACCTGCCTCAACACCCGGCGCCAACGCCACACAGCCGTCGAACCCTTCGAAGGGAGCGGGGGCAGGCCAGGCGCTCTCGCGGCGCCCGTGCCCGCCCCTTTTGCCCCTCGTCCACCGGTATGCCGCCTGGGCTGAAGCCCTGCTCGTTGGCCGGTCTGCTCTGCCTCAACAGCCTGACGCGCCGCACCGGAGGTCTCTCTGCCGGCGGGCGGTCTGTGCCACCTCACCCCGGCGTGGGAGCAGAGTACCGCCACATGCCCGCCATCTCAACCCAAATCATCCCACAATCTCCCCAGACCGAGTTTTGAGACTGTGACGAGAACATAAAGGGTTCAATTTAGGGCGCCACACAACCAATAAGGGTAAGAATACGATAATGTTCTTATATTGTTCTAGTCTCCACTCTCTATCTGTATCCTGCAGCCTATCGAATCATACTGTCGCAGCGGGTGCAAAGCCGAATATCGCCCCCGCAGCAAAGGATGGGAGGGAAATGGGAGGGATGTGGAGAATGCGGGCGGCGTATAAGCCGGGTTCTGTCCAAGGGCCCGAAAACCCTCTGGATGGCCATTCATCTGAGGGCTGCGATCGCTCACAGCCTCTTGCGGTCAACCCGGATGGCGGGCCGGAGCGCCCCGGCTTGCGCCGTGCCATCCCTTCTCGACCTTGCTCCCGGTGGGGCTTGCCGTGCCGCCTGCGTTGCCGAAGGCGCGGTGGGCTCTTACCCCACCGTTTCACCCTTGCCGGGGCGCGCCCCGGCGGTCTCTTCTCTGTGGCGCTTTCCCTGAAGGCCCGAAGGCCCCCGCCGGGCGTTACCCGGCACCGTCTCTCCGTGGAGCCCGGACTTTCCTCACCGGGCCGAAGCCCGGCGCGGCCATCCCGCCGCCCGCGTGTTGCTGATGCGCGGCGAAGCCCGTTTTGTCAAACGCCGGTGCG
Source organism: Pseudomonadota bacterium (assembly GCA_038528605.1). Lineage (GTDB taxonomy): Bacteria > Pseudomonadota > Alphaproteobacteria > Rhodobacterales > Rhodobacteraceae > Thermohalobaculum. The sequence continues at coordinate 11,961 of JBCBEP010000028.1, forward strand.
CGCGCAGGGCCACCGGACAGCGAGAGCGGCGGCATGGGCGATGGCAGCCTCCCCCGCCCAGGGGTCGGCCCCGCGCGCCGGCAGGAAGCGCAGCGCGAAGGCCCGCCACACGGCCTGCATCGGCGCGTCCCACGCAGCCGGCGCGGGCGGGACCGGATAGCCGAGCCCCTCCAGTGCCGCGTGGAGAGTTGCGGCATCGCCAGGCGCCGCCTGCGGGCGCAGCGCCGCCACAGGTGCGTCCTGCCAAACCGCAAGGCCACGCCGCGCAAGGCGGCGCCAGTCGAACTTCGCGCCGGGGTCGACCTTACGCTCCGGCGCTATGCATGAATGGCCGACCACCCGCTCCGGCGGCATCCCGTGGCGCGCCATCACCTCCCCGAGCAGCCATTCGAGCGCCGCCATCTGAGGTTCGCCAAAGGGCGGCAGGGTCGCGAGCGCCGCGCCGTCATTGTCGAGCTCGATCCCGATGGACCGCGAATTCACATCCGTCACCCCGCCCCACGCCGCACGGCCCGCATGCCAGGCACGCCGGTCCTCCGGCACCATCGCGAGCACCGTGCCGCAACGCCCGATGAGGTAGTGGGCCGACACCTCCGCTGCGGGGTCCGAGAGCCGCGCGGCAGCGGCCTCTAGGCTCGCCATCGCCGTGTAATGCAGCACCACCATATCCGTGGGCCCCTCCCGCCTCGGCCCGTGATTGGGCGACGGGCGGTGAACAATCCGAGGCGGGGGTGGGGCCACAGGGTTCATGAGACGCACTGGAGCGGAATGCCCGCGGGCTTGCAACCGAAGCTACCCACAGCGTTCCTAGAGCAACTCTCGCGCGCCGGCCGCCTCTGTCGCCTCGAGCAGGCCGAGGCAGCCATCGATGTCGACCCTGAGAGCGACGAGCCGCTGCGCGAAATGCGCCCCGCTGCAAAGGCCGATCACGCCAGTGGGCCCTGCCTCCAGCCCCATCAGGGGGCCGGCATGAACAGTCCAGAACCCGTCATCACGCCGCGTCGGCCCACCGGAGGCAGGCCCGAGCACCAGCGCGTCGACCCCTTGAGCCGCGATCGGCACCGCAGCATCCCCGCCCCCGTGGCTGAAAACCATGTTCCCGATCACCAGCGAGGGCGGCATGCCGTCGAGCAGCGCGCGGCGTGCGCCCAGAACCGCCGCAACCTCCCCGCGAAGCCGGGAAGGTGCAGCACCCAGCCGCGCATCGATCCCCGTTGCGACAAGAAAGGCGATACCGCCTTCGCTCAACCAGCGCTGACCATCGCATGCACCGACCAGAAACCGCCGCAGATGCAGCTCCTGCGGGCCGAGCAGCAGCGTGAGACGCAGCGCGGGCTCCGCCACGATCTCTGCGATGCAGTCGAACACCGCGAGCCCCCCGCCCCCGCCGCCTGTCAGATTGCCGAGGAGCACGAGATCCGCCACCGGCTGCCGCCGGCCTGCGGGCGCGCCTGCGGGGTCAAGCAAGCCGCCCCCTGCGGGCCGGCGCGGCAGATCGCGAAGAATGCGCGTCACAAGCTGGCGCAACAGGCCCGCCTCCCCCCGCACGGGCCCGATCGCATAGACAGGGTTCGGCACTTGTGGGGGCGCAATGCGCGTGGACGAACGCTCAGCCCCATACCGCGCGAGCCCGCCACGCCCCACGCCACGCTGCACGTCAGCATCCGTGGGTTCATCCGGCTGTCGCCGCCAGCCGCGCTTCAAACCAAGGGTCGTCGCCACGCACACGCTCCACTACCCGCTGAAATCCGTCGACATCGCGGGATACGTTGCAGCCATGACTTCTTGGTAAATTGCCCGGGAGCCGGTCCGCTACCGGGACAATGTCCGGCTCACCGCGTCTTTCCACCCCTCATACTTCCGGTCGCACTCCTCACGGGCCATCGCCGGCTCGAAACGGCGTTCGAGCGCCCAGCTTTCGGCAAACGCATCGAGCCCCGGGAAGATGCCGGTGCTCATGCCCGCAAGCCAGGCGGCGCCAAGCGCCGTCGTCTCCTGGATCTTGGGCCGGTCCACCGGCGCGCCGATAATGTCCGAGAGGAACTGCATCGCATAGTCCGAGGCGGACATGCCGCCATCGACCCGCAGGACAACATCCGACGCAGCGCCGGTTTCCGACACCCAGTCCTTCTGCATGGCATCCAGCAGGTCCCGCGTCTGGTAGCCGACGCTCTCGAGCGCGGCACGCGCAAACTCCGCCGGCCCGGTGCCGCGGGTGAGGCCGTAGATCGCACCCCGGCAATCCGCGTCCCAATAAGGCGCGCCGAGGCCCACAAAGGCCGGCACGAGATAGACGTCCTGGTTCGTATCGGCCGCCTCGGCCAGCGGCTGAGTCTCCTTCGCCTCGCGGATGACCTTCAGCCCGTCCCGCAGCCATTGCACCACGGCACCGGCGACAAAGATCGATCCCTCCAGCGCATAGGCCGGCTTGCCGTCGATCTGGTAGGCGACAGTGGTGAGCAGACGGTTCTGAGAGGCGACGGGCTTCTCGCCCGTGTTGAGCAGGGCGAAACAGCCTGTCCCGTAGGTCGATTTAAGCATGCCCGGCCGGAAGCAGGCCTGGCCGATGGTCGCCGCCTGCTGGTCGCCCGCCACGCCGCGGATGGGCAGCGGGCGGCCGAAGAGATCGGGCCGCGTCGTCCCGAAATCCCCGTTCGAATCGCGAATTTCCGGCAGCATCGCCTCGGGAATGTCGAGCAGCCGCAGCATCTCCGTATCCCAGCACCGCTCGTGGATGTTGTAGAGCATCGTGCGGCAGGCATTCGTCGCGTCCGTCGCATGCACGGCCCCGCCCGTCAGCCGCCAGATGAGGTAGCTGTCGACCGTACCGAAGAGGAGCTCGCCCTTCCGCGCCATCTCCCGGGCTCCCTCGGTCTGGTCGAGGATCCAGGCGAGCTTCGTGCCGGAGAAGTAGGGGTCGAGCAGCAGGCCGGTGCGCTCGGTCACCATCGCGCTGTGGCCTTCGTCGCGCAGCCGTCCCGCCATCTCCGAGGTGCGCCGGTCCTGCCACACGATGGCGCGGTGCACCTGCCGGCCCGTCTCCCTCTCCCACACGCACACCGTCTCGCGTTGGTTCGTGATCCCCACGGCGGAGAGATCATCGGGCCCTATACCCGCGCGCTCGATGGCGGCGCGGCAGGTGGCGGCGGTGGTCGACCAGAGATCGGCCTGCTCGTGCTCAACCCAGCCCGACCGCGGAAAATGCTGCTCGAACTCCTGCTGGCCGGCCGCGACAGGGCGCATGCCTCCGTCGAACAAGATCGCCCGTGTCGAGGTGGTGCCCTGGTCGATCGCCAGCACATGGTCCGCCATGATGTCCTCCCGCCTTATCGTTGGGCGCGAGGGTCGCGCCCGGGGCGGGAGACTGTCAATGTGAGGCGCGCCCGCTCAGCGGATCGGTCTCCCGACGCTCGGGCTCAGCTGTTCGTGCCCATGATCGAGCGGGTGATGATCACCCCGAGCACGGCGGCGACAGCGGTGGCGACCGTGCCCCAGAAGAGGTCGCTCGCCACCATCTGCGGGTGCCAGCCCCGCAGCGTCGCATAGTTCGTCGCCGCATAGGTGCCGTAGCAGAAGAAGCCGAAGATCGCGGCGTCCATCGCCACCTTGGTGAGCGGCTTGCCGCTGAGCCCCGCGGCCGAGGCGAAGTAGAGCATGCCGACCACGTAGAGCGCATAGAAGCCGATGGCCGGCCCCGCCTTGAACTCCTCCAGGAGCAGATCGTTCACATGCGTCTCGAAGAGGCCGCGGACGTAGAGTTTGATCCACACCACATCCGCCCCGAGGAAGATGACGGCGGTGACGAGATAGAGAACGACCTGGGACACGGCGGCGGGCTCCTGTGGCTTTGCTCCGCCGGCGGAGATAGGGCGCAAACCGCAGCAACCCACCCCGACCTACCCTCGAGCCCGGCTTTACGGCGCCAAGCCCCGCCGCCGGGCCGGGCCGTCACCGAAGGGTGGGCGGGCGGGGGAGGTGGCGGCCCGGTCCGGCGCCCGCCCGAGGCACCGGACCGGCCGCAACGCGCCCTACTCGGCCGCCGCCGCCCGCTCGCTCCGCGCCTCGCGCATGAAAGCGTCGAGCGCCGCAATCTCCGCCGCCGTCAGCCGCAGCCCGAGCTTCGTCCGGCGCCAGACCACATCGGCGGCTTCCCGCGCATATTCCTCGGCCATGAGCCAGCGCACTTCCGCCTCGGTCAGGTTGAAGCCGAAATGCCGGCCCAACTCGCCGACGGTCTTGGCACCGCCCAGCACATCCCGCGCTTCCGTGCCGTAGGTGCGGACGAGCCGCCGCGCCCAGCGCTCGTCGAGAAACGAGTAGTCCGCCATCAGCGCCGCGATCAGCCGCGGCTGCCCGTCATGTTCGAAGTCGCCGCCGGGCATCGTGGCGCCCGCCGTCCACTCCCCCGTCGCCGTCGGGAAGTAGGGCGCGAGCTTCGCCATCGCGGCCTCTGCCAGCCGACGATAGGTGGTGATCTTGCCGCCGAAGATGTTGAGAAGCGGCGGCTCACCCCCCCGGTCCTCCACCTTCAGCACGTAGTCCCGCGTCGCCGCCGTGGCCGAGCTTGCCCCGTCATCGTAGAGCGGGCGCACGCCGGAGTAGGTCCAGACGATATCCTCCGCCGTCACCGGCTTCTCGAAATACTCGGAGGCGAGCGCCAGCAGATAGTCCCGCTCGTCCTCGCTGATCGCCACACTGTCCGCGCCCGCCTGATGGTCGCGATCCGTCGTGCCGATCAGCGTGAAATCCTCCTCGTAGGGGATGGCGAACACGATCCGCCCGTCCGCGGTCTGGAATATATAGGCGCGGTCGTGGTCGAAGAGCTTCTTCGTGATGATGTGGCTGCCGCGCACGAGGCGCACCTTGTCCGGCGTGTTGAGCCCGATCTTGGCGTTCAGAATATCCGCGACCCAGGGCCCACCGGCATTCACCAGCGCCTTGGCGTGCACCGTCTCCGTCTCGCCCGTCTCGGCGTCCTCCGTGTGCACATGCCAGAGATCGTCGACGCGCTCGGCGCGCACCGCTGCCGTCCGCGGCCGGATCACGGCACCCCGCCGCTCAGCATCGCGCGCGTTCAGCACAACCAGCCGGCTATCCTGCACCCAGCCATCCGAATACTCGAAGCCGGATTTCAGGAAACCCTTGAGCGGCGCACCCAGCGGCCCCTTCTCTAGATCCACGGTCTTCGTCCCCGGCAGGATCTTCCGGCCCCCGAGATTATCGTAGATGAAGAGGCCCAGCCGGAGCAGCCACCAGGGCCGCAGCCCGCTGTGATGCGGCAGCACGAAGCGCAGCGGCCAGGAGATATGCGGCATCGCCTTGATCAGCGTCTCGCGCTCGATCAGCGCCTCGCGCACCAGCCGGAACTCGTAGTACTCGAGGTAGCGCAGCCCCCCGTGGAAGAGCTTCGTCGACCAAGACGACGTGGCCCCGCCGATATCCCCTTTTTCGCAGAGGAAGACCCTCAGGCCCCGCCCTGCCGCGTCGCGCGCGATGCCGCAGCCGTTTACGCCGCCGCCGATGATCGCGATGTCGTAGGTCGTGTCCGCCATGGCGTCCTCCGATGTCCTCTCCTCCTCAGGGTATCGCGCTCGTTTTCTTTCGCAAGGTCATCATTTCCGCGCGCCAGCACAACAGGTTGCAGCGCCGAAGGACCCGACGCTCCGCATGGCACCCAACGAATCATCCCCTAAGCGCTTGCAATCGCGCAGCAACACAGTCCATTCTTCCCTAAATCGATCAGAAACGCGGGCGCCGGTTCCAGCTGCGGCGTCACGCCGCGACAGGGAAACGAAAGAAAACGCTCATGGCGCTCTCTATCCGCCAGCGCGCGATCATGAAGCAGGCACGGCTCGAGGGGCAGGTGCAGGTCGATGCGCTCGCCACGCTCTTCGAGGTGAGCCCGCAGACCATCAGGCGCGACCTCGGCGAACTCTGCGAAGCACGCCTCCTCGCCCGCGTCCACGGTGGCGCGGTGCTCGAGAGCGGCGTAGCGAACCTCGTCTACGAGACGCGCCGCGCCCTCGCCGCCGATGCCAAGACCGAGATTGCCCGCCTCGCGGCGGAGGAGGTGCCGGAAGGTGCCACCCTCTTTCTCGGCATCGGCACCACCACCGAAGCCGTGGCGCGCGCCCTCGGCGACCGGCGCGACATGCTGATCGTCACCAACAATCTCAACGTCGCCCACATCCTCTCCGAGAATGAAAGCCTGCAGGTCATCCTCACCGGCGGGCGCCTCCGCCGCGCGGATCGGGGGCTTGTCGGCGAGATGGCGGTGGACTGTGTCGCCGGCTTCCGGCTCGACCTCGCGATCCTCGGCATCTCCGCCATCGACGCGGAAGGCGCGCTGCTCGACTACGACATGGCGGAGATCGCGGTGCTGCGCGCCATGATGAACCATGCGCGCCGCCGCGTGCTTGTGGCCGACCATACGAAATTCGCCCGCGCGGCCCCCATGCGCGCCGCCAGCCTCACGGAGTTCGAGGTCGTGGTGAGCGACCGTGCGCTGCCACCCGCCTTGGCGCGCGGGATGGAGCAGCGCGGGCAACGCCTCCTCCTGCCGGCCCTTGAAGGCGCGGACGCGGCGGTGGAAGAAAGGGCGGCCGCAGAGTAGCGGCTTCCGCCCCACGCCACGCCCCGGCTACCCCAGTGCCGGACCGCCACCGAGGTTCGATGCCGTTTCGTGCTCCCAGCATGGCCGCCGCATGATCGCGGCGCTCGACAGTTGGCTCGCCGCAAGCCTCGGCATCGGCCCAGCCGCGGCGCTCTACGCCTTCGCGGTGTTCTTCATCGGCGGCGTGGTCAAGGGCGGGCTCGGCTTCGGCTTGCCGCTCGTCACCATCTCCCTCCTGCCCCTGCTCCTGCCCATCGAGCTCGCGCTGGCGATCAACGCTCTCATCCTCCCGGGGCTGAATGCGTGGCAGGCGCGGCAGTCCGGCCGCCTGTCGGAGGTGCTGCGGCGCTTCTGGCCGCTTGCCCTGACGCTCACCATCATGCTGCCAGTGGGCGTATGGCTCGGCGCGGGGCTGCCGCTCGGCACGCTGACGCTCTTCCTCGGCATCTTCGTCATGGCCTTCACGCTCTTCCAGGCGCTGAGCCCGAAGGTGATGATCCCCGCCCGGTTCGAGAAGCCCGCGGGTGTCGTCACCGGCATCCTCGCCGGCCTCTCCGGCGGCCTGACCACCATCAACGGCCCCTTCTTCATCCTCTATCTCGTGGGCCGCGGGGCGGACCGGGCCGTGCTGACGGGCGCGCTCGGCCTCTTCTTCATCATCACCGGTGTGATGCTGAGCCTTTCCTTCGCGGCCTTCGGGCGGATCGAGGCGCCGGAGGTGGTGGCCGCCCTTGCCTGCCTCCTCCCCGCCGTGGGCGGCATGGCGCTCGGCAACAAGCTGATGGCCCTGGTGCCGCAGGCGCTCTTCCGCCGGATCGTACTGAGCGCGCTGTTCCTCGCCGGCGCCAACATCACGCTCCGCGCGGCCCTCGGCGGCTGATCGCTCAGACCACCTCGACCGCCAGCTCCCCCACGCCAGCCACGCGCCCGACCATCCGGTCCCCGCGCGCGATGGCGCCCACCCCCGCGGGCGTGCCGGTGAAAATCAGGTCGCCCGGCGCCAGGGTGAAGAGAGCGGAGAGGTGCTCGATGATCTCGGGGATCGACCAGATCAGCTCCGAAAGATCCCCCTCCTGCCGCCGCGCGCCGTTGACGTCGAGCGTCACCGCGCCCGCCGTCGGGTGCCCGATCTCCGAGGCCGGCACCAGCGGGCCGATGGGGGCCGAGGCCGCGAAGGCCTTGCCGATCTCCCAGGGTCGCCCCGCCTTCTTCATCTGCCCCTGAAGGTCGCGCCGCGTCATGTCGAGCCCAACCGCATAGCCCCATACATGCCCCATGGCATCGCCAGCCGCGACCGGCCCGGCATGCCCCGCTAGCGAGGGGCCCAGCGCCGCCACCAGCTCGATCTCGAAATGCACGTCCTGCGAGAGGGGCGGATAGGGAAACCGGCCCGTCGCGTTCAGATCGTCCGGGTTCTTCTGGAAAAAGAACGGCGGCTCGCGATCGGGGTCGTGCCCCATCTCCCGCGCATGGGCCGCATAGTTCCGGCCCACGCAATAGACGCGCCGCACGGGGTAGAGCAGCGCGCTGTCCTTCACGGCCAAAGCCGTGCGCGGCGCGGGCTCGAACAGGTAGTCTCGCAAATCGGTCCCCAGCGCCATGGCCGCCTCCCCTGCCTATTCTTTCATCGAAGTTGCCCGGCGGAGCGCGCCGATGGCAAGGCGCGACACCCTTTCCTGCCCTTATTCACGGCTTACGCGGCGACATTGTTTGACAGGCGCGCCGCAAGCGGCTGGAAAGGGGGCACCCGAAAGGGCGCAGACCACCGCTGCGCCCGACCCCGCCGGCAACCCGACCGGCGGCACCGACAGGGAGACAGACATGAAGAAGCTTGCTGCCGGCATCTCCACGCTCGCCGTGGCCGCCGTCACCCTCACCGCCTTCGGCGCCGATGCGCGCGATCTGCGCTGGGCCCGCGCGGGCGACAGCCTGACGCTCGACCCGCATGCGCAGAACGAGGGCCCGACCCACACGCTGGCCCACCAGATCTACGAGGGCCTCCTCCACCGCGACATGTCCGGCCAGATCGTGCCGGGCCTCGCCACCGACTGGGCGCCCACCGAAGATCCGAACGTCTGGCAGTTCAACCTCCGCCAGGGCGTGAAGTTCCACGAGGGCCAGGATTTCACCGCCGAAGACGTGGTGTTCTCCATCGGCCGCGCGAAGTCGAAGAACTCCGCGATGAAGGAGCTGCTCGGCTCCGTGACCGAGGTGAAGGCGATCGACGACCACACGGTGCACTTCGTCACCGACGGTCCGAACCCGCTGCTGCCCGCCAACCTCACCAACCTCTTCATGATGGACAAGGGCTGGGCCGAGGAGAACAACGTCGTCGAGGTGCAGAACTTCGATGCGTCCGAAGAGACCTACGCGGTCCGCAACGCCAACGGCACGGGCGCCTTCACGCTCGAAAGCCGCGCGCCGGACGAAAAGACCGTGCTCACGCAGAACCCGAACTACTGGGGCAAGGGCGAGTTCCCGCTCGAGGTGACGTCGATCACCTTCACGCCGATCCAGAACGCCGCCACCCGCATCGCGGCCCTGCTTTCGGGCGAGGTGGACTTCATCCAGGACGTGCCGGTGCAGGATCTCGGCCGGGTCGAAGGGGCGGAGGGTCTTGTGGTGCGTACCGCGCCGCAGAACCGCGTCATCTTCTTCGGCATGAACCAGGGCGCGGACGATATCGCCACGGACAATATCGACGGGCGCAACCCGCTTAAGGACGTGAAGGTCCGCAAGGCGATGAACCTCGCGATCAACCGTGACGCCATCCAGAAGGTGGTCATGCGCGGCCAGTCCCGCCCCGCGGGCGTCGTGATGCCGCCCTTCGTGAACGGCTGGACCGAGGAACTCGACCAGGTCACCGCCGCGAACGTGGCGCAGGGCAAGGCGCTGATGGCCGAGGCGGGCTACCGTGACGGCTTCAACATCACGCTCAACTGCCCGAACGATCGCTACATCAACGATGAGGCGATCTGTCAGGCTGTTGTGGGCATGATGGGCCAGATCGGCATCAACGTCGCCCTCGACGCCAAGCCGAAGGCCCAGCATTTCCCGCTGATCACCCAGGGCCAGACCGACTTCTACCTGCTGGGCTGGGGCGTGCCGACCTTCGACAGCGAGTACATCTTCAACTTCCTCGTGCACACGAAGGGTGAGGATCGCGGCTCCTGGAACGGCACGGGCTACTCCAACGCCAAGGTCGACGAGATGATCCAGACGCTCTCCTCGGAGACGGATCTCGCCGCCCGCAACGAGACCATCGGCAAGATCTGGGCCGAGGTGCAGAAGGACATGCTCTACCTCCCGGTGCATCACCAGGTGCTCAACTGGGGCATGAAGGACGATGTGCAGTTCGACGTGCAGCCGGAAGACCAGCCGCACTTCAAGTACATGACCTTCGCGAAGTGATCCCCCGCCCTGCCGTCTGAGCAGGGCAGGACGAAACTGGGGCCGGGCGGTTGCGCAAGCGACTTGCCCGGCCTCGTCGTTTAGGGCCATGGCTTGTTTGGTGGGGTCAGGCCGGGGGGCGGCATGGAGCGGGACATCTTGGAGCGCGTTGCGGCGTGGTGGGGCACACGGCTCGGTCACCTCACCGGCGTCTTCGCCATCCTCTTCGCGCTCTCGTGGATCGCCTACGGCATCCACGCCGCCGGCATGAACCACTCGCTGGACGACTGGTGGTTTGTGCTCGACCCCGATCGGATCGGGCTGGTGGTCGTGGGCTCGGGCCGCTGGATGCACGGCCTCGCGATCACCGTCCTCTCGGGCGGCCTGATCGCCCCCGGCGTGACGCTCTTTGCCATGCTCGCCATGCAGGCCATCGCCATCGGCCTGTTGCTCAACGAAATGGGCTGCCGAAGCCGCGTCATCGCCCTCCTCGCCATGGCTCTCCTGCTCTTTCACCCCATGGGGATCGAGAGCGTTCAGATCGAGCAGAACCACATCGCGGTGGGCCTCTCGCATCTCATGCTCATCATAAGCGGCATCCTCACCTGGCGCGTGGCGCTCGCGCTCTCGGCCAGCCCACGGCCATGGCGCGGCGCTGCATTGAATGCCGCCGCTGCGGTGCTGCTTTTCGCCATCGGGTCCGCCGGTTTTCAGCAGTTCGCGGTGCTCGGCGCGATCGCGTTCTTCGCGCTCTGGGCGTCGGAGGCACTCCGCGGCAACGGCTCACAGCCTGGTACGGGCATGGCGGGCATCCGCATCGCCGTCTGGCGGCTCGCTGTCCTCGGCGTCGTCTCGGTTCTCGGCATCGCGCTCTACTATGCCTCCGCCTTCGGGGCGAAAGCGCTCTTCGGCGTCCCGAGCCAGTATGCCTACTACAACATCGCCTCCGGCTTCGTGAGCAGCCGGGACATTCTGGCGCTGAAGGGCGAAAGTCTGCCCCGCGTGATCCTCAAATTCTGGACAGAAGCGCAGCACCTCATCGCCTGGCCGGAGACCTTGGCGCTGATCGCGATCACCGTCCTCGCCGTAGCGGCAGGTGCTCGAACCATCGCGGGCGCCACCGGGGCATCTGCGCAGGTGCTCGCGGCAGTGGGCTTCGCGGGCGCGATCGGCACCGCCTTGCTCCTGCCCTTCGTACTGCCAGGGATCCGGGGGCACGATGCCTACTCCTTCAACGCCCTCGCGCCCCTCGCCTTTTCCCAAGTCATCCTCTTCATCCTGGCCGCCCGTGGTTTTGAGGGCACCCGCCTCTCCTGGGTGCCCCTCCTCCTCGCCCTCTACGTCGCCATGAACTTTGTAACCGCCCAGAACGCCGCCGCCGTGGTCGCGCTCAACGACAACCGGCGCGATATGCTGGCCCTCAACCGTCTCCTCGCTGCGCTGGAGATGACGGACAGCTACAAGGCGGCGCAGCGGAACGATGCGCCGGTGAAGCTGATGATGATCGGCGCGAAGCCCGCGCCGGACCCCCTCGGCCCCTATCGCATCGACGAGACCGAGCCGCCCCTCCACTACTCCCGCGCCGATTGCAGCCTCTTCAGCTGCGGCACGAGCCAGATCATCAACGGCCTCATGCTCATCAGTTACGACACCGTGGAGTACGAGTTGACCGACCCCGCCGCGGTGGATGACGCACTCCGGCGGGAGGCGCTGGCGCGGATCTCCGAAAGCCGTCCATGGCCCGATCCGAGCGGTATCATGACCCTCAGCAACGGTGTCCTGATGATCTACCTCGGTGACACTCTGCGGCGGGACGAGTGACCGCTCAGCCCGCCCGCTGGCCCGGCCAGCGCACAGCGATGCTCATCCCGGCTGGCCACGGGGGTTCCGAGAGCCACGTCGCCCAGAGGGCGGCAAAGTCTCCCTCCGCCGCCTCGGCGCCCGTGCGGAACCAGAAGGGCGCATCCATCGGCGCGGCGGGGTCCCAGGGCGGCTGCAGGTAGGCGCAGCCCACATACGCCCCGCCTTCCCGGATGACCCAGGCGTAGGAGCGGCGCGCCAGGAACTCCACGTGGTGGTGCGCGAGATCGAGGCGGTTCTCCTCCCGCGTGATACTGCCCGGCCAGTCGCCGCCCAGAAAGTCCTGCAGCCGAGCGCCGCTCTCCACCACCGCGCGGTAATCCTCGTCGAGATCCGCCTCGGTCAGCCAGCGCAGGTCCCACCGGTCGAGCCGCGCCTCGCGGGGCGCCGCTACATCGGCGAAAAGCGGATGAGCATGCATGGCCGCCTCAGTGCTCGAAGCTGAGATAGAAGGTCCAGGACTTGATGCGCAGGAACACGGCGCGGACGATGGCGAAGGCGTGCCAATGCTCGCTGTAAACGGCCGCCACCCCCGCGGCACCGCCGGGCAGCGCGGCCTCCCTCGCATCCTCGCCGAGATCGATCAGCACCACCACACGACCCGGCGCTTCGCCCTGTTCCGGCGCCACCAGCGTGCCGGATGTGGCGACCTGCCCGGAGGCCATCACCGGCAGCACGGAATTCACCGTGCCTTCGAACACGCGCCCCGGCACCGCGTGGAACGCAACCTCCGCCCTGTCCCCCGGCTGCAGGCGCTGCACGCCGATCTGGCGGAACGAGGCCGCCACCTGGTTCTCGTTCTCCGACACGAAGACCATCGAGGGGCGGAGCGGCAGCGCGGCGGCGAAGAAGCCCTCGCGCAGGGTGAGCTGGGTGACGAAGCCATCGCTCGGCGCGCGCACCGTGGTCTGCTCCAGCTGCCAGCGCGCGGTTGCCAGCTGGGCCTCAACCTCCGCGAGCTTGGCGTTGGTGCCGCCCGCGATCACCGCCCCCACTTCCTCCTGCGCCTGCAGAAGCTCCGCGGCTGCCGCATCCCGCGCCGCGGTCGCGCTGTCGAGCTGCGCCTGCCGCTGTTCGAGCCGAACAGCCGCGATGGTGCCGCTCTCAACCAGCTGCGCATCGCGGTCGAACTGCTGCTGCGCGAGCGCCAGCGCGGCTTCCGCGCGATCCACGGCGGCTTGCGCACTGTCGATGGCCTCGCTGTCCTGGCGCACATCCGCATCGGTCTGGCTGAGCTGCGCCTCCAGCTCCGCGACGCGCAGCGAGAAGGGCTCGGGGTCGATCCGGAAGAGAACGTCGCCCTCCTTCAGCGGCTCGTTCGCTACCACCGGCACCTCCACCACGCGCCCGGTGACCGAGGGGACGATGGGCGTCGTGACGAAATAGGTGCGCGCGTAGTTTGTGTACGGATGGTTGAAGTTCATGCCCAGCAGCACGACCGCGAGGATGGTGAGCCCACCGAGCGATGCCGTCACCACCGTGTAGCCGTTGACCGGGATCTTGAAGATCTTGAACGCGGCGAAGCAAAGCGCCGCGTAAGTGAGCAGGATGAGGATATCCATCAGCCGGCCTCCCCGTCGCGCCCGCCTGCCTTTGCCTCCGCCAGCGCCGCCTCCAATGCCGCCACGCGCGCCTCCAGCGCGGCCACACGGTCATGGTCGCCGGTCAGCGTCTCCCGGTCCTGCGCGCTGAACCCGTAGCCCCGCTCCTCCCGGTAGAGCGTCGCCCAGATCCATAGGAACGGCCAGATCACATGCAGGGTCAGCAGGCTGATCCAGCCGGCCACATGGATCGCGTCCTGATGCGGATGGTTCCTGTCGACGGCGATCTTGTAGGGAATGTCGTGGATGTAGATCACCGCATACGCGATGGTCAGCACCACGAAGAACATGACGGCGATGGCAATGTACTCGGCCATGGGACCCTCCCGGTAACGAAGCGAGGGCAACAGGCCATAGCGGGGCGTACAAGCCAAGGATACATCGCGCGATGCGCCAAAGCCCGGCACCCATCGTGCCCGCGCGGACGCGCCCGCCCCGCATTGCGCTGCAGCGCAATGCGGGCTAGGCCGCGAAGGGGCAGCGGGATGCCTGGGGCTTGACAGGACGCCGCAGCGCAGCACCGTCACCGACTGGCCCAGAACGGCGAGGCAGGCATGCTGGCTTACATCATCCGAAGGCTCGTGCAGTCCGCGCTCGTGCTCTTGATCACCGGGCTCATCGCCTTCTCGCTCTTCCGCTTCGTGGGCGACCCGGTCGAGAACATGCTGGGGCAGGAGCGGACACAGGCCGATGTGGTCGAGCTGCGCGAGCGCCTGGGGCTCAACGACCCCTTCCCGGTGCAGTACTACCGCTTCCTCGAAGGCGCCGTGCAGGGTGAGTTCGGCGTCAGCTTCCGACAGGGCCGCCCGGTCTCGGACCTGATCGTGGAGCGCGCGCCCGCCACGCTCGAGCTTGCGGCGGTATCGGGCCTCTTCGCCCTCGTCCTCGGCATCGGCCTCGGGGTCTTCACCGCCATCTACCAGCGTGGCTGGGCGGCCAGTTTCATCATGACCACGTCGCTCATCGGCGTCTCGCTCCCGACCTTCCTGATCGGCATCCTGCTCATCTACGTCTTCGCGGTGGAGCTTGGCTGGCTGCCAAGTTTCGGGCGCGGGGAGACGGTGGATCTCGGCTGGTGGAGCACCGGGTTTCTGACCGAGAGCGGGCTGAAGGCGCTCATCCTGCCCTCCATCACCCTCGGCCTCTACCAGATGACACTCATTATGCGGCTCGTGCGGTCCGAGATGCTGGAGGTGCTGCGGCAGGATTACATCCGCTTCGCCCGCGCCCGCGGCCTCTCCGAGCGCGCGGTGAATTTCGGGCACGCGCTCAAGAACACGCTGCTGCCGGTGATCACCGTCACGGGCCTCCAGCTCGGCAGCATCATCGCTTTCGCGATCATCACCGAGACGGTGTTCCAGTGGCCCGGTGTGGGGCTCCTCTTCATCAACGCGGTGCAGTTCGTCGATATTCCCGTCATGGCCGCGTATCTCATGATCATCTCGGTCATGTTCGTGGCCATCAACCTGATCGTCGATCTCGTCTACGTCGCCATCGATCCGCGCCTGCGCGTCGATCGTGCGGCCGCGGCGCGCTGAGGGAGGAGCCCATGTCCGCCATCGCCCGCGCCTGGGACAGCGACCTCGCCCATTCCTTCCGCAGCTCCCCGGTCACCGTGATCGCCGCCATCATGGTCATGGTGCTTTCGCTCGGCGCCATCCTCGCCCCGCTGATCGCGCCCTACAATCCGTTCGATCCTTCCACGCTCAACCTCATGGACGGCTTCTCCGCGCCCATGGAGCCGAACGCGTTCACCGGCAACGTCTTCTGGCTGGGCACGGATGATCAGGGGCGGGACGTGTTCTCCGCCATCCTCTACGGCCTGCGCATCTCGCTCTTTGTGGGCGTCGCGGCGGTGCTTCTCGCTATGGTCATCGGCATCACGCTGGGGCTGCTCGCCGGCTATCTCGGCGGCTGGCTCGAGACGATCATCATGAGGCTCGCCGACGTGCAGCTCACCTTCCCGTCCATCCTCGTGGCCATGCTGATCTTCGGCGTCGCCCAGGGGATCGTGCCGCCGGAGCATCGGGAGGAGATGGCGATCTGGGTGCTGATCATCTCCATCGGGCTCTCGGACTGGGTGCAGTTCGCCCGCGTCGTCCGCTCCTCCACGCTGGTGGAGAAGCAGAAGGAATACGTGGCAGCTGCGCGCCTCATCGGCCGCAGCTCGCTCGGCATCATGTTCCGCCACGTGCTGCCGAACGCGCTCTCGCCCGTGCTGGTGATCGCCACCATCGGTCTCGCGCTCGCGATCATCACCGAGGCGACGCTCAGCTTCCTAGGGGTCGGCGCGCCCCCGACGCAGCCATCCCTCGGCACGCTCATCCGCATCGGCCAGGGTTTCCTCTTCTCCGGCGAGTGGTGGATCCTGTTCTTCCCCGCCGTGACCCTCCTGGTACTCGCCCTCAGCGTGAACCTGCTGGGCGACTGGCTGCGCACCGCGCTCAACCCGAGGCTCCGCTGATGCGCCCCTCCCCCAAAGCCGTCCTCCAGGTGGAGGACCTCGTCGTCGAGATCCCGACGCGGCGCGGTGTGCTTCGCCCGGTCGATGGCGTCAGCCTCAGCATCGGCGCGGGCGAGGTGCTGGGCGTCGTCGGCGAGTCCGGCGCCGGCAAGTCCATGATGGGCTCCGCCGTGATAGGCCTCTTCGAGCCGCCCACCCACATCGCCGGCGGCACCATCCGGCTTGCCGGCGAGCGCCTGGATCTCATGACCCCTGCCCAGCTCCGCGCCGTGCGCGGGCGCGAGATCGGCATGGTCTTCCAGGACCCGCTCACATCGCTCAACCCGCTGCTTCGGATCGGCGACCAGCTGACGGAGACGATACGCACAAACCTCAGGGTGTCGCGCCGCGAGGCGGAGGAGCGTGCGCTCGCCGCCCTCATCGAGGTGGGTATTCCGGGCGCGGAGGACCGCCTTCGGAGCTACCCGCACGAGTTCTCCGGCGGGATGCGCCAGCGCGTGGTGATCGCCCTCGCGCTCTGCGCCGAACCGAAGCTCGTGATCGCGGACGAGCCGACGACGGCCCTCGATGTCAGCGTCCAGGCCCAGATCATCGCGCTCCTGAAACGCCTCTGCCGCGAGCGTGGCACGGCCGTCATGCTCATCACCCACGATATGGGCGTGATCGCCGAAGCGGCGGACCGGGTGGCCGTGCTCTATGCCGGCAGGATGGCGGAGATCGGACCGGTGGCGGATGTCGTCGGCAAGCCGATGCACCCCTATACGGAAGGCCTCATGGCCTCCACGCCGATGGCCACGGCGCCGGGCGAACGCCTCGCGCAGATCCCCGGCGCCATGCCCAGGCTCGATGCCATTCCCAAGGGCTGCGCCTTCCACCCCCGCTGCCCCGTCGCCATGGCCGGCTGCGTGCTCGACCCGAGGCCGACGATTGCGGAGTGCGGCGGGCGGGCTGCCTGCTGGGTCCGCGCCCACGAGCAGCGTACGGAATACACCGCATGAGCCAGATCGCCGCCGCCCTGAAGGATGACGCCGCCCTCCGGCTGGAGGAGGAAGCGCCGCGCGTGGTGGTCAGGAACCTCGTGCGCCGCTTCGACGTGTCCAAGCCCTGGCTCAACCGCGTGATCGAGGGCGGGCAAAAGGCCATCCTCACCGCCGTCAGCAATGTCTCCTTCGAGATCCCGGATCGGGGCGTCTACGCGCTCGTGGGCGAGTCCGGCTCGGGCAAGTCCACCATCGGCAAGATCGCCGTGGGCCTGCAGAAGCCTTCCGAAGGCAGCGTGGAGATCGGCGGGGTCGACCTCTTCCGCGAGAAGAGCGTGCGCCGCCGCCGCCGCGCGCGGGCCGAAATCCAGATGATTTTCCAAGATCCCTACGCCTCGCTCAACCCGCGCTGGCGCGTGGGCGATATCGTTGCGGAGCCCGCGCGGAGCCTCGGCAAGCCGCTGGAAGGCGGGCCGGGCGCGCTGCTCGAGCAGGTCGGCCTTTCTCGCCGCGATGTCGAGAAGTTCCCGCACGAGTTCTCAGGCGGTCAGCGCCAGCGCATCTGCGTCGCCCGCGCACTCTCCTCGAAGCCAAAATTCATCGTGTGCGACGAGCCTACCTCCGCGCTCGATGTGTCGGTGCAGGCCCAGGTGCTGAACCTGATGCGGGACCTGCAGACCGATCTCGGCCTCACTTACCTCTTCATCAGCCACGACCTCAGCGTGGTCCGCTACATGGCGGACACGATCGGCGTGCTCTATCTCGGCGGCCTCGTGGAGGAGGCGCCGCGCGATGCGCTCTTCGCCCGGCCCCGCCATCCCTACACGCGCATGCTCCTCGATGCGGCCCCCCGGATTGACGCCTTCGGGCGCGAGGTGCCGCCGCCGAAGGGCGAGATCCCGGATCCGATCAACCCGCCGACAGGCTGCGCCTTCCACCCCCGCTGCCCCCTGGCCAACGACCGCTGTAAGCGGGAACGCCCGGAGATGCGCCAGCACGGCACGACGCGCGCCGCCTGCCACGCGGTGGAGGAAGGCCGCGCGTAACAGCGCCCCCTTCCGCGCCCGCCGCACAGCCGCTAGGAGAGGGACAGAACGATCAACGAGGCGTCGCGCCTGCAGCGATGCCGAGCGGGAACGGGACGATGCCAGCCGCCAGCCTGCCCGACGGGCTCATCGACCGCTGCGCGCCGGAAGCGCGCCCGGCCCTTGCCCTCCTCGCCGAGAACGCCGCGCTTGCCCTGCGCGCGGGCCCTGCCGAGATCGAAATCTGGGCGGAGAACGCCGACGGAAAGCGGGTGAAGGTGGGCGGCTGCAGCTTCACGACGGAGCATGGCGGGGCTGGCGCTGGGGGCCTCTATCTCGCGCATGTCTTCGTCGTGACGCGACGGCTGGCGGAGGCCGCCGCAGCCCTCGGCTTCGCGGCGGAGGTTGGCCCCGGTGGCCGGCGCCTCTGGGTGCTCGACGAAGGCACGCCGCCCGCCCGCTTCGCCGAAGCGCTCACCGCCTTCCTCGGGCTCGATGCCGCCGGCAGCGCCGAGAATGCCCCCCGCGCGCGCCTGCCCCTCAGGCCCGAAACCCTGTTCGGCCCGCGCGCGATCACCGTCATCGGCGCGGATGACGCGGGGCTGAGCCCTGCGGGTGCGGCCCTCGCCTCGCTGCGGCGGGCAGGCTTCGAGGGCAAGCTGACACCCGTGACGCAGGCGGACGGGCCCGCGCAGGTTCAGGGCCTGCCTGCCACAGCGGGCCTTGCGGATGCGGGCGCCGCCGACCTTGCGCTTATCGCCGCCGACGATGATGAGCTGAGCGCGACGCTTCGCGCCCTTGCCGCCGGCGGTACGCGCGCCGCCATGGTGCTGCCGGCCGCCGACCCCGCGGCCGAGGGCGGGTTGGCGCTGCGGCGCGAACTCTCCGATATTGCAGAGGAAACCGGCCTTGCGATTCTGGGCCCAGGCGCTGCCGGGCTGGTTCATGCTCCGGCGCGCCTTGCCGTGGGGCCCGCCGCCGCGGCCCTTCCGGCCCTGCCGTTGAGGGACGGGACCGGCGGCGCATTCGCGGCCCTCCTCGCAGGACCGGCCTTCGCCGCGCATCTGACCGCCGCCGCCGCCCAGCGCGGGATGGCGCCGCGCAGCCTGATCGGCATCGGCGCTGCGGCCGATCTCGGCCTGGCCGAAGGGCTCGAACTGCTGCTCGGCGATAGCGGCGCGGCGGGACTGCCTATCCTGATCGTCCCCGAAGGCGCCCCCACGGCCCCCGGCAGCGGTGCAGCCCTCGCCGCGATGCTCGACCGGGCACGGCGTGCCGGCCGCCCGGTCATCGTCGTGCGGGCAGACCAGGTGGCGGAGCCTGCGACGCGCCTGCGCCCGGCGGCGCCGTCCTCCGCCGATACGCCCCTGCCCGATCCGCTCGGCGCCGTTTTGGCGCAGGCGGGCGCGGTCGAGGCCGCAGGGTTCGCCGCAGCGCTCGACCTCGTCCTCGCCTGCCGCGCGCGCCGGCTGCCGAAGGGGCGGCGCCTCGGCCTCGTCGCTCCGCCGGAAGCGCTGGAACCTACGGCCCGCAT
>JBCBEP010000029.1:0-30973 GCA_038528605.1 Pseudomonadota bacterium
CTTCTCCGGCCCGCCCGCGATGCCCACGGTGCGGCAGCCCATGATCTTGGCGATCTGGCCGACGGTGGAGCCGACGGCGCCTGCGGCGGTGGAGACCACGACCGTGTCGCCCGCCTTCGCCGCGCAGCTCTCGCGAAGGCCAAAATAGGCGGTGGTCCCGTTCAGGCCGAGGATGCCGAGGGCGTAGCTGCGTGGCAGGTCCGTCTCGGTCACCTTGCGGGCGATGGCAGCAGCCTTCACCACCGCATGGGTCTGCCAGCCGAGCAGGCCCTCGACCACGTCACCCTCGGCGAAGGCAGGGTCGCGCGAGGCCAGCACGTCGCCCACGGCGAAGGCGCGCATCGGGTCCCCCAGCGCCACGGGCGGGGAGTAGTTCGGCACGTCGTTGGCCCAGCCGCGCTGCGCGGGGTCGGCCGACCAGTGGGTGAGCCGCACCAGCACCTCGCCCTCGGCAAGCGCGGGCACCGGTGTCTCGCGGATCTCGAAATGCTCGGGCAGGGGGACGCCCACGGGCCGGCGGGCGAGGATAACCTGGGTGTTCTGCATGCTCTTCTCCTCGGCGCGTGTGTCGAAGCTCCGCTCGGGCGCTGGGGCCGGGGGCTTGTCGATGCAGGGTCTACTGCGCGGGCAGCTGGGCGGCGAGCGCGTGGAAATCCGCCGCCACGAGGTCCCAGTTCGAGGTTGGCTCCAGGTCCTTCGTCTGCCCTGGGCCGTGCTCGGTGGGGCGGGGGATGAAGGCGGTCCGGAGGCCCGTTTCGCGCGCGGCGACAAGGTCGCTGTTATGGGCGGCGACCATCAGCACCTCCTGCGGCGCAAGGCCGAAGGCGGCGGCGGAGGCGGTGTAGACCACGGGTTCGGGCTTGTAGTTCCGCGCCACGTCCGCGCCGAGGATCGCGTCCCATTCTAGGCCGGCGAAGCGCGCGAGGCGGCTCATCAGCGCGATTGAGCCGTTGGAGCAGGGGGCAACGAGGACCTTCGCTCGGATTGCTGCCAGGCCTTTCGGGGCGTCCGTCCAGCCGGGCAACTTCTCCCAGGCGTGGTTGAGGGTGTCCTTTTCCGCCGCCGAGAACACGCCCTCAAGGCCGGTGGCGGCCAGCGCCCTGTCGAGGTTCTCGCGGTGGAGAATGTCGAGCGCGGTGTAGGGGCGGCCGGCGCTGCGCACCGTCTCCATGCCTGGCTGGTACTCGTCCCGCCAGGCATCGGCGAAGGCGTAGGGATCGAAGGCGACGCCCTTCTCCGCGAAGGCAGGTGTGATGGCTTCGGCGACACCACGGCGCCAGTCCACACAGGTGCCGAAGACATCGAAGATGGCGGCCTTGATGGTCATGGGTTCCCTCTGTCCGCTACGAGCGGCTTCTCGAAGTCGATGATCTCGGTGCCCTTGTAGGGCCGGCGGCCGGTCTCGCGCCAGCCGAGCTTTGCGTAGAGCGCCTGGTTCTCCGTCATCACGATGTTGGTGAAGAGGGTGGCGCGGGCATGGCCGGCGGCGCGGCCTGCCGTTTCAGCATGGACGAGAAGCGCGCGGCCGAGCCCACGGCCCTGCGCGACGGGGGCGACGGCGAGGTTCTCGATCACCCATGCGTCCTCGCCCGCGAAGTGGATGAGATAGGCGTGGAGCGCTGGGCCGTCGTGGATGACCTCGACCTCTCCGCGCGCAAGATGCCCCTCGAAGTCGGGCCGCATGGCGGGGGGCTCGTGCCCGAGCCGTTCGACGTATTTGCCGTAGGCGGCGAGGGCGAGGGCGGTGAGCGCAGGCAGGTCCGCGCGCGTGGCCGCTTCGATGGCGCGATCGGCCGCACCGGGCCCTGCCCGGTCAGACACTGTTGTCGCCGATCCGGCCCTGGTTCTCGCCCACATGGCCGCGGTGGAGGAGGATGTGGTCGAGGAGCACGCAGGCCATCATCGCCTCGCCCACGGGCACGGCACGGATGCCGACGCAAGGGTCGTGCCGCCCTTTCGTGACGATCTCGGTCTCCTGGCCCGCCTTGTCGATGGTCGCGCGCGGGGTGAGGATGGAGGAGGTGGGCTTTACCGCGAAGCGCACCACCACGTCCTGCCCCGTGGAGATGCCGCCGAGGATGCCGCCTGCGTGGTTGGCGTTGAACTCGGGGCCGCTGGCGCCCATGCGGATCTCGTCGGCGTTCTGGCTGCCGGAGAGGGCGGCGGCGGCGAACCCGTCCCCGATCTCGACACCCTTGACGGCGTTGATGCTCATCATCGCGGCGGCGAGGTCGGTGTCGAGCTTGGCGTAGATGGGCGCGCCGAGGCCGGCGGGGACGCCGGAGGCGACGATTTCAATGACCGCTCCCACGCTGTCGCCGGATTTTCGTAGCGCATCGAGGTAGTCGGCCCAGTCGGTGGCGGCCTGCGGGTCGGGCGCGAAGAAGGGGTTGCGGTTCACTTCCTCCCAGTCCCAGCCCGCGCGATCGATGGTTTTCGGGCCCATCTGCACAAGGGCGCCGCGGATGCTGAGGCCGGGCGCGAGTTCGGCGAGTGCCGCGCGGGCGATGCCGGAGGCAGCGACGCGGGCGGCCGTTTCGCGCGCGGAGGACCGGCCGCCGCCGCGATGGTCCCGGATCCCGTACTTCACCCAGTAGGTGTAGTCCGCATGCCCTGGTCGGAACTTGTTAACTATGTCCCCGTAATCCTTGGAGCGCTGGTCCGTGTTGCGGATCATGAGCTGGATGGGCGTGCCGGTGGTGCGCCCCTCGAAGGTGCCGGAGAGGATCTCGACCGCATCGGCCTCGCGCCGCTGCGTGGTGTAGCGGCTCTGGCCGGGTTTGCGCCGGTCGAGCCAGTGCTGAAGCTGCGCTTCGTCGACCGCGATGCCCGGCGGGCAGCCGTCGACGGTGGCGCCGAGGGCGGGGCCATGGCTCTCGCCCCAGGTGGTGACGCGGAAGAGGTGGCCGAAGCTGTTGAAGGACATGGGGCGCTCTCGGGCGGTGCTGGTCTCGGAACGGTGAAGGATCCGGGTGGTTGTATCTCGGAACTGGCATCGGGGGCGATGGATGGTCAGGATAGTGTGGCCTTCGTCAATCAGGTTGTGCGGGCGGGGGCAAGGGCGGGTGCGGTGCAAGCCTTGGCGCATATCGGCGCGGCAGGTGCCCTGCGGCAGAGGAGACGGCGATGCGGCTGGATGAGCTGACGGACGGGACCGCCACGCTCTGGCGCACTTTCATGGCGCTGCCCGAGACACCGGTGGATGCGCGCTTCTACGACGTGATGCGCGTGGGTGAGAGCGCGATGGCCGCCGATGAAGGGGCGGCGCTGATCCTCTCCGGCGCCAAGACCGCCACCTCCGCACTGGTCGAGGAGTTCAGCCCCGATCTCGGCCCGCCCCCCATCGGCAGCTACTCCATCGTCCTCGATGGCGGGGGGAGTGCGGTGTGCGTGGTGCGCACGCAGGCGCTCGCGATCACGCGGTTCTGCGACGTGGATGCAGCGCTTGCCCGGGCTTACGGCGAATGGGATGGGACGTTGGAGACGTGGCGGCGCGAGTGCGGCGCGTATTACGCGGAGCGTGCGGCCGCCCTCGGTGTGGATTGGGACGATACCTGCGAGCTGGTGGTCGAGCATTTCCAGGTCGCGCACCGCGCTGAGTGGCTCGCGCGGCGATAGGCGCGCCCGCCGGGGCGCTGTCCCGCCACGCTTCGTGCATGGTGGACACGTGGCGCATTGGGCCTCAGTCCGGTCCGCCCATCACTTAGACCCCGCAGATCTGGCGAAAGGCGGCGCGGGCTTTCGCGGTGCCGCGCAAGCTGCTGCGGAGCATGACCCGCCCTTTCGTGATGATCCGCAGTTCGTTGCCCCTCGCGAAATCGTCGAGGAAACCGCTGGCGAGCGGGAGGCTGCCGGTGAGAGCCTGTCCGCCGTCAGCGAGCACCATACGGCCAGCGTGCTGCCGTGCTGTGCCGCTGGCGGTGTCGATCTCGAAAACGACGTCCGTTTCCTTCCGGAAATGCTCGGGCAGGCCGCGCGCAGCAATCACGGTCGTCACCTCCCTTTCGGCACCCCGATGGCACATCAGCTGTAGCCGGATGCGCCCGAGGGTGATGTTCGCCACGCCCACGCCGTCCACAAGCGCGCGGCTCTGCCAAGTGTCAGCATGGGCGCCTTGGGGCCAGGTGAGCAGGCAGGCGACGAAGAGCGTGATGAAGGCGTAGCGAGAAGACATGGAGGCGGCCTGTCTGCAGACGGGCTACGAGCGAAGCACGAGTGCGCCAAAAGAAAAACCCCGCCCTCATCAAAGGGCGGGGTTTCGTGCGATCCAGTCAGGCTTCGGCAGGGCGCCTCAGCTCTCCTTGCCCTTCACCGCGGCCCAGATCTGCTTGTTGGTGAAGTAGAGCAGCACCGCGAGCACGATCAGCATGAGGAGGTTGCGGACGCCAGCCTCCTTGCGCTCAACGAGCTTCGGCTCGGCTGCCCACATCAGGAAGGCCGCGACATCGGCCGCCTCCTGTTCCATCGTCGGCTCGGGCGGGACGTAGGAGGCCGTCTCCGCGCCTTCGCCGAAGACCTGATACTCCACGTCGTCGCCGTAGAGCGGCGGGGCCATGTTGATCAGCCCACCGGCCATGACGGTGTTTTCGTAGAGGATCGTGCCGGCCTGCTCGACCTCCTCGCCCGTGTAGCCGAGGAGAAGCGAGTAGATGTACTCAGGCCCGCCGATGCCGTTCACCAGCTGGTCGATGCCCGTGCCGTAGGGGCCGTGGAAGCCCGCCCGGGCCTTCGCCAGCAGCGACATGTCGGGCGCGCCGAGCGCATCGTTCTTCGGGAAGTTGTCCGAAGGCTTGCCTTCCCGCATCTCGCCGGTGATTGGGTCCTCGACCATGTACTGCGCCGCGATGGCGCGGACCTGCTCTTCCGGGAATTCCGGCCCGCCAGGCTCGCCGAGCGAGCGGAAGGACACGTACTGCATCCCGTGACAGCCCGAGCAGACGTTCTGGTAGACTTGGAAGCCACGCTGCAGCTGGAACCGGTCGAACGAGCCGAACGGACCCTCGAAGCTGAAGTTGTAGTCCGTGACCTCGCCCGCGCCGCCGGCGGCCAGGGCCGCCCCGGGAAGGGCGGCGGCCAGGGCCATGGCGCTCAGAAGTTTGCGGAACATGTTCGTTCTCTCCTTGTCAGCGCTTACTCGGCCGGGGTGGCGGCGCCACCGGCGGAACCGTTGCCGAAGGTGGGACCCACACCAGCCGTCTGGCCGGAGCCTGTGCCCACGATGAACCCGCCGTTGTGCCCGATGGCCGGGGCATCCGGATGGTCCTTTTTGTAGGCCTCCTCGACCGTTGCCGGCTGGGCTTCAGGCGTCTCGAGAATGCCGAGCACCGGCAGGATCACCAGGAAGTAGGCGAACCAGTAGATGGTGCCGATGAGCGAGATCGTCGGGATCAGCCCCTCGGCCGGCATGGCGCCCGCCCACATGAGGACGAAGAAGTCCACCACGAGAAGCCAGAAGTAGATGCGCAGCATCGGGCGGTACTTGGCCGAGCGGACACGGCTCGTGTCGAGCCACGGCGCCAGCGCCATGATGATGATCGAACCGAACATCGCGATCACGCCACCCAGCTTACTGTCGATGAACAGGATGTCGAAGTCGATCGCGCGGAGCATCGCGTAGAACGGCAGGAAGTACCACTCAGGCACGATGTGAGCCGGCGTCACCAGCGGGTTGGCTTCGATGTAGTTGTCCGGGTGGCCGAGATAGTTCGGCATGAAGAAGACCATCACCACGAAGAAGATCAGGAACAGCACGAGGGCGTACATGTCCTTGATCGTGTAGAACGGGTGGAAGGGCACCGTGTCCTTCTTGGTCGTCTCAACGTCCGACTTGCGGATGCTCACACCGTCCGGGTTGTTGTTGCCTGTGGTGTGGAAGGCCCAGATGTGCACGACCGTGAGGCCGAGGATCATGAACGGCATCAGGTAATGGAGCGAGAAGAAGCGCGTCAGCGTCGCGTTATCGACCGCCGGGCCGCCCACGAGCCAGGTCTGCAGCGGCTCGCCGATCAGCGGCAGCGCGGAGAAGAGGCCGGTGATCACGGTGGCGCCCCAGAAGGACATCTGCCCCCAGGGGAGCACGTAGCCCATGAAGGCGGTGCCCATCATCAGCAGATAGATGAGGATGCCGATGATCCACGTGATCTCGCGCGGCGCCTTGTAGGAGCCGTAGTAGAGCGAGCGGAAGATATGGGCGTAGACGGCGATGAAGAAGAACGAGGCGCCGTTCATGTGGATGTAGCGGATGAGCCAGCCGCCGTTCACGTTGCGCATGATGTGCTCAACGGAGGCGAAGGCGTGGTCCACATGGGCCGTGTAGTGCATCACCAGCACAATGCCGGTCACGATCTGGATGACGAGGAAAACCGTGAGCATGACGCCCCAGATCCACATCCAGTTGAGGTTCTTCGGGGTTGGGAAGGCGATGAAGTCAAACGCCATCCGGACGACCGGCAGGCGGTCGTCGATCCACTTCTCGGCCGTGGTTTTCGGCTCGTAATGGTCCTGGGGAATACCGGACATCTAAACGTTCCTCCTCAACCGATTTCGATGGTTGTGTCGTCGATCATGGCGACCGCGGGCACGTCGAGGTTCCGCGGTGCGGGGCCTTTGCGGATGCGGCCCGACGTGTCGTAGTGGCTGCCGTGGCAGGGGCAGAACCAGCCGTTGTAATCGCCGGCGCCGTCGCCGAGCGGGACGCAGCCGAGATGGGTGCAGACGCCGAGCATCACGAGGTACTTGCCCTCCGGATCGAGCGCGCGGTCCTCATCGGTCTGCGGGTCCTTCAGGTCCGCCATCGGGACGTCGCGCGCCTCCGAGATCTCCTCGGGCGTACGGTGACGGATGAAGACCGGCTTGCCCTGCCAGAGGACGCGCACCTGGCTGCCCTCCGCCACATCGGCGATGCTAGTGCGGATTTTGGCGAGCGCGAGAACGTCCGCCGACGGGTTCATCTGATCCACCAGCGGCCACACCGCGGCGCCGCCGATGACCGCCCCGGTCGCTGCCGTGGCAACGAAGAGAAAGTCGCGGCGTCCGTCGTCGTGTTCGGTCTCCGTCTCGGCCATGCCAAACTCCTGATCTTGCGTGCGATGCATGCGCAGGCATCGCGGCTTGTTCTCTCGCGTGAGTACGTAGCTGCGGGCATGCAAATGGTCCAGCACTCAGCACGCCGCATGATGCCGCAGATTGCCTTCCAATCCGTCAGCGCGCGAGGTTTTCCGTCAGAAAGGTTGCTCTTTCGGCATGCATGGCCCCGTGGCTGCGGGCAGCGGCGGCGGCGCGGGCCGCTTTCGCCATTGCCGGAAGGGCCGGGCGCATGGCCGCTGCCTCGACGAGGAGGGCCGCGAGAGCGTCTGCATCGTCGATGGCGAAGAACCGTCCGGTCAGGCCTTCGGTGACGATCCCCTCGGTGCCGGGGGTGCGGGTGGTGAGGCAGGGCAGGCCCTGGGCAAAGGCGTCGTAGACGATGCGGGGCTGCTCGGCGCGGCGGTTGGCGATGAGGATCGCGTCGTACCGGCCCATGACATCGAAGAAGGGGGCGCCATAGGGCAGGGGGGCGTGGAAGCGCGTGGCGATGCCGTCGCGCGGCGTCTCGGCAAAGGCGGCCACGCGCTCGGCCATCTCGCCCGCGCCGATGAAGTCGAGCTCCAGCGCCTGCCCGCGCCCTGCAAGCGCCGGGGCTGCGCGGTCGATGCCGGCGAGGATGGTCTCAAGGCCCTTGTCGGCTGTCATCCGGGCAGGGACGAGCAACCGGATCGGGCCGCCCGCGCGGGCGGCAAGGCGCTCCTCCAGCGTGTCTTCCGGGACAAGCTGCGCTGCATCCACCCAAACCGCGGGGGCCACCAGGGTGCGCTCGGTGCCGCCGTAGTAATCCCGCCGGTAGCCGTCATGCGTGAAGATGCGGATATCGGCGGCGCGGAGGCAGCGGCGCGTGAGGAAGCCGTTCAGCCGATGGGCGAGGCGCTGGCGCAGGCTCGCCTTTCCAAACGCTTCGGCGCCGCCCTCGATCGCCCAGGGCGACGACTCCATGAGCACGATCCACCGAAAGCGGCGAAAGGGGCGCAGGAGCAGGATGAAGTAGGAGTGCGGGTAGGCCCAGCCCGCGGTGCCCGAATGCACGATGTCGGACCGCCAGACCGCGCGCGCCATGGCGAGGGCGTTCGGCAGGAGGTTGGCGAGGACCGAGCCCCAGCCACCGTCCCGGCGCAGCGGCAGGACACGCTCCGGCGCGAGACCGGCGACAGGTGCTGCTTCCCCCCCTTCAGGCCCGGCGATCACGGGGCAGCAGAGCTGGAAGCCCGGCAGGTAGGCGAGATGTGCCTCAAGATCCCGCTGCCAGAGCGCATCGGTGTGGATGCTCCCATCCGCCCCGTGCCAGACGGGGATATGGGTGAAGAGCGTGTACCGCCCTTCGATCACGCTGCCCGTTGTGCCGGCCATGCTGCCCTCCCACGCGCGGACGGAAGGGAACAGGCTTCGCGCCGTTTGTGAAGCGCGAATGCGGGCGTCAGGTCAGGCGGCCGTGGCAGTGCTTGTACTTCTTGCCCGAGCCGCAGGGGCAGAGCTCGTTGCGCCCCACCTTGCCCCAGGTCTCCGGGTCGTTCGGGTCGCGCTCCACCAGCGCCACCATGCCGGGCGCCGCCATGAGCTGAGGCTCGGGCGTGCTGCGCGGATGGAGCGCTTCACCGGGGTTGCTGGCGCCTGCCAGGGCTTCGGCGCCCAGGGCGGAAGCGGCGGCGGCCTGTTCGGCCTGCCGGCGCATGCGGTCCGCCGCCTCGCGCATCATCCGCTCCCGCTCCGCCTGCTCTTCCGGCGAGACGAGGCGGACGGCCATGAGCTGGCGCGTCACATCCGTCCGCAGCCGGGCGAGGAGCGATTCGAACAGCTGGAACGCTTCGGACTTGTACTCGTTCAACGGGTCGCGCTGCGCATAGCCGCGCAGGCCGATCACGGAGCGGAGCTGGTCGAGCATCACGAGGTGCTCGCGCCAGTGATGGTCGAGGATCTGGAGGAGGACCTGCTTCTCGATCTGGCGCATGGTCTCGCCGCCGATCTCCTCCTCCTTCCGCGTCATCACCCCGTCGGCATACTCGGTGAGCCGCTCGAGCAGGGCCTCGTCGTCCACGCCTTCCTCGGCCGCCCAGGCGGCCACGGGCAGATCGGTCACCAGCACGTCCTGGATCTCTTTCTCGAGGCCCTCGGTATCCCACTGGTCGGCATAGGCCTTCTTCGGGATGTGTCGGGTGACGAGCTCATCGATGACCGTGTGGCGCATGTCCGAGACCGTCTCGGAGAGGTCGTCGGACTCCATGATTTCGCGGCGTTGCTCGAAGATCGTCTTGCGCTGGTCGTTCATCACGTCGTCGAACTTCAGCAGGTTCTTGCGCATGTCGAAGTTGCGCGCCTCGACCTTGCCCTGCGCCTTCTCGATAGCCTTGTTCACCCAGGGGTGAATGATGGCCTCGCCTTCCTCGAGCCCGAGACGCTGCAGCATCGAGTCGAGCCGGTCCGACCCGAAGATGCGCATGAGATCGTCCTGCAGGCTGAGGAAGAAGGACGAACGCCCGGGGTCGCCCTGACGGCCCGAGCGGCCGCGGAGCTGATTGTCGATGCGCCGGCTCTCGTGCCTCTCCGTGCCGATGACCCAGAGGCCGCCGGCGTCGAGCGCCCGGGCCTTGCCGTGGTCGACCTCCGATTCGATGCGGGCGGCGATCTCGGCGTGCTGTTCCTCGGGCGCATCGGCGATGGCGGCGGCGACCATCATCTCCGCGTTGCCGCCGAGCTTAATGTCCGTACCGCGGCCGGCCATGTTGGTGGCGATCGTTACCGTGCCGGGCCGGCCGGCCTGGGCGACGATCTGCGCCTCCTGCTCGTGATAGCGCGCGTTCAGCACCTGGTGGGGGATACCGCCCTGCTTCGCGATCTCGCCGAGGTAGTCCACCATCGCGTCGAGATGGGCGGCACGCTCGGCATTGCGCTCCTGCTCAGCGGGCTTCATCTCCGAGATCCGCTTGCGCTCCGCGCTCAGCCGGTCGGAAATCGTGCCGAGGAGGCGCGCATCCTTGAGCATGGCCGAGAGCTGTTCGGACTTCTCGATGGAGGTAGTGCCCACGAGCACCGGCTGGCCGCGGCGCACCGCATCGGCAATGGCCTCCACAATGGCGGCCGACTTCTCCCCGGCGGTGCGGTAGACCTGATCGTCATCGTCCTGGCGCGCGATGGGCAGGTTGGTCGGGATCTCCAGCACATCGAGCCCGTAGATCGACTGGAACTCCTCGGCCTCGGTCAGCGCCGTACCGGTCATGCCCGCGAGCTTGTCGTAGAGGCGGAAGTAGTTCTGGAAGGTCACGCTCGCGAGGGTCTGGTTCTCCGGCTGGATCGCGACGCGTTCCTTCGCCTCCAGCGCCTGGTGCAGCCCGTCGCCATAGCGGCGGCCTTCCATCATGCGGCCCGTGAACTCGTCGATAATCACGACCTTGTTGGACTTGACGATGTAGTCCTTGTCCTTCTGGAAGAGCTTGTGGGCCCGGAGCGCCTGGTTGATGTGGTGCACGAGGCTGACCGACTGCGGGTCGTAGAGCGACTGCTCCTCGCTGAGCATCTCGCGCTCCTGCAGAAGCCGCTCGACGGTTTCGTTGCCCTCATCGGTCAGCGTCACGGTGCGCTGCTTCTCGTCGAGCTCGAAATCGCTCTCCTCGAGATGCGGGATCACCTCGTCGCAGGCATTGTAGAGCTCGGCCTTCTCCTCGACGGGGCCGGAGATGATCAGCGGGGTCCGTGCCTCATCCACCAGGATCGAGTCGACCTCGTCCACGATGGCGAAGGCGTGGCCGCGCTGGGCCATGTCCTCCAGCCGGAACTTCATGTTGTCGCGCAGATAGTCGAAGCCGAGCTCGTTGTTCGTCGCGTAGGTGACGTCGCAGGCATAGGCTTCCTTGCGCTGCGCATCGTCGAGGCCGGGGACGACCACGCCCGTGGTCATGCCGAGGAAGCCGTAGACCTTGCCCATCCACTCGGCATCGCGCCGGGCGAGATAGTCGTTCACCGTGACGACGTGGACGCCGCGGCCGGTGAGCGCGTTGAGATAGACCGGCATGGTGGCGACGAGCGTCTTGCCCTCGCCCGTCTTCATCTCGCTGATTTTGCCTTCGTGGAGCACCATGCCGCCGAGGAGCTGCACGTCGAAGGGGCGGAGGCCGAGGGCGCGGCGCGCTGCCTCGCGCACATTGGCGAAAGCTTCCGGCAGCAGCTCGTCGAGGCTCTCGCCTTGCTCGAGCCGCGCCTTGAACTCATCCGTCTTCGCGCGGATCTGATCGTCCGTGAGCGCCTGGAATTCGTCCTCCAGCGCATTGATGGTGGCGACGCGACTGCGCATCGCCTTCACCTTGCGGTCGTTCGTCGTGCCGAAAAGGCGCTTCGCAATGCCGCCGAAACCGATCATGAACCTATCCCGTCTGATGCCCTGTGGGCGGTTCGGGGCCGGGGCCAGGGCCGCCGGCGTTGCCATTCTGCCGCGTTGAGGAGGGGCAAACCGCCGCTGCACACCGTGGCGCGCCTTCGCTTGCCCTCCCGCCGCGGTAGCCGCTAAGTCTCCGCCACACGCGCGGACGGGCACCCCCGCCCACCGCGACATCGGGGATGTATTGGGCGGCCCGGAGGCTGTCAACGCGGCCTCAGGGCGGTGTTGTGCCGGGCAGCGACCACAAGGAGGATGCCGTGAGCACCCAGACGACAGGCCTGACCGCCCGCACCGCGCTCGCCGCGCTCCTGCTGGCAGGGCTTCTGCCCGCCGGCGCAGCGCTTGCGCAGGACCAGAGCGGCGAGGCGGCCGAACCGGCAGCCGAAGAGGCAGGGCCCGCCGCCTCCGCCATGGATGTGGTGGCGACCGTCGGGGACAAGTCCATCCGTCTCGGCGATGTGATCACGCTCCGCCGCGGTCTGCCCCAGCAGTACCAGCAGCTGCCCGATGAAATTCTGGGCCGCGGGCTGATCGACCAGCTCATCGACCAGACGCTGCTGGCGGACAAGGCGCTGGAGGAGGGGATCAACGACCGTGCCTCCGTCCAATTCCAGCTCGAGAACCAGATGCGCGCGGTGCTGGCCGAGGCCTATATGCGGGCGGCCGTCGAGGAGCGGGTGAACGAGGAGGCGATCCGCGCGGAGTACGATGCGCGTTTCGCCGATGTTGAGCCGGAGACCGAGGTTCGCGCTTCGCATATCCTGGTGGAGACCGAGGAGCAGGCCGCCGAGCTGAAGGCGGAACTGGACGGTGGCGCCGATTTCGCGGCGCTCGCGGCGGAGCACGGCACGGACGGGACGGCCCAGCGGGGCGGTGATCTCGGCTACTTCGTGATGAACGACATGGTCCAGCCCTTTGCTGAGGCCGCCTTCGCGCTCGAGACCGGAACCGTGAGCGAGCCGGTGCAGACGCAGTTCGGCTGGCACCTCATCACGGTTGTCGACAAGCGGCCGCGTGCAGCGCCGGCCTTCGAGGCCGTCGCGAGCGATATTGCGCAGGAGCTGGTGCAGGAAGCGCAGCGCGCCGTTGTCGCCGAACTGCGCGAAGGGGCCGAGGTGGCCGTGACCGAGCCCGGTCCGCCGGCCGGCGCCTTCCGGAATGACGATCTCCTGAACAACGCCGCACCCGTGGCCGAGTGAGGCCAGCGTGGCGGACGAGGGTGAGCTCGAGCGGCTGAGGGCCGAGCGCGCGGCGATCGATGCGCGCATCAAGGCTCTGATAGGGGCCGTGGAGGGACCGCCCGTCTCTCCCCTCGCCCCGGCCGCGTTCCCGGCGATCGCGCCCGTTCCCGGTGTGGAGATGGCCACGGCGAACTCGGGCACGAAGTACCGGGGGCGGGACGATGTGCTCCTAGCCCGCATGGCGCCGGGCACGGTTGTGGCCGGAACGTTCACCCGGTCGCTCACCCGCTCGGCGCCCGTGCACCGCTGCGAGGCGCTGCTTGCCCAGCATGCTGCAGGGGCCGCCGGTGCCTCGGGCTTCGGCCTCGTCGTCAATGCCGGCAATGCGAACGCCTTCACTGGCCGTCACGGCGAGGAGGGGGTTGCGCGCGTTACGGATGCGGCGGGCCAGGCCCTCGACATACCGGGAGACGCGGTCTTCACCGCGTCCACGGGCGTGATCGGGGAGCCGCTCGACCATGCGCGCATTGCCGCGACGCTTGGCGACATGGCTGCGCGACTGGCGCCGGGGCCCGGCGAGGCTGCGGCCCGCGCGATCATGACCACCGACACCTTCCCGAAGGCCGCCTCCGCGCATGTGGTGCTCGATGGCGTGCCGGTGCAGATCGCCGGCATCGCCAAGGGCTCGGGCATGATCGCGCCCGATATGGCCACCATGCTGGTCTTCATCTTCACCGACGCGGCGGTGGACCGTGCGGCGCTGCAGGAAATGGTTAGCCGGCTGACGGACCGGACCTTCAACAGCATCACGGTCGACAGCGACACATCGACCTCCGACACCCTGCTGGTGGCCGCAACGGGGCAGGCAGCCATGGCGCCAATCGCCGCTGCGGACGATCCGCGGCTCGCTACCTTCGAGGCGGCGCTCTGCGCGGTGATGCACGACCTCGCCATCCAGGTGGTGAAGGATGGAGAGGGGGCGACCAAGCTCGTGCGGATCGTCGTTGAGGGGGCCACCTCCGACGTGTCCGCGCGGAAAATCGGCCTTGCCATCGCCAACTCACCCCTCGTGAAGACCGCCATCGCCGGGGAGGACCCGAACTGGGGCCGGATCGTCATGGCCGTGGGCAAGGCGGGGGAGCCCGCGGACCGGGACCGGCTGACGATCAGGTTCGGCGACATGGTGCTGGCGGAGGCGGGCTGGCGCGCGCCGAGCTACGACGAAGCCGCCGCGGCGGCTTATATGGAGCGCGAGGAGATCGAGATCGGCGTGGACCTCGCCATCGGCAGCGGCCGCGCCGTGGTGCACACCTGCGATCTCACCAAGCGCTACATCGAGATCAACGCGGATTACCGGTCGTGAAGCTGGTGCTCGTGGCCGCCGCGGCGCTCATCGACCCCGATGGCCGGGTGCTGCTGGCGCAGCGGCCCGAAGGCAAATCCATGGCCGGGCTGTGGGAGTTTCCCGGCGGCAAGGTGGAGCCGGGCGAGACGCCCGAGGCCTGTCTCATCCGCGAATTGGCCGAGGAGCTTGACGTCTCGACCGAGGAAAGCTGCCTCGCCCCGCTCACCTTCGCCAGCCACGCCTATCCCGATTTTCATCTCCTGATGCCCCTCTATGCCTGCCGCAAATGGCAGGGCGTCGTCCGCTCGCGCGAGGGGCAGAGCCTGGCCTGGGCGCGCAAGGGGGAACTTAGGGATTACCCGATGCCAGAGGCCGACCTACCTTTGGTCCCAATTATTCAAGATTGGCTGTAAAACTCCGCTATTCAATCAAATTTCCGGCTCAATCGAGCCCCTATAACGCTATCAAGCGTAATCGTTGTTGCAGTGGCATGATCAAAGAAGTCCAGAGCAGGGACTATCTCGCCGAGATCGTGGTGAAGCGCCGAGGCCAGGCAGGCGATACGGCGCCGGAGGTCTATTGGCATTACGACCCCACGCTGCCGGATGCTGCCGAACTCACCACCGATAGCCTGAGCGACATGGTTTCGGTCATGCTCGACTGGGGCATGACAGCGGGTGCCGCAGGGGTATGCGGTATCGGCATCTGGCGCGGCCATGCGGATTTCGGGGATGACGTCGAGGATCTGGTGATCGAGGTGTCGCGCTTCTCCGGTCACGATGCGCCTGCGCCCGATCCGGCGGGCCATGCCGCCGCGGCGCTTGAGGCGCTCGAGCAGAAGGCGGCGGATTACGGTCTGCAAGCCCCTATCGTGACCGACGGTCCCGGTGCGGAGCGGCGGCTCCTCCGGCTCCCGAAGAGCGTTCCGACGACATCGTCGCCCTTGCCGCGATGGGGGCATGCCTTTGAGCGGCGGCGCCTGCTCGTGGTGCGTCATCCGATCATGACCGGCCAGCGGATGCACCGCTCCCTCGGCAGTTCCTCGCTGGTCACGGAGTTCATCGCAGAGCCGGCGGCGGCCATCGAAGAGGTGGCGGGGCGGGCGAAGAGCGGCATGCCCTTCGACTTTGCCGTGGTGAATGCCGGCGTCCTGGGCAAAGCGCTGCCCGGCACGCTTACGGGGCTGCGGGAGGCGGCGGGGGAGACGGATCTGCGCATTATCCTCAGCGGGGCGCGGCGGGCGCATGCGTCCCTTCCCGAGGTTGACCGGCTGATCCTGCATGACCGGCCTGAGCGGCTGATGGATGTGCTCTTCGAGGTCATCCGCCATCCCTCCCTCGCCCGTGGCACGCCCGGGGGCGGTGAGGTGCCGTCGCTCATCGGCAAGCACCTGCTGATCGTCGAGGACGTGGCGATGAACCGGGCTCTGCTGCAGGCGATGCTGGCGCCCACGGGCGCGACGCTCGCGCTGGCGGCCAATGGGGCGGAGGCCGTGCGGGCCGTGGCGGCGCGGTCGACCGATCTCGTGCTGATGGATATTCAGCTGCCTGTGATCGATGGGCTCGAGGCGACGCGCCGGATCAGGGCGGAGGGCCGCAGCCTGCCCATCATCGCGCTCACGGCCAATGCGCGGGAGCGGGACCGTGCGTTCTACCTCGGCGCTGGGATGGACGGGTATCTCGCGAAGCCCATCAGGGTCGACGACCTCTACGCGCTGTTGCGGCGCGTGCTGCCGGCGGCGGGCGGGGACTGAGGAGCCGTCTCAGCCGGTCCGGCGGGTGGTGGCCGTGTGGCCTGCATGCAGGCTCCGCTCCGCGTGAGCGGCCCGCGCATCTTCCCCGAAGGCTTCCCAGAGCGGGCGGTGAACCGTGTCCGTCGTCGGGTCGAACTCCGCATGCCACTGCACGCCGAGGGCGAAGCGCCGGGCGCCCGAGACGGAGATGGCCTCCACCGTGCCATCCTCGGCCCAGCCCTCCAGCACCACGCGCTCCCCGGCCTTCCACACGGCCTGGCCGTGGAGCGAGTTTGTGACGACCTCCTCCGCGCCGAGCAGCCGGGCGACCGGGCCGCCCGGGCGCAGGCGCACCAGATGGCGCTTGCGGAAGATCACGTCGGGGTTCGTCTCGCCCGGCGGCATGCGATGGTTCATGCGGCCCGGCTCGTCCCGCACCTCCGGGTGCAGCGTGCCGCCATAGGCCACGTTCATTTCCTGAATGCCGCGGCAGATGCCGAAGACCGGCTTGCCGGCGGCGACCATCGCGCGGAGGAGGGGCAGCATCACGCCGTCCCGTCCCCGGTCGAAGGGCCCGTGGCGGCCGTCATCCGCCGCGCCGTACTCGTCCGGATGCACGTTCGGGCGGGCGCCCGTGAGCACGAGGCCGTCCAGCAGATCGACGAGTTCGCCGGTGCTCGCAGCCCCTGGCATGCCGGGCAGGACGATCGGCCAGCACCCCGCCGCTTCGACCACCGCCTGCAGCGACCGGTCGCCCGTCACCTGCGCGTCGTAGGTGTCGTTCACCCGATGGGCATTGGCGCTGACGCCGATCAGGGGGCGATGGGTGGGCATGGTCACTCCTCGCAGGCGGCATACCGCTCCAGCGTCATGAGATCCGCTTCCTGCGCAATGATCCCGCCTTCGAACCTATCTTCCTCGAGGCGCAAGGCAAAGATCGCGCGCCACTGTTGATCGGGGATCAGGAGCACGGGCGTCTCGTCCCGTTCGCAGCGCCGCAGGGCGGAGACGATCTCGAGCGCGCCGAAGCGGTGGTTGCTCACGCCAGCGTACGCGGCGATCTCGCGGGCCTCGGCCCCGCCGAAGGACCAGAGGCGGAGCGTGCCGCCGATATGCGGGGTTTCCACATAGGCCACCTCGTCGATGCCGTCGCCGGTGAAATCGGCGATGGCCGCGGGGGCGAGCCAACGGTTGGCGCGGCCTATGAAGGGGGTCGCGGCGACCTTGGCAAGTTGCCCGTCCCGGATGCCGTAGACGGCGAGCTGCGCGCCCTTCGCACTGTCCGCCTCGATCACGATGGCGTCGGTCAACCCGTCGCCCGTCACGTCCGCAAGGCGGGGGGCGAGATCCTCGAAGACGCGGGTTTCGGGCAGGATCACTACGGCCTCGCAGGGGCCGAGCGCCGTGCCGTCGGGCAGCGTCGCCGCCACGCGCAGGCCGCCGGGCTCCCAGGCATCGCCGAGGGCGCCGTGGGGGTAGCGATCCGTCGCGTCCGAGAACCCGGCCCAGGTGATGCCGGGGCCGGCAGCGCGCGCCTCGCCGGAGTTCGGCGGCGGTGCCGGATAGTCGCAGGCGGCCGCGGCGAAGGGCACCAGAGAGGCGGCGAGCGCGAGGGCTGCCGCGCGCATGCTCAGATCTGCTTCTCGGGCATGCGAACCACCAGCCCGTCGAGCGCCGGGGTGACCTTGAGCTGGCAGGTGAGGCGCGAATTGTCCTTCGGCTCGTAGGCGAAGTCGAGCATGTCGACCTCCATGTCCTCCTTCGCCGGGAGCTTATCGGTCCAGGCCGTATCGACGTAGACGTGGCAGGTGGAGCAGGCGCAGGCGCCGCCGCAATCGGCGTCGATGCCCGGAATGTTGTTGGTCACGGCCCCTTCCATCACGGTGAGGCCCTCGGCGACGTCGACGACGTGCTCGGTCCCGTTGTGCTCGATATAGGTGATCTTCGGCATGGCAGCGGTCCTTCTGGCGGGAGGGCCGGGTCGGCGTTGGTGATGGTCTGGGGCGTGGCGCCCTTTCGCGGTTCGGCGGCGTTCCTAGCGCCTCGTTTTCTCCGGCGCCAGACCCGGCTGCGCATCTTCGTCGTGATCGAAGCTGCCGGTGGTGGCGCCCAGAATGCTCCGGGCGGAGGCGAAGGGCACGGCTTCGAGCACGAGGGGACCTGCGCCCTCGTCCCGCTCGACCGGGGCGGTACGGCGGAGATAGCCATGCGTGAAGGTCACCGCCACGCTGCCGACGATGACGGCGGCGAGGGCCTGGATCGCCACGGCTGATTGCGGGCCGAGGGCGAGCAGGCCGGCGGAGGAGAGGGCCGCGAGGGCGGGGATGGCGGCCGCGTCGCGCGACCAGTTGAAGCCCGTGGACCAGAGCGGGCGGCCGAGATTGTTGCAGGCCGCGTTCGAGACGAAGAGCCAGCCGGTGAAGAGGAAGGCGCCCGCCCCGTAGGCGGTGAAGGCGCGCACCACCTCCTCGCCCGCGCCGGTCACGCCGAAGCTCGTCACCAGCCAGTCCTGCGCAAGCCACAGCACGGCCCAGATCACGGCGACATAGGCGGCGGCCAAAATCAGCGCGTCGCGATACGTGGTCCGGATACGCTCGTTGAGGCCGGCGCCCGCGTTCTGCCCGAAAATAGGCCCCACAGCGCCGGACATGGCATAGAGCCCGCCGAAGGCGACGGTGCCGACGCGCCCGATCACCGCCCAGCCCGCCACCGCCTCGTCCCCGTACTCGGCGACGACGCGGGTGAGATAGGCCATGCCGAAGGGCGTTGAGAGCTGTGTCGCGACGGCGGGGCCCGCGATGCGCAGGAGCGCGCCCGTATCCGCGGCGAACCCTGTGGCGGAGGGCGCGCCGAGGAGGCTGTGCACGCGCGTGACGTAGTAGAACCCCAGCCCCGCGATGAAGAGCCGCGTGATGATCGCCACGATCGCCGTGCCGTCGAGCCCGAGGCCGAGGCCGAAGATGAAGATGGGGTCGAGCACCGCGGCGAGCGCGCCGCCCGAGAGCGTCACGGTCATCGCCCGTTTCGCGTCCCCCTCCGCGCGCAGGAGGCCCGAGGTCACCATGGCCACGCCGAGGAGCGGGATGGCCGGCAGCACGATGGCGAGATACCGCTCCGCCAGCGCCGCCGTCCGCCCCGTGGCGCCGAGGAGGACCAGCGCCTCGCCCCGGAAGATGAAGGCCAGGATGGCGCAGAGCGTCAGGGCCGTGAGGAGCACCGCCAGCGCCGTGCCGGCCTTCTCCCGCGCTCCTTCCCGGTCCCCCGCCCCGATGGCGCGGCTGACGGTGGCGGAGGCGGCGATGGCGAGCCCGATGGAGACGGAGACGAGGAAGAACTGGAACGTCCCCGCAAAGCCGATGGCTGCCGCCAGTTCCTCCTGCCCCAGCATCGAGATGTAGAAGAGGTTGAGGGCGTCCACCATGAAGAGCGCCATCAGCCCGATGGCGCTCGTCCCCGTCATCACCGCCACATGGCCCATGGTGGCGCCGCGCGTGAAGCGGCCTTGGCTTTCCTGAGCGCTCTTGTTCGCGGCGGCCATGCGTTACTCGGCGGGCTGCTGCATTGCGCCGCTGCGGCGCGTGAGCGTGGTCTCGGACCCTTCCTTCGGGTGGCGCGGCACCAGAACCGCGAGAAGGAGGGAGAGAAGCGCGAGGGCTGCGGCGAGACCAAACACCGCCCCCGGCGAGGCGAGCCAGAGCAGGCCGAGGGGTGCGGGCAGGGCCACGGCCGCGATGTGGTTGATGGTGAAGGAGACAGCCGCGGTGGGCGCCTGATCCGCCGGGTCCGCGATCTTCTGGAAGTAGGTTTTGTGCGCGATGGCGAGGCTGAAGAGCATGTGGTCGATGATGTAGAGCGCCATCGCCAGCAGCACGCCCCACTCGAAGAAGTAGATGCCCGCATAGAGCCCGAAGACCACGAAGAGACCGATGTATTCGACGCAGAGCGCCAGCCGCTCCCCGAAACGCTGGATCAGTCGGCCGGCCACGGGCGCGAACCACATCACGAAGAGGTAGTTGACGAGCATGAGGGCGGTGACCTCGTGCACCTCCAGCCCGAAATGCTCGACCATCATGAAGGGCGCGAAGACCACGAAGATCTGCCGGCGCGCGCCGCCAATGAACTCGAGCAGGTAGTAGAGCCAGTAGCGCGCCCTCAGCACCATGGTATTGTTCTGCACCACCGGCGCCACGAAGCGCGGGAACGCCGCCCAGCAGAAGACCGCGATGCCCGCGCAGGCGAGCCCGGCGGTCCAGTACACCACCGAATAGGGCAGCTCGAAGAACCGCCAGCCCGCGATGATGGCGCCGAACACGATCAGGCTGCCGAAGGAGCCGGCGGCCCTGATGCGCCCGATCGCCTCCGGCGCGCGGTGTTTCGGCAGCCATTGGAGCTGGAGCGACTGGTTGATGGTCTCGTAGTAGTGGAACCCGATCGAGGAGAGGATCGTGGTGAACATGAGCCCCCAGAAGGTGGGCAGCTCCCCGGTGATGGCCGTGCCGAGGCCGAGCACGATGAGCGAGAGATAGGCCAGCAGCTGCTCGCGCATGAGGAGCAGGATCCAGACCACCAGGAAGGCCAGGAACCCCGGGATCTCCCGCGCCACGTGCAGCACGCCGATGTCGAGCCCGTCGAACGCCGCCTTCTCCACCACGAAGTTGTTGAGGAGCGCCATCCAGGTGGCGAAGGCCAGCGGCGAGGCGATGGCCATGAGGATCAGCAGCACCTCCGGCCGCTGCCAGCGCGGCAGGTGGTCGGACGCATCGACCGGCACGCCGTTCGTGTCCCGAGGGCCCGTTCCGGTGGATGTCGACCGCTGCATGCTGCGCTCCTTCCGGGCGGACCCTAGTGGGCCCCAGGCGCAATGGCCATCATCGCCTGCGAAAGGCTCCCTTGCGCAACGGCACACAAGGACGTCGGGAACGCTTCACCGCCGCGTACATTGACGCGACGACCCGTTTGCCGGCAGGTCGCGCTGCCGTCACACTCGGCCTGAGGCTTCAGAGGAAACAGTTCATGCCCGCCACGCCCCGCGAATACGCCTGGATGGCGCTCGATGCCTACGACAACAGCCTGACCCCGAACGACCCGGACAGCACGGTCATCGCGGATCCGGCGGTCGAGGTCGAGTTCCCGGAATGGCGCGTGCTTCCGTCCGAGGGCGAGAAGGCCGAGGACCGCAACGCGACGCGGACCGACATGAGCGGCTTCGAGGCCAATGTCTACGTCAACGACACGACGCAGCAGATCGTGATCGCCTTCCGCGGCACGGAGTTCGGCTACTTCGTCGATGCGGTGAGCGAGGGGGACTTCGACCTGATCGACGAGGCGAACCTCGACCGAGACGTCGAGAGCCTCTTCGGCTACTATCAGGACGAAGGGCGGACGCTGAAGGGCATCGAGAACGAGGCCGGCGGCTTCGCCGAGGCGCTGGAGGACCGGTTCGGCTTCAGCTCGGTCGAGGCGCAGGTCTTCGAAAGCTTGCTCACCGTCTTCGGCTTTGTTGGCGACCCGGTGGAGGAGCTGGCGCTTGCGGGCGAGGAGGTGGTGCGGGACCAGGCGCGGGAGGCGGTGCGCCTGACGCTCGAGACCGCGGCGGCCAACCCGGGCTACGAGATCACGCTTACAGGCCATTCGCTGGGCGGCGCGCTGGCGGCGATGACCGCCGTGGCCGTGGGCGCCCAGGCAATAACCTTCGATCCGGCACCTTACGCTGAGCCCAACTGGCTCGGCGACCTGCGTACCGAGACGGACATGCTGTTCGACACGGAGTTCACCGATCTCGAGCTCTCGACGCTGGGCTGGGACCGGACGCGTACGCCGGTGGAGGCCGCGGCCGAGTTTGTCAGCGTCCAGCGGCTCGATGGCAGCTTCGTGGAGGACACCTACGAGACCGCAAGCCCGCTCGACCTGCCCGGCGAACGGTCCGACACGGTGATCGGCCCGCTGGGCTTCGGGCTCGACCCCTTCACGCTCCACTCGGCCGACCTGCTGACCCTCGTGATCGACAGCGAGATCCGCGAGACCGAGAGCCGGCGGAGCTTCGAGGACCTGATGCGGGCGCTGCCCAACACGCTCGACGATTTCGACGAGCGCGTGGTCTCGCCGGTGGACGATGAGACCAGCACCTTCTTCCGCACGCTCCTGGTGGAGGACAGCTTCTACACCTACTTCTCGGCCGTCGTCGGCTCGCTTGGAGACATCTATCGCGGCTTCGCGCCCCAGGGTGCCGAGGGTGCCGGCGCGCGGGAGGTGGAACGCGCGCTCACCGAGCCCTTCATCGAGGCGCTGCCCGATTTTGTGGACGGCCCCTTCGATGTGTTCCACGCCGCCCAGCTCTTCGATCCCGCGCCTCCGGGGGACGGGGACAACGTGGTGGTCGGCACCTATGGCCGGATCGAGACGCTTTCGGGCGGGCTCGGCGCGGACCTCATCGCGCCCGGCGGTGGCAACCGGGACGTCATCATCGGCACGCTCGCCGAGCATGACGGCGACACGATCACCGAGTTCAGCGCGGGCGACCGGCTCGTGATCACGGATGCAGAAAGTGTGAGCTTCGAGACCTCCAACGAGGGCGAGGGGGACCGGCTGATCATCCGCGCGCCCGACGGCGGTGAGGCGACGCTCCAGGTGCTGGGCGAGTTCAACGGCGTCTCGCTGCGGACCTTCACCGAGAACGGCCAGGCGGTGATCGAAGCCATCCGCCCCGCGCCGCTGGAACTCGAGGAGGTGCAGCGCGTCGCCCTCTTCTACGAGGCGGTCTACGACCGGCAGGCGGATGACGAGGGGCTGCAGTTCTGGGTCACGGCGCGCGAGGGCGGTATGACCGAGTTCGCCCTCGCCCAACGCTTCCTCGAGAGCGAGGAGTTCACCGGCCTCTACGGCGATGTCTTCGCCATCGAGGACCCGGAATACATCGAGATCCTCTACACCACGGCGCTGAACCGGCCCTCCGATGCGGAAGGTCTCGCCTTCTGGTCGGAAGAGCTCGACCGGCTCGATTATGGCCGCGAGGATGCGGCCATTTCCTTCGCGCTGTCGGATGAGAACCAGGCAAGCGCCACGGGCATCGACAGCATCGCGCAGGACGCCGAGGGCAACTGGGGCTTCGCCTGAACCGCCGCGCGCCCCTTATCGCCCGCTTCATGACGGGCATTGCATAACGAGAAAGGGCGCCGCGGAGACCGCGGCGCCCTTTCTCGTTCGACCGGCGAAGATCAGTTCTTCGCGTAGTACTCGATGACGAGGTTCGGCTCCATCTGCACCGGGTACGGCACATCGGCCAGCGCCGGCATGCGCAGGAAGGTGGCGGTGCCCTTGGAGAAGTCGGCCTCGATGTAGTCCGGCACGTCGCGCTCGGCGCTCTGCTGGGCTTCCATCACCAGCGCCATCTGCTTGGCCTTGGGGCCGATCTCGAGGATGTCCCCTTCCTTCACCTGATAGGAGGGGATGTCGACCTTCGTGCCGTTCACGCGCACATGGCCGTGGTTCACGAACTGGCGGGCGGCGAAGATGGTCGGCACGAACTTCGCGCGGTAGACCACCGCATCGAGCCGGCGCTCGAGCAGGCCGATGAGAATGTCGCCCGTGTCACCCCGGCGGCGCTCGGCCTCGGAGAAGATCCGGCGGAACTGCTTCTCGGTCAGGTCGCCGTAATAGCCCTTCAGCTTCTGCTTCGCGCGGAGCTGGATGCCGAAGTCCGACATCTTGCCCTTGCGGCGCTGCCCGTGCTGGCCGGGGCCGTATTCGCGGCGGTTGACGGGGCTCTTGGGGCGGCCCCAGATGTTCTCGCCCATACGACGGTCGAGCTTGTACTTGGCGGACGTGCGCTTGGTCACGAGCCTCACTCCTTCATCAATGTCCCGGCGCCCTCCTTTTCCGTGCCCAATTCTTCGGGACGGACGACAGGCCCCCGCTTGCGCGGGCCACAGGCGCCACCTGCTCCGCCCTAACGGACGGAGCGCGCCGTATGGCCAAGGGCGGGCGCGATGTCAATGCCATCACGGGCGCGGGGCCGGCGCCGGGCC
Source organism: Pseudomonadota bacterium (assembly GCA_038528605.1). Classification (GTDB taxonomy): domain Bacteria; phylum Pseudomonadota; class Alphaproteobacteria; order Rhodobacterales; family Rhodobacteraceae; genus Thermohalobaculum. Next base: position 23,741 of record JBCBEP010000029.1, read on the forward strand.
GGGCTCAGCCTTCGGTCTCGAGCCGCTCCAGCAGCGCGGGCAGATCCGCAACCGTGTCGATCACGTGATGTGCACCGGCGGCCAGCAGCTTCTCCGCCGCCCGGTCCCGCAGCGGCGCGATTTCGGCTTCCGACATCGCGGCGATCTCCTCGGCCGTGCGCGCCACCTCGTTGCCGGAGAGCGTGACACCCACGGTAAGGCAGCCCGCCGCCAGTCCTTCGAGGATGCCCGGCGTCGTATCATCCACTTTCACCACCGTCTCGGGCGGGTAGACCGCGAGGTCGACGAAGCACTTGTACATGCCAAGGGGGCCGGGCCGCCCCTCCGCCAGATCGTCGGAACACACGAGATTGTCCGGCGCATAGCCCTGGGCTGCGGCCAGCGGCAGGACGCGTTCCATGATCGAGCGGGTGTAACCCGTGGTCGAGCCGATCTTCATGCCACGTGCCCGCAGCGCATTCACGGCCTCCCGCGCGCCGGGAACGAGTTCGGCATAGTCCGCCACGACGACCTCGTTCATGGGCACGAAGACCTCGTAGACCCGGTCGATATCCACCTCGCCCGGCGGTGCGCCATGCGCCGCCTCCCAGCGGGCGGCGATGGCGGGGTCGGCCAGCATCGCGCGGATATGGTCGCGCTTTGGCGCCCCCATCGGCCGGCGCGCCTCCTCCATGCTCGTCTCCACCTGGAACTTGCGGAAGGCCTCCACGAACACGCCCATCGGCGCGAAGGAGCCGAAATCGATCATCGTACCCGCCCAGTCGAAGACCGCGGCTTTGAACTTCTGCATGGGTTTCTCCCCTTCACCCATAGGGTCTCGTTCGCGCTAGGCAGGCTGCCGCCGCCATGCGTATCTAGGCCCGGCGTCGCGAAGGAAAGGCCAATGGATCACAAGAGTTGGATGCGCACGGTCCCGCCCGAGACACTGGCTGCGCTCAACGAGACATCCGACCGGGCAGGGCTGCTGCAGCTCGCGGGCCATCTCGGCGCCATCGTAGTGGTCGGGGCCGCGATTGTGGCGGGGCCGCCGGGTTGGTGGCTGCTGCTGCCGGTGCAGGGCGTGCTCCTGGTCTTCCTCTTCACGCTGCTGCACGAGACGGTGCATTTCACGCCCTTCCGCAGCCGGTGGCTGAACATCGCGGCCGGATACCTTGCCGGCGCCGTGCTGCTCATCCCGCCCCACTGGTTTCGCTACTACCATCTCGCCCATCACCGCCATACGCATGATCCCGCACACGACCCCGAGCTGGCCGAGCCAAAGCCCGAGAGCTGGGGCGCCTATGCGTGGTACCTGACCGGGCTGTCCGTCTGGCGCTCGAGCATCATCACGCTCTGCCGCAATGCGGCCGGCCGGGCGCGGGATCCGTTCCTGCCCGAGCGGGCGCGCGGCCGCGTGCAGGCGGAGGCGATGGCCATGCTGGCCTTCTACGCGGGGCTCGTGGCATGGTCCGGGCTGGCGGGAAGCGGGGTGCTCCTATGGCTCTGGCTGATCCCGGTGATCCTCGGCCAGCCCTTCCTGCGGCTCTACCTGCTGGCCGAGCACACGCGCTGCCCGCATGTGGCCAACATGTTCGAGAATACGCGGACCACCTTCACCAGCCGGGCCATCCGCTGGCTGGCCTGGAACATGCCCTATCACGCGGAGCATCACGCGCTGCCGACGGTGCCGTTCCACAGGTTGCCGGCGCTCCACGCGCTCACCCGCCCGCATCTGCAGAGCACATCGGAGGGCTACACGGCCTTTCATGCGGACTATCAGGCGGCGCTCCGCCGCAAGGAAGAGGCGATGCCATGACCGATCCTCACGCGATCACCGATCTCGCGGCGCTCGAGGCCCGCTACGGGCAGACCAACCCCATGTCGCTCGCCAAGGAGACCCCCGTCCTCACACCCGCCTACCGCGCCTGGATCGAGGCTGCGCCGTTCATGGCGCTGGCCAGCATCGGGCCGGGCGGGCTCGACTGTTCGCCAAGGGGCGATGCGCCGGGCCAGCTCTTCGCGGTGGAGGACGATGCCACGCTGCTGATGCCGGACCGGCGCGGCAATAACCGGCTCGACACGTTGAGGAACATCGTGGCAGACCCGCGCCTCGCGCTTCTGTTCCTCGTGCCGGGCGTGCCGGAATGCGTGCGCGTGAACGGACGGGGCATGTTGACCGCGGACCCTGAGCTGCTCGCCCGCTTCGCCGTGGACGGGAAGGAACCGGCGACCGTACTCCGCGTCCACATCGATGCGGTCTACTTCCAGTGCGCCCGCGCTCTCATCCGTAGCCGCCTCTGGGAGACGGCGGCGCAAAGTGAACCGATGCATGTGCCCACGGCCGGTCAGATGACCCGCTCGGCAGCGTCGGACTTCGACGCGGAAGCCTATGACGCGGCGCTGCGCCCGCGGCAGATGGGCTCGCTCTACTAGGCGCGGCGCCGCCGCAGACCGAGGAGACCGAGCCCCGCGAGCAGGCCAAGGATCGATGCGGGGAGCGGCACGTCGCTGAACTCCCGCGTGATCACGCGGAAATGGTCGATATTGCTACCGCCGACGCGCAGCAGGTTGATCGTGATCGTATCGATCGCCGTGAGCGTGATGGAATCCGGCCCCTCGAGCCGCCGCCCGTCGCCGGTGTCGTAGCTGCTCGCATTGCCGAGGAAGTCGGAGTTATCGAGCCGCCGGTCTGCTGCGTTGCCCTGTGGCCCGACATTCGAGGTGACGATCGCGACGATCTCACCGTCGAACGTCACGCTGCCGTCCCCGACCGACTGGCGGCCCGACTGATCGACCGGGTCGTAGACGATGATGTGGCTGCTGTAGGTGCCCGCGGGCAGAAGAAGCGCAGCACCCGCCGAGTTCGGGAAGCTGGTGAGGGTGTTGCCGACCGCGACGTTCCCGCCCGGCCCTGCAAGGAAATCGACGGACAGCACACCCGCCTCGACAGCGACATCCTGCCGTTCGCTGAATGCCTGGATCGACGCGCTTTCGGTGCCGCCAGCGCTGAGGTCGACACCGCTCGCGCTGCCGGCATTCACAGCGTTACCGCTCACGCCGATCACGACGGCTGCGGCGGGCGACGCGCACAGCATGGCGCACGCGCTCAGAATAAGCTTCCAGTTCATGATACCCCTCATTCCCCGATCACCTGCGTATCACGCTTGGGGGAGGGCGCACAGAACAGAAGGCAACTCGTTAGGATTCTTCGGTTTCTGTCTCGGTCCGGTACAGTGCCTGGCGACCTGCGCCCCGGGTTGGGACTGCCTCGTTCACTCGAGGGCGAGAACCCACTTGCCCTCGGCGTTCTGGCAGCGGCGGGACTTGAAGGTGCCGGTATGGGTGCGGTTCGGCACGTGCCAGGCGTGGTCCACGCTCATGCACTCGGCCTCGATCTTCGAGATCACCGCCTCGCCCTTCGCGCCTGTCTCGGTGTTGTCCCAGGTCGCTTTCTGGCCCACTTCCGGCGCGCCTGCCTGGAAGAGGCTCGCGCCCGCCTGCTCCATCGCAGTGAAGTCGCTATCCTGGAGCCCCGTGGCCAGGATGGCCCGGCGCAGGCCGCCGGTTTGGCCGAGCGCCGGCAGCGCGGCGAGCGTCGTAGCAAGGGTTGCCGTGATGAGCAGGGTGGGCAGCGTGCGGCGCATGGCGTCTCTCCGGTCGAAGCTCGCGGCGACGGCCCGCCGCGGTGAGCCGCACCCTTGCAGGTCCGCGCCGCCCGGGCAAGAGAGCGCCATGCGACGCAACGCTATTCCGCGAGGCGCCAGGGCCGGGCGAAGCTGCCGAGCACCTTCTCGAGCTCCGCCTCCTCGATGGTGCCCGGGCCGCCCTGCAGGCTGATTTCCGCGGTAAGGCCCAGCTTCTTGTCCTCCACCACCGCCACACCGGCGCGGATACCGGCCTCCTCCAGCGCCTTCTCGTAGATGCGCGTGATCGCGGCGCGGCGCAGGTCGGGCTTGAAGACCTTGCCGACGGCGGTTTTCGGCAGCTCGCCCATCACCTCGATGTATTTCGGCACGGCGGCCTTCTCGGTGATCTTCTCGCGCGCATGAGCCATCAGCCCGTCATGGTCCACCGTGGCGCCGTCGGTGAGCTCCACATAGACCGCGGGCACCTCGCCGGAATGCACGTCCGGCTGGCCGATGGCGCCGGCGAAGGCCACGTCCGGATGGGCGCACATCGCCTCCTCGATCACCGCGGGGTCGATGTTGTGCCCGCCGCGGATGATCAGGTCCTTCGCCCGGCCCGTAATCCACACATAGCCGTCCGCATCGATCCGGCCGAGATCGCCGGTGCGGAGGTACTTGTCCGGCCCCGCGAAGAGGTTGCGGTTCTTCGCTTCCTCCGCATAGCCCGGGAAGACGCCGGGGGAGCGGACACAGATCTCGCCCACCTCGTCCACACCGCATTCGCGCTTGATGTCCCCGTCCGGCCCACAGTCGAAGATCTTGACGTCCGTATAGGGGATCGGCAGGCCGACGGAGCCGATCTTGCGCTCCCCATGCGGCGGGTTGATCGAGACAAGGCAGGTCGCCTCGGTCATCCCATAGCCCTCGAGGATCCGCACACCGGTCGCCTCCTCGAACCGGCGGAAGAGCTCCTGGGGCAGGGGGGCGGAGCCGCAGAGCGCGTATTTCAGGCTCGAGACGTCGTGCTCGATCTTGCGCTGCATGAGGGCGGAGGCGGCGGTGGGCACCATCACCATGAAGCTCACGCCCCAGCGCTCGATCAGCGCCCAGAAATTGTCCATCACCCCGTCGCCGCGATAGCCCGCGGGCGTGGGCAGCACCACATGGGCGCCCGACGCGATGGTGCTCATCAGGACGGGATAGGCCGCCAGCACGTGGAACATCGGCAGCGGGCAGAGGAGCACATCCGTCTCGTCGATCAGCCCGCGGCTCGGCACGATCCCGTTATAGATCATGCCGCCCTGCGCGTGCCGCGCGATCTTGGGGCTGCCCGTGGTGCCGCCCGTGTGGAACGTGGCGGCGATGCGGGCCGGGTCGTCGTTCACCTCGAAGTCGAGCACAGGGCTCTCGCGCCGGCGTGCATCCTCGAAGTCCAGGATGTCCGCGTTGTGGCGGATGTCGATCTTCGGGCGGATGAAGGAGACAATCCAGGAAAGCGGCGGCTTCAGGTAGCGCTTGAGGTCTACCTCGATCACCGCCTCCACCGACGGTACTTCGCGCACCGCGCCATGCACCTTCTGGGCGATGTCGGTCTTGGGGAAGGCCTTGAGGGTGACGACGACCTTAACGCCCGTCTCGCGAAGGATGCCCGCGATCTGGCCTTGCTCGAGCAGCGGGTTCACCGGGCAGACCTTGCCCGCCGCCATGCCGCCGAGAAGCGCGAAGACCGTCTCGTTCGCATTGGGCATCACATAGGCGACCGTGTCGTTCTCGCCCACGCCAAGATGGCGGAAGAGGTTCGCGGTGCGATTTACCTCCGCCAGCAGCTCACGATAGCTCACGGTCTCCGCCGCGTCCTTCGGGCCGCCTTTCAGCTGGAAGCTGAGGGCCGGGCGATCCGGGAAGCGCTCCGCGGTCTCTGCCAGCATGCGGTGGACACTGCTCGGCTGCCAGCGTTGCTCGGCCGGCATCTCCTCGATGCGCTGCTTGTCCTCAAGCGTGCCGAGATGCCAGCGCTCCTTCGCCGCTGCCCCGTCCATGGCCATAATCGCCTCCCGCGTTGATCTGTTCTTCGGCATGCACGCATCGGCGCGCCGCCGCAACCGCTTTGAGGCGAGGCTGGTGCCGTGTGCTTACGTATAGGTCAAGATGAATTTCCGTGGTTTGCGCTGTGCTTCTGGCGGGCGCTGGCAGGGGCTGCTAGTCACACGGCATGTCCCGCCCCGATCCACATCGCCGCATTGTGACCTGCTGCTACTGCGCCTCGCGCTCGACCCTGCCGGCGAGGGGCGCGGCGCGGCTGGTCTGCCACGGCTGCGGCGCGCCGATCCGCATCATCGAAGCGCTGGAGCCGCCGCCCGAGAAACGCCGAAAGAAGGGGAAGGCTAAGAAGCCCGCGGTCCCCCACCCGGCGCTCGAGCCAGGCCAGCACAAGCGCAAGGACATGGCCCTCCGCCGCCGCAAGGGCAAACGCCGCAAGTCCCTCATCGACCGTCTGGAGGACCTTGTCGAGGAAGCCTGGGACGAGCTCGAGGATATCTTCGACTAGCCGCTCACGCCCCGCCGGCGCAGCGCGAGTGCGCCGAGGCCTGCCAGCAGCAGGAGGGCGCTGGCGGGCAGGGGCACGGGGGCGACGTTCTCGATACGCAGCTCCACGAAGTCGAAATCTTCGCCGCCCGCGCTGCCCCATTCCCAGCGATAGGTGCCTTCCGTTAGCCCGAGGCTCGTGAAGTCCTCCATCAGGAAGGTCATGGTCGCCGAGGCGAGCGTGTCGCCGCTCGTGTAGCCGGTCGGCACGTAGATCCCTCGATTGTTGCCGAACACCCCATAGACCGGTCCGGAAGCGGTATCGGGCTCGGCCAGCGGCCCTCCGGCGGTGCCGAAGGAGGTGGGGCCGGCAATGGCCGACGAGCCCTGAATGTAGAAATCGAAGTCGGCATCGCTCGTTCTCAGCACGCCGATACCCGGAACGATCCCGGCCGGTCCGTCGCTGGTGCTGTCGTTCGACAAGGCGCTCAGATCGAGCGTTCCGCCATCGGAGCGGATGACGACATCGTCGCCCACCTCCATCGCGGTGAACAGGATGCTGCCCTCGGAAGCCGCGGGCACAGCGACGCACAGAGCGGCTGCACAGAGCAGCCGGCTTACAGATACCGTGACAGGCACGAACCCACTCCCCCAGACGAAAGCCAAGCAACCGGCGCTCTACAAGCCCCTTTCGGGAGCCCCCAACGCATGCAGTGAGAGCAGCCAAGGATGGCTGAAATGTGTCGCGCGGGGGGCTGCTTGATGGCGGCGCCGCGCTACTCCGCGGCCAGGCCTTCAGTGAACTGGAGGCGGGCGAGGCGGGCATAGAGACCGCCCTGGGCCACCAGGTCGTCATGCGTGCCCGTGGCGACGATGCGCCCGTCTTCGAGCACGATGATCCGGTCCGCCCGCTTCACGGTGGCAAGGCGATGGGCGATCACAAGCGTCGTCCGGCCCTGGCTCAGGCGCTCCACGGCTTCCTGCACCGCCCGCTCGCTCTCCGCATCGAGGGCGGAGGTCGCCTCGTCGAGCAGCAGCACCGGGGCGTCGCGCAGGATCGCACGGGCGATGGCGATGCGCTGCTTCTGCCCGCCCGAGAGCA
>JBCBEP010000030.1:0-25379 GCA_038528605.1 Pseudomonadota bacterium
GGGCGGGGGCGATCCTCGTCTTCATCCTGGCCATCGGCTACTACATCACGCCGGAACTCGTGGGCGGCACCTCGGGCATCTTCATCTCTAACCGGATCGCCTACCATATCAGCTCGAGCCTGAACTGGGGCCTTGCAGCGGCGCTGGGCGTGATCCTGCTCGGCGCGGTGCTGATCCTCTACTACGCCTATGACCGGATCGTGGGCATCGACAACGTGAAGCTCGGGTGAAGAACGGTGGGGTGAACCCCACCCTACCGTCAGGCGGCGCCGGACGAGCCGGGAACCGGCGGGCGGCACCATAGCGGCAAGGGCTGCAACCACCGGTAGGGTGGGGTTCCACCCCACCACTTGAGAGGAGGGAGACATGGCGGCACTGCCCCCCTATGCGACGACGGGCCAGAAGGTCTGGTGGTACAGCTACCGGGTGATCTGCGGGCTGATCTTCTTCTTCCTGATCGCGCCCATCCTGGTGATCATCCCGCTCAGCTTCAACGCCGAGGACTTCTTCACCTTCACGCCCGGCATGCTGGCCTTCGAGGCGGATGCCTACAGCCTGAAGCACTATGACGACTTCTTCACCAACTCCGACTGGCAGGGGGCGCTCGCGAACTCCTTCTCCATCGCGCCGATGGCGACGATCCTGTCGGTCGGCCTTGGCACCCTGGCTGCCATCGGGCTCAGCCAGTCCCACGTGCCGTTCCGGGGCGCGATCATGGCGGTGCTGATCAGCCCGATGATCGTGCCGCTGATCATCTCGGCGGCGGGCATGTATTTCTTCTACAGCCGCATCGGGCTGCAGGGCACCTATTGGGGCGTGGTGCTGGCGCATGCGGCGCTTGGCACGCCGTTCGTGATCATCACCGTGACGGCGACGCTGGTGGGCTTCGACAAGTCCCTCACCCGCGCGGCCGCGAACCTTGGCGCCGATCCGGTAACAACCTTCTTCCGCATCCAGATGCCGCTGATCGTGCCGGGGGTGATCTCGGGCGGCCTTTTCGCCTTCATCACCTCCTTCGACGAGGTGGTTGTGGTGCTCTTCCTCGGCTCGGCCGCCCAAAAGACGTTGCCCTGGCAGATGTTCACAGGACTTCGTGAGCAGATTTCGCCCACCATCCTAGCGGTGGCGACCATCCTCGTGGCAATCTCCATTGCGTTGCTGGCGACGGTGGAGATCCTGCGCCGGCGTTCGGAGCGGCTGCGCGGCATGTCGCCCGGCTGACCATCCTGGTCGACCGGGGACCGCCGCGTGGCGCTGAGCGGTCCGCGGGAGGACGGGATGACAAGGCTCGGTCGTGCCCTTGCGGGGGCGATCATCGGGGGTGCGGCGGTTGCCGGCACCGTTGCGCAGGCCTCGGCAAATGGTTGCGCGGTGCCCGAGGGCGCGATCTTCCACATCTGTGCAGGGGACGGGGCGGCGAGCCTGCTGCTCCTGCCCGAGGACTGGCCGCCGGAGCCTGCCGGGGCGGCCGACATGCTGGTGACGGGCGCCTATACGGGCAAGGACACGCGAGGCGAGGGCATCGCCGCACCGGTGGGTCTCCTCCTGCGAGACGGCGCGCTCATCGGCCGGAACATCGCGCGCATGGACGGCATTCTGGTGATCGACCCCGAGGACGGGCAGCCGCGGCTCTACCGGCGCGATGGCGTGGTGCTGCGGGAAGAGGTCTACGACCTCTCACCGCTGGACCAGCGGGAGGCGTTCTTCGCGGCGGCCACCGCTGCCGGTGTCTCAGCGCTTCAGAGCCATCTCCTCGTGATCGAGGGGCGGGTGGACACGCGGGCGGTGGAGGGCGCGCCGGAGGCGCAGCGGCGCATCCTCTACACCATGGCCGACGGGGCCTTCGGGATCTGGCAGTCCGACCGGGCGCTGACGCTTGATGCAGCGGCGCGGGCGGTGGCCGGGGCGGTGGCGCCGGAGATGGCGCTCAACCTCGATATGGGCAGTTTCGACTTCTGCCTGGCCCGCCGGCCCGACGCGGCGCCGGCCCCTTGCGGCGTTCTGAGGCCGGGTCAGCTACCGGGCCGCCTCTCCAATCTCCTCCGTCTCGCACGGCGCACGAACTGAGTGCTTCTCATGCTCGCTCTCTGCCTGCGGGCGGTTCCGGCGGGCGGGCGGAGGCGCTATATGCCTGTGGCAGGCAAGGAGGGTTCCATGTTCGTGAAGGCAGTCATTCTCAGCAGCGTGCTCTTCCTCGTGATCGGGGCGGTGTATCTGGCGCTGGACTGGTATCTGCGCCTCGACACCGTGCGCCGCTACGAGGCGCGCTACGCTGCGGGGGAGAGCGGCGGCTTGAGCCGGGAGGACTTCATCGATCAGGGGCTTGCCCGCTATCGCCGCTCGCCCGAGAAGAAGGTGCTGGCCGGACTCTTCGCCATCCCGGTCGTCGTGATCCTGCTCCTGTCGCTCGTCGCGAAGTAAGACGGCATACGGTCCCGTCAGAAGTTCCGGAGGCATCATGGTCAATGTCAAAATCGCGCTCTGGGCCCTGGGGCTCGCGATCTTCGCGGCGCTCGTCAGCTACTATCTGCCGCAGCGCGATGTGGTTCGCATCACCCATACGGACACGAAGCTGGAGGACTACGAGACCACCGATGCGGCGGGGAACACGGTGGTGCGCACGCGTGATGTGCAGCGGCTCTATACCTCGGACCGGAACGGGGAGCCGAGGGTTTACCGCAATGCCGACGCGCCCTGGTACTTCAAGTTCGACAGCGCGAACCTGACCGCGCGGGCGACAGATCTTGCCAGCAATGGCGGGGATGACGGGCGTTGGGTCGTGATCACGCATTACGGATGGCGGGTCAGCCCCATGTCGTGGTTCCCGAACGCCATCGGCATCCGTGAGGCAGCGGGACCGGATGAGCCGGTGCCGTGGTGGCCTAACGTGCTGATCGTGGGCGGGATCGTCACGGTTCTGCTGATCATACGCCGGGTGGTGCTGATCCTGATCGGCCGCTTCGTCGACCCGGTATGGGCCGGCGTGGAGGCGGAGATCGACGCGAAATCCTCCGGCATCCAGCGCTTCGGCCGACGGGTGCGCCGCTTCTTTGGCGGCAACTGAGGGGGCGCGGCGGCCCTGCGTGTTCCCGTGCCCGCCCACGTCAGCGTTGCCACAAGTTCCTGAACAATCGGCGAACCTAGCGCTGCGGTTGCCGATCCGGACGGTTCACCGGGACGCGATGCAGGCGAAGGCTTCGTGGACTGTCGGGGGGCTCTTCGCGGCGTTCTAAGGGGGCTGCGTTCAGCAAAGGGCCATCTGCTGTTCGTAGCGGCGGGCCTGGGCGGCGACGGCGCCGGCCGCCTTCTGGAGCCAGGCTTTCGAGCGCCAGCTGCCCCGCTTATAGCCCGTGTGCCCTTCGTGATAGGCAAGGTATTGGCTGTAGGCGTCGGTCATGGCGAGGCCGTTGGTCCGCCGGGTCTTGGCCATATACCAGCCCACGAAATCCGCCGCGTCCTCGAAATCGTCCCGGTCCGCGCCGCTGTTGCCCGTGTCGTCGCGATACCATTCCCAGGTGCTGTCGATCGCCTGGGCGTAGCCATAGGCGGAGGACACCCTGCCGGTGGGGATGATGCCGAGGGCGTAGGTTCGGGGCGTGCGGGCCTCGGCCCGGAAGCTTGATTCGCGCCAGATGATCGCCATTTGCACATGCGGCGGGGCGCCCCAGCGCTTGGAGGCATCCATCACGGCTTCACGCCAGCCGGGGCGCTCGGCGAAGATCAGGCAGGCGTTGTTTTGCGCGCGGGGCGGGCCGTCGGGGGTGGAGGAGCACGAGCCGACGAGGACGGCGAGGCACAGCGCCGACAGCCGCGTCGCCAGCCTGCGACCGCGTGACGCGGGCCCCCGCGTTCGGTGGCGCGATGTACGATGCACTGCGCGTGCCTGCCTCGTTTTTTTCATTGGTTTGATCATACCCTCAGCGGCGCGCCGGGCGAAGCGGTGATTTTGAGGAGCGGCGCATGTCTTGCCGCGCGCGCCGTCTGCGGTGAGGGTCGAGCAGGGCGGGCCTGCCGGGGGTGGTCGCTGCACCGCAGGGCTGCTGAAGGAAAGTGCGTTGAGGGAAATGGTACATCGCAAAGTGACCTGGCGATCCTCGTATTGCCTCATTTACGGCCTATTCTCGACAGCAAGAGACGGCCGGGGTATGCCGCCGTTGGACAACACAGGCTTTTGGGGACCGCGGCGATGACTAGGATTGTCGCAAAATTCAACATCGGACAGGTCGTGAAGCACCGCTTCCATCCCTTCCGGGGCGTGATCTTTGACGTGGATCCGTCGTTCAACAACACCGAGGAATGGTGGCAGTCGATCCCCGAGGAGGTGCGGCCGCGGAAGGATCAGCCCTTCTACCATCTCTTCGCGGAGAACGAGACGAGCTACTACGTGGCTTATGTTTCGGAGCAGAACCTGCTGCCGGACGATAGCGGACTGCCGATCGAGCATCCGCAGATCCCTGAGGTTTTCGCCGCGCATGACGGCGATACGTATCTGATCGACCCCGAGCGCTGTAACTGAGCGCGATGGCGCCCGGCTGGGCGCCGGCACCGCGCCGAAGCCACCGGCTCAGTAGCCGAGGGCGAGGCCGTCCTTGCGCGGGTCGCTCCCGCCGATCAGAACGCCGCGGTCGTGATCGATCCAGATCGCCTGGCTGCCGCCGAGCGGCACGTCCCGCGGGCCGATGACATGGCCCTTGGCTTCCAGGGCGTGGCCCACGGCGGGAGCGTAGCCGCGTTCGAGGAAGGTGGTGCCGCCATCGTGGAAGAGGCGGGCCATGTCCTGCGCCGCCTGGGGGTCGAGCCCGTAGTCGAGCATGTTGGAGATGAGGCGGACATGGCCGTGGGGCTGGTAGCCCCCGCCCATGACGCCGAAGGGCATGACTACGCGGCCGCCCTGGCGGAGCATGGCGGGGATGATGGTGTGCATCGGGCGCTTGCCGCCGGCGGCTTCGTTCGGGTGGCCCTCCGTGAGCGTGAAGCCCGCGGCGCGGTTGTTGAAGTTGATGCCGTAGCGCTCGGAGGCGAGGCAGCCGCCGAAGTCGTGGAAGACCGAGTAGATGAGGCTGACCACCATCCGGTCCCGGTCCACCACGGTGATGTAGATCGTGTCCTTGTGGTTCTGGCCGAGGGGCGCGGCGGGCGGCGGGCCGGCGCGCTGGGGATCGATGAGGCCAGCGAGTTCCTCGGCCAGCGCAGCGCCGATGAGGTGCTCGAGCGCGACGGTCATCGCCGCGGGGTCGGCGATGGCGGCGTTGCGGGCGGCATAGGCGAGCTTGGCCGCCTCGGTCTCGAGATGGGCGCGCTCGGCGCCGACGGGGTCGAGCCCCGCGATGTCGAACTTCTCGAGGATGCGGGCCATGAGGATCGCGGTGGCGCCGTGGGTGTTGGGCGGGAGTTCGACGAGTTCCGCGCCGCGATAGGGGCCGGCGATGGGGTCTACCCAATCGGCCCGAACCGCGGCGAAATCGTCGAGCGTGTGGACGCCGCCCATGGCCTGGAGGCTTGTCACCATGTCCTCGGCCACCGGGCCCTCGTAGAAGCCCGCAGCGCCCTTGGCCTGCACGGCGCGCAGTACCTCGGCCATGCCTTCGTGGCGGAAGAGGTCGCCGGCAGCGTAGGGCGCGTCGGCCTTGAGGTAGTGGCGGCGCATGGCGCCGCGCATGCGGGGCTCGGCCCGGGCCCAGTCGAAGGCAGCGCGCGGCATCACCGGGCAGCCGGCTTCCGCGAGGGCGATGGCGGGGGCGCAGGCCGCGTCGAGCCCTTTCTTCCCGCAGCGCTCGGCCAGCGCGGCGAAGCCGGCGAGGGCGCCTGGGACCACGGTGCTCATGGCGTGGTTCTCGTCCATCTCCGTCCAGCCCTTGGCGCGGAGATCGGCGGCGGAAAGGGCGGCGGGGGCGCGGCCGGAGCCGTTGAGGCCGAGGATATCTTCCGAGCCTGCGGGCTTCACGAGCGCGAACATGTCCCCGCCGATGCCGGTCATCGCAGGCTCCCCGAGCCCCAGCACGAGCGCGCCGGCGATGGCCGCATCCGCCGCGTTGCCGCCCGCGCGCAGCATGTCGAGCGCAGCGGTAACGGCCGCGGGGTGCGAGGTGGCGCACATGGCGTTGGCGGCGAAGGCGGGGGAGCGGCCGGGCAGGTGGAAGTCGCGCATTCTTGTTGGTCTCCGGGCTTGGCCGCGCATGTGTCTGCGGCGTTGTGCCCCGGATAGCGGGGAGGGCAGAGCGACGCCAGCCTTGGGCGTTCCGCCTTGCGGGAGAGGGCGGCGGAGGCGGGTCAAGCGCTGCTTGCTCCGGGCGGCGGGGGGTGTCACAGTCCGGTCATGACGGTGCACAGTCTCATGCCCTCCGGGGACGCGCAGCCGGTGGTGGCCTTCGACCGCCGCGAGCTGCAGGCCATCCACAATGTCTATGGCCAGATGGTCGCCGCCGGCGAGTGGCGGGACTATGCGATCGACATGCTGCGCGACCGGGCGGTTTTCTCGATCTTCCGCCGTGCGGCCGAGCAGCCGATCTACCGGGTGGAGAAGCGGCCGAAGGATGCGGGCAAGCAGGGCGCGTTCTCGGTGGTGGGCATGGACGGGCGGATCCTGAAGCGCGGGCACGACCTGCGCCTGGTGCTGCGCGTGCTGGAGCGCAAGCTGATCCGGGCGGTGGAGCCCGACTGATCCTTTCTCAGTGACGAACCAAGCGGAATCGCGCCTTGTCGGCGCGATGCTTTCTTGTGGTGTCTGTGGCGTAGTGCCTGGGGCGGGCCGGTGGGTTTCGGCTGCTGCCGCGGGTCCGGTGGGGGTGTGGGAGGCGCCGGCTTCGCCGGTGGCGCTGCCATCCTTGACCCGGCCCGGCCTTCGGGGCGCCGCTAGCGCTTTCGGCGTTCCTTGCGGGCGGCCTTGGCCTTGGCGATGCGGCCCTTGGCGAGCTTGCGGCGGGGCCCGGGGCCGGCGCTGCGGCCGCGGGGGGCCTTGAAGCGGCGGGTTGCGGGCGGGGCTTCGGCGCGCACGAGGTCGAGCAGGAGACCGCCGGTGACGGGCACGGCCTCGACGAGGCGGACCGTGAGGCGCTGGCCGATGGTGTAGACCTCGCCCGACCGGTCGCCCACGAGGCTGTGGGTATCGGCGTCGTGATGGAAGAACTCATCGCCGAGGCTGCGGACCGGGAGGAGGCCGTCCGCCCCGGTCTCGTCGAGCGCCACGAAGACGCCGAAGCGCTGGACGCCGGTGATGCGGCCCGTGAACTCAGCGCCCTCGCGGCCCGCCATGAAGAGGGCGAGATAGCGGTCGGTGGTGTCGCGCTCCGCCTCCATCGATCGGCGTTCGGTGCGGCTGATATGTTCGGCGGTCTCGCGCAGGCCATCGCGCGCTTCCGCGCCGCGGAGGGCGGCGCCGGCGGCTCCGTCGCCGAGGCCGAGGCTGGCGATGAGGGCGCGGTGGACGATGAGGTCCGCATAGCGCCGGATCGGGGAGGTGAAATGGGCGTAGCGGCGGAGGTTGAGCCCGAAATGGCCGTGATTGTCCGGCGCGTAATAGGCCTGCGTCTGGGCGCGCAGGACCGACATGTTCACGACGTCCGCATGGGTGCCGTCGGCCGCGGCGCGGAGAAGGTCGTTGAGGTGCCTGGTTTGCAGGACCTGGCCCTTGGCGAGCGTCATGCCGAGGCTGTCGACGGTCTCGCGCAGGGCCTCGAGCTTCTCCTCCGCCGGCTCCTCGTGGACGCGGTAGACGAACTCGGCGCGGCGGGCCTCCAGCGTCTCGGCCGCGCAGACATTGGCGAGGATCATGAACTCCTCGATGAGCCGGTGCGCGTCGAGCCGCTGGCGGGTGGTGACGCCGGTCACCTGGCCTTCCTCGGAGAGCTCCACGCGCCGCTCCGGCAGGTCGAGATCGAGCGGCTGGCGGCGGTTGCGCGCGCGGGCGGCGGCGCGATAGGCGGCAAAGAGGGGGGCGATGGCGCTTTCCGAGAAGGGGGCGGCCTTGTCGCTCGGGGTCCCGTCGTCGGCGGACTGGGCGTCCTCGTAGGTCAGGCTCGCGGGGGAGCGCATCATCGCACGGGTGAAGCGGTGGGCGATCTTGTCGCCCTCGGCGTTCAGCACCATGCGGAGCGCGAGGCAGGGCCGGTCCTCGCCCTCGACAAGGCTGCAGAGGTCGGCGGACAGGCGCTCTGGCAGCATGGGCGCCACCCGGTCCGGAAAATAGGTGGAGTTGCCGCGCTTTCGGGCTTCCGTATCGAGCGCCGAGCCGGGGCGGACATACCAGGCGACATCGGCGATCGCGACCCAGACGATGTGGCCGCCGGGATTGGCGGGGTCGTCATCGGGCATGGCAGCCACGGCATCGTCGTGGTCGCGTGCGTCGGCGGGGTCGATGGTGACGAGGGGCAGGGCGCGCAGGTCCTCGCGCGCCTCCATGGGCGCGGGCCCGCAGGCCTCCGCCTCCGCGGCCACGGCGTCGGGGAACTCGTAGGGGATGCCGAACTGGCGCATGGCGATGAGCGAGAGCATGCGCGGCGCACCGGGGTCCCCGAGCCGAGCGATCACACGGGCGCGGGGAAGGCCGAAGCGGTCCTTCGAGACGCGCTCCGCCTCGACCAGTTCGCCGTCCACTGCGCCGTCCGCCGCGCCACGGGGGATCTCCCATTCCCGGTCGGACTTCTTGTCGACCGGCACGAGGCGACCGCCATCGGGGCCCTGCCGGTAGATGCCGAGCATGCGCGGTGCGCCCTGGGTGAGGCGGCGGATGAGCTTGGCCTCGTAGGTGAGGGGATGGGCCGCACCTTCGTTATGCACCGGGCGGAGCTTGGCCAGCACCGTGTCGCCGGGGGCGAGGGCTGGGTCTGCCTGGCGGGGCATGTAGAGGACGGGCGGGTGCGCCTCGTCCTCGTGCCAGTCCTTCGCGGTGAGGAAGATGTCGCCATCCGCATCGGGCGGCTCTGCGGTGAAGAGGGTGACGGGAGGCAGGTGGCCGGGCGGGCGGACGCGGCGGCCCTTGCGGGCCAGCGCACCTTCCTCCTCCAGCTCGCGCAGAAGCTCCTTCAGCGCCACACGGTCGGCCCCTTTGATCCCGAACGCCTTGGCGATGTCGCGCTTCGCCCCGTGATGGGGGTTCTCACGCACCCATTCGAGGATCTGTTCTTTGCTCGGAAGTCCTGCCATGGCGCCCGCCTAGCACGCGGCTTGGGGTGCGCCTAGGGGCGGGGTGCGTGCGCTCACAGGAAGTGGGTGAGGGCGGCGCCGGCGGCGACCATTTGCACGAGATTGATGGCGACGGAGGCCTGGTGGAGCCGGTCGAACCCGCGACCGGCGGCTTCGTCCCCCGCGAGCTGACGGTCCCGGAGCGCATTGATGCGGGGCATGAGAACCTCGCGGTTGGCGACGCCGAGGGCGGCCATGGTGATCAGGAGCCCGCCCCAGAAGACGGAGCCCGAGAGGAGCGCGAGCCCCGCGAGGCCCAGCACGCCGGCGACGGCGGCGAAGTACCAGGGGAAGACTTGGCGGATGAAGGGCCCCGCCACCTCCGCCGGCAGCTTTATGAAGACCAGCGGGGAGAAGACGGCGGAGAAGAAAACCATGCCGCCGAAGGCCAGCGTAAGCGCGTAGAGTGCGATGGCGTCGAACATGGTCCCTCCCGATTCCGGCCCGTCGCCATATGGCTCGGGTGCCGAGGAGGTGCCCTGCGGCGTGCTGACGCTGCGCGCTATTCCCCGGCCGCGGTTTTCGGCGTTGCTTTCTTTGCCGCCGCTTTCTTCGGGGCTGCCTTCTTGGCGGCGGGTTTCTTCGCGGCGGGCTTTTTCGCCGCTGCCTTACGCTTGCCGCCCTTCGTGCCCGCCTTCTCGGCGATGAGGGCGAGGGCGTCGTCGAAGGTCAGCTCCTGGGGGTCCGTCTCCTTGGGAATGGTGGCGTTCACCTTCTCCCATTTCACGTACGGCCCGTAGCGGCCGTCGTAGATGCCGATGGGTCCGCCGTCCGGATGCTCGCCGAGCTCGCGCATCGGCTTCGCCGCCGCGCCCCGGGCCGCACCGCGGGCGGCCTTGCGCGCGATGAGCTCCATGGCGCGGTTCATGCCAATGGTCAGGACGTCGTCGCCCTTCTCGAGGTTCGCATAGGTGCGGTTGTGCTTCACGTAAGGCCCGAAGCGGCCGATGCCCGCCTCGATCGCCACGCCGTCCTCCGGGTGCTTGCCAACCTCGCGGGGCAGCACCAGCCAGTCCAGCGCGTCCTCCAGCGTCACGCTCTCCAGCGGCTTGCCCTTCGGCACGCTGGCGCGCTTGGGCTTCGCATCACCCTCCGGCTCCCCGCGCTGCACATAGGGCCCATAGCGGCCGGAGCGGAGCGTCACCGGCTCGTTCGTTTCCGGGTCGTGGCCCAGCAGCTTGCCGTCCGGGTTCGCGATCTCGTTCGCTTCGTCCGGCACGCCGAAGGGGCGCGTATAGCGGCATTCGGGGTAGTTCGTGCAGCCGATGAAGGCTGACTGGGTTTTCGAAGACGTTTTGATCGAGAGTCTGCCCGAGCTGCAGAGCGGGCACTGGCGCGGGTCCGAACCGTCGCCCTTGTCCGGGAAGAGATGGGGGCCGAGCACTTCGTTGATGGTCTCGAGCACCTCGGAGATGCGCAGCTCCGCCGTGCCCTCGACCGCCTGGGAGAACTCCTTCCAGAACCGCTCGAGCAGCGCCTTCCAGTCGACCCGTCCGCCGGAGACGTCGTCGAGTTCCTCTTCGAGCGCTGCGGTGAAGTCGTACTCCACGTAGCGCTGGAAGTAGTTCATGAGGAACGCGGTCACGAGCCGGCCCTTGTCCTCCGCGAAGAGGCGGTTCTTGTCCTTCCGGACATAGGCGCGCTCCTGCAGCGTGGTCAGGATCGAGGCGTAGGTGGAGGGGCGGCCGATGCCGAGCTCCTCCATGCGCTTCACCAGCGTCGCCTCGGTGTAGCGGGCGGGGGGCTGGGTGAAGGACTGGAGGCCGACGACCGCGCCATTGGTGCTCATCACGCCGGCCTTGTGGGTGGTGAGACCGTCCGCGCTGATCTTCTCCAGCACCTCGTCGCCGGCCTCGGCCGCCTTGTCGAAGTCCGGCGTCTCGAAACCCTCGGCGAAGGAGAGGGCCTGGCCTTCCTCCAGCGGGGGAAGCCGCCGGGCGTCGTCGTCGTCTGACTTCTCGTCCCGCCCTTCCTCGTAGACCGCCAGGAACCCGTCGAACTGCACCACCTGGCCGGTGGCGCGGAGGCCGACGCTGCCTGCCCCGTCCTCGATCTCGATGGTGGTGCGGAGGAGGCGGGCGGAGGCCATCTGGCTCGAGATCGCACGCTTCCAGATCAGGTCGTAGAGCCGCTTCTCGTCGCTATCCGCGCGGACCTTGTCGGGGCTCACGCCCATATCCGTCGGCCGGATGCACTCATGCGCTTCCTGGGCGTTCTTGGCCTTGGTCTTGTAGACCCGCGGCTTCTCGGGAACGTAGGCGTCGCCGTAGCGGCGGCCGATATTGGCGCGGGCGTCACGCACGGCCTCGGGCGCCATGTCGAGCCCATCGGTCCGCATATAGGTGATGTGCCCCGCTTCGTAGAGCCGCTGGGCCGCCCGCATGGTGACCTGCGCGCCGAAGCCGAGCTTGCGCGATGCCTCCTGCTGGAGCGTCGAGGTCATGAACGGGGGCGAGGGATTGCGGGTAACAGGTTTCGCCTCGACCGAGGCCACGCGCAGGCTGGCACCGGCAACGGCCCGCACGGCGCGGGCGGCATCGTCGAGCGTAGCGAGGTCGAACCGGTCGAGCTTCTTGCCGTCGAGCGATGTCAGCCGCGCCTCGAACGCGCTGCCTTTCGCCGCCTCGAGCCCGGCCTTCACGCTCCAGTACTCCTGCGGCACGAAGGCCTCGATCTCCTGCTCGCGCTCCACCACGAGGCGCAGGGCGACTGACTGGACGCGGCCGGCGGAGCGGGCGCCGGGGAGCTTGCGCCAGAGCACGGGCGAGAGGTTGAACCCCACGAGATAATCGAGCGCGCGGCGGGCGAGATAGGCCTCCACGAGCTCCATATCGATCTCGCGCGGCTTGGCCATCGCCTCGGTCACCGCGTTCTTGGTGATTGCGTTGAAGACCACGCGCTGAACCGGCGTGTCCTTCTTGAGCGCGCGCCGCTTGGTCAACGCCTCGAGGAGGTGCCAGCTGATGGCCTCGCCTTCGCGGTCGGGGTCGGTCGCGAGGATCAGCCGGTCCTCGCCCTTCAGCGCCTCGGCGATGGCGCGGACATGCTTGGCCGATTTCGTATCGACCTCCCAGGCCATCTCGAAGCCCTTGTCCGGCAGCACCGACCCGTCCTTCGGCGGCAGGTCGCGCACATGGCCATAGGAGGCAAGCACCGTGTAATCGGCGCCGAGATACTTGTTAATCGTTTTGGCTTTCGCCGGGCTCTCCACCACGACCACGGCCATATGCGTGTCCCCGCTTCGCCCTCTGATGAACAGCGCGGGAACATGGAGCCGACTACCGGGGCTGTCAACGCGCGCTGATGCGCCGCGTGACGCGGGACGGCCGATTGTGGCTGCCGGCAGCCGGTTGTTCGACCGGCACGATCAGTCCGCCCGCAAGGCCACGAGACCGCCTGGCAGGAGGGCCACACGGCCCGCGAGATCGAGCTCCAGCAGGACGAGCGCGATCTGCGCAGGCGAGGCGCCGGCCATGCGCGCAAGCTCATCGGTCTCCACCGGAGCGGTGCTGATGAGGGTGACGACCTGCTCGGCGAGCGTGGTGTCCTCCTCCGCGCCTTCCGGGTCGAAATCCGAGAAATCGTCGAGATCGCTCGGCTCGTCGAGCGCGCCGAGATCGAAGCGGAACTCGTCCGCCCCCTCGGCGAAGCCGGTGTGACGAATGGGCGCGATCGCTTCCATGACATCCTCCGAATGGCGGACGAGAGCCGCCCCATCGCGAATCAACTCGTTGCAGCCGGCCGCCCTCGGGTCCTCCGCCGCGCCGGGGCAGGCCAGCACCTCGCGCCCCTGCTCGAGCGCGCAGCGCGCGGTGATGAGGCTGCCGGAGCGGGCGGCGGCCTCGACCAGCACCACCCCGTCGGACAGACCCGAGACGAGCCGGTTGCGGCGCGGGAAATGCCGTGCGGTTGCTTCGGTGCTCGGCGGGCATTCGGTGAGCACCACGCCCCCGCTGCAGGCGATCCGGCGGGCCAGCGGCGCGTGCTCCTCGGGATAGATGATGTCTATCCCGCCCGGGAGGACGGCGGCGGTGATCCCGCACGCGTCGAGCACCGCTTCATGGGCTGCACGGTCGATCCCCCGCGCGAGGCCGCTGACGATGAGCTGGCCCGCATCCGAGAGCCCGGCCGCCAGCCGCCGCGCCTGGCGCAGGCCAAGTGCGGAGGCATTGCGCGCGCCCACGATGGCGATGGAGGGCCGCGAAAGCGCCGCCGCATCGCCCAGCACCCAGAGCGCGGGCGGCGGGTTCGGAATGGCGGCGAGCCTGTGCGGGTAGGCCACATCGCCGAGAAGCACGAGGTTGGCCCCCGCCGCTTCCCCGCGCGCAATCTCCGCCGCCGCGACCTCGGCGGTGCAAAGCGCATAGTGCCGCCGGCCGCCCCTGGCCGCGAGTTCGGGCAGCGCCTCCACCGCGCGCGTGGCGCGGCCGAAGCGGGCGAGCAGGGTCAGGAAAGTTCGCGGCCCCACATTCTCGCTGCGCGCAAGCTGCAGGCGCGCGAGGCGTTCCTCCGCCCCGGTTGCTGGCGGGACAGGGCGGGGATGCGCAGTCAGTCCGACGTCACCGGCGAGCATCGCCATGATGGTTCTCCCATTGGCGGGCCTACTGCCCGCTGCAGGGGGGACTTGGCGCCGCCCATGGTTAAGGGCGGCTTAAGCGGATGGCGAAATCGGAACAAACTTAGAACAGAGATGCGTTAAATGCTGCATCAAAACCGGTTTTCCTCGCCACCCCTGAGGCGGGCAATGTTGCTCCGATGCGTAAGCCAGATCGCGAGGCCCAGTACCGCCATGGCCAGCACCGCCTCGAGCCTGCCCCAGGCATAGAAAGCGACGGGCGCAGCCGTGGCGGCCGAGAGCGCCGCGATGGCGGAGGTGCGGGTGAGCTTGAAGACACCGAGCCAGACGGCCGCCAGCGTGAGCCCGGCGGGCCAGTAGAGTGCGAGGGCGATGCCGAAGAACGTCGCCACCCCCTTGCCACCCCGGAAGCGGAGCCAGACGGGCAGGCAGTGCCCCACGAAGGCGCCGAGGCCCGCGAACTGCGCCGCAAGGTCGCCCCAGCCCAGGAAGAACAGCACCGGCAGCGCGCCCTTCAGCCCGTCGAGCAGCAGGGTGAGGGCCGCGGCAAGCTTGTTCCCGGTCCGCATCACGTTCGTGGCGCCGATATTGCCGGAGCCTATGCTGCGCAGGTCCCCCAGCCGAAAGACGCGGGCGAGGATCAGTCCGAAGGGGATCGAGCCGGCGAGGTAGCCCACGGAGAACGCCAGCGCGAACCAGGGCAGGGCGCGTTCCGGCGCCATGAGCTCATGCAACATCGCCGTCCTCCGTGCTCAGCTTACCGCAGCGAGCGCGGGTTCGGCCGGGGAGACGCGGCGCCCGGCGACCCAGGTGCCGAGCACCCGTCCCTCCATCCGCGTCCGGTCAAAGGGCGTGTTCTTGGACTTCGAGCGGAGCGCTGCACGGTCGAGCAGGAAGGGCGCGCCCGGGTCGAAGAGCACAAGATCCGCCGGCGCACCGGGCGCGAGCCTGCCGCCGGGCAGGCCGAGGAGCCGCGCGGGGGCGAGGGAAGCCGCCTCGAGAAAGCGCAGCATCGAGAGCTCCCCCGCCTGCACGAGGCGCATCATGGCCGGCAGGAACGTCTCGAGCCCCACCGCCCCGGCGGCCGCTTCCTCGAAGGGCAGGCGCTTGGCCTCCGCATCCCAGGGCGCATGGCCCGAGACGACGATATCGATCAGCCCCGAGGCCAGCGCCTCCACCGTCGCCCGCCGGTCCTCCTCAGAACGCAGCGGCGGGGCGAGCTTGAAGAAGCTCCGATAGGGGCCGATGTCGAACTCGTTGAGCGTGAGGTGGTGGATGCTGGTGCCCGCGCTCACGCTTAGGCCGCTTTCCTTCGCGCGGGCGAGGGCCGGCAGGGCCCCCGCGGTCGATAGCACGTCCGCATGGTAGCGCGCGCCGGTGGCCTCCGCGAGGGCGAGATCCCGCTCGAGCCCGATCCGCTCCGCAATCGCCGGCACCGCCGGCAGGCCGAGGCGCGTGGCGAACTCGCCCGAGGTGGCGCAGCCTCTCGCCGAGAGGCTGGGCTCCTGCGGGTGGTGGACGATGAGCGCGCCGGTGCCCGTGGCGTAGGTCATGAGCGCCCGGAGCACGCTCGCATCCGCCACCGTCCGGTCCGCATCCGAGAGCGCGACGGCGCCCGCATCGAGCAGCAGGGCCTGTTCTGTCATCTCCCGGCCTGAGAGGCCCCTGGTGAGCGCGCCCATGGCCGCCACGCGCACCGGCGCCGCGGCCCGCCCGCGCTCGAGCGCGAACTGGAGGAGCGCGGGGTCGTCGAGCGGTGGCGTCGTGTCCGCCTGGGCAACGATGGTGGTGACCCCGCCCGCCGCCGCCGCCGCCCCGGCCGAGCGGAAGCTCTCCCGATGCCGCGCGCCGGGCTCGCCAGCGAATACCCGCGCATCGACGAGCCCCGGCCCGAGCACCTTGCCGGCGCAATCCACCGCCTCCGGCGTGACGGGCACCGCTTCCCGCCAGACCTCCGCAATCGCCCCGCCCGCAATCCGAACCCCCCCGGGCCCGTCATAGCCCGAGCCGGGATCCACAAGGCGCGCATTGGCAAGTACGGTCATCGGGCCCTCCGCTGGCTCCCCCCGCCATACGCCCGCCCATGGCCCCGGATCAATCGCCATCGGCCGGCAAGCCCACCTTCCTCGGCTGGGACAAGATCATGCGCCCGGTGCTGGCCTTCGACACGACGGGCCAGGTGGTATGGCAGGCGAGCTACGCCCCTTGTCGCGCGCGCTCGAGCAAATCACCACCGACACCTTCAGCCTCGAGAACCAACACCTCCGCTTCCCAGGCCAGTGGTTCCAGACCGAGACCGGCCTCCACCAAAACTGGCACCGAGACTACGACCCCAGAACAGGGAGGTACCTCCAAGCAGACCCCCTCGGCCTCGTCGACGGGCCATCCGTCTATGGGTATGCGTTGAGTTCGCCGCTCGAGTACACGGATCCTCATGGTTTGCAATCTAGGGGTCGAAACACTCGCTCTGGAGCGCAGAAAGGTAAGAAAAAGTACAACTGTGGTTATGAGAGACACCACCCTGTTCCACAGGCTTATGAGGTCTGGAAGAGGCAGCGCCTCGTAACAATGACAGCATCGCTTCATCGTGAGCTGCACCGTCAAATGGATGAGTGGATGGAAAAAAACCGTGTAAAATGTCTGCCTTCGGGGGAGTCATCGAACGCTCGGTTGAAGAAAGGCCGTTCAGGCGCAATGGTGAACCAGATCTTTAGTCCATTGGAAATTCTTGCATGCATAAGGCAGTTCTACAAAGAGCGCGGTCATAACTTTCCAGATGCTCGGGATGCTTTCAACGCGAAAGTAGGCCGGTCGACGACAGCGAATCTTCGTCGCGGTGGTGGTGGTGGTGGGCGTGGCGTCCCAATCGATCAACTCATACGAAGATTTCCACTCAACTAGAGGCGTCACATGATTGACAGCTGTCAGACCGCTGGTTTTCCACCAAAGCTCTTCTTCCTTTCGGCGGCGGAGGCGAAGGTCAGGAGTGTATATGAAAAGGAAGACAAATCAGGACTCTGTCCACTATGCGGATCGAAACTAAAAGGCGAAAGAAATACTTTATTCCACAGAAAATTTAAATCAAAGAGAGACGTGGAGGCAACAAATTTCGGGGTATTTTTTGTGAATCGGCAAGTTAGAGATAGAATCCGCGAGCTGAGTGATTCTGAGGTGCGCTTTTCACAGGTCGCTGAGGATCACTATATTTTGCGCCCTGTATCGCGATTGCTGTTTGATGATAAGTATGACTCTACTATTGAAAGCGACGGGGCCTGTTCGAATTGTGGGAATGACCTTGGGCGATCCGCTCTCAGAGTAATACATGGGATATCAGTCTTTCGAGCAGGCTCTGTGCTCTCTGATTTTGGTGTCTATCGCACAGATATTTGTTTCGGCTGGGCTCCGCAGATGGAGCCTCTGATAGTCTTTGGTGGCTCGATAGCGAAGACCGTAGAGAAGGAGTTTAGTGGAGCGTTCTTTGACGAGTGCAAGTTCGTTGTGTGCCAAGAGTGAGCTGTTCTCGACTGGTGTTCGAGAAGTTTTTGGAGAATTATACAGTATCATGATTGCAAAGAGCCTGAGTATTTTCGCGGTGGAGCGTGCTAGTCTGCGCACTGTAGTCACGGAGGTATTTGCCCGCGAAGATCCCGAGTTTCTCAGTCACCTGGACCGCGACATCTCTGGCTTTGCGCTCGACCTCACCGGAGACCGCGTTGTTCTGACGGCGGACACGGCGCGGGCCTATCCGTCTGAGAGCCTGTTGGCGCTGGAGGATGTGACCGACACGCTGCTGCCGCTGCGTGGCGCGGAGATCATTGCGAACCCGGTGGCGGGTTTCGGGGCGGGGGATATTGAGGTCGCGCCGGCTCGGCTGGCCTTCGGCTTTGGGGGCGTTCGGGTCGATGCCGGTGGCCGAATCGAGGGGCGCCTGCCCGGTATGGTGTGGCGGTCGGCCGATGCGCTTCCGAAGGCGATAGAGGAGCACGGTCGGTAATGTCTTTCGAGGCTCGTCCTGTCGGTCTTCTCTCTGGGGAGTTTTCGGACGGTTTCGTCTTCACAGCGGAGGTTGCGGGTGGGGCGGGGGTGGAGCTCGGGAGCCATCTCGGGCCGTCGCGACCGGGCCTGGCGCTGGATCTGGCTGGGGACCGGCTCGTCCTCACGGCCGAGGCGGGGCGCGCCTATCCGTCGGAGAGCCTGCTGGCGCTGGAGGATGTGGCCGGCGCGCTGCCGCCGCTGCGCGGGGCCGAGATCGTCGCGAACTCTGTGGAGGGGTTTGGGGCGGGAAGGAAGCCGCTGGCGCTGCGCTGCGAAGCCGCCCTCGAGTGCGATGGGAATGTCGACGCGTCCGGCCTCAGGGGGTCTGGCCGGATTGGACGGCGCGGATGAGGCGGTAGACGCCCATGCCGTCGTCGAGGTGTTCGAAGCCGACCTCGGAGACGTATGGGGCGCCGCGTTCGAGCTCGAAGATGACCGAGACCCGGCGGCCGAGGCGGACATTCACGATGCGGTCCCAGGTGAGGGGGTAGGAGCGGAACTTGCCGCCCATGCCCGTCTCGAGCAGCATCGCGCGCTTGTCGGTCACCGCGTAGTGGCTGCGGCGGCGGCGCAGGATGGTGCGCAGCGGCAACCAGATGGCGAGGACCAGAAGGCCCAGCATCATCGCGATCATCAGCACCCGCATCATCTCGAGATTGAAGCTCTCGCGGCTGTGCTGGACGATGATCCGGCTGATGGCGCCGGCCAGAATGAGCGAGACCAGCGGCAGCACGATTTCCTGACCCTCGAGCAGCGGGCGCAGCATGGGCCGACCACTCCAGAGCAGCTTCTCGCCGGGGTCCAGATAGGGCTCGAACCGTGTCCGCGCCGCCTTGTCGGGCAGTGCATGGACGGTCGCGCCCGTTTCCTCGTCACCTTGCCGGATGGCCGCACTCACCGCCGTCCTCACCACTTTCGCAAGCGCTTAACCCTACCGGCGGGCAAGCTGCATCGTCTGGGCACGATTGTACATGGGTTTCTGGCGAGGCGGCGGCCTAATTCAGGCACCCAAAAGGTATCTGACGGAAAGTGATGGTTCTTTAAGGCGCGCAGCATCACGCAGGCCGGTCGCGCCCCAGCAGGTCGAGCGCGGCCATGCGCACAGCCACGCCCATCTCCACCTGCTCCTCGATAACCGAGCGGGCCGGGTCGTCCGCCACCGCGCTGTCGATCTCCACGCCGCGGTTCATGGGGCCGGGATGCATCACGATAGCGTCGGGCTTGGCGTGGGCGAGCTTCTCGTGGGTGAGGCCGTAGCGGTGGAAATACTCGCGCTGGGAGGGGACGGCCTGGCCCGCAAGCCGCTCGTTCTGGATGCGCAGCATCATCACCACATCCGCGCCTTCGAGGCCCGGCGCCATCTCGGTGAAGACCTCGACCCCCATCCGGTCGATCCCGCTCGGCAGGAGGGTAGGGGGCGCGATCACGCGGATGCGGTTCTCCATTTTGCCGAGGCAGAGGATGTTGGAGCGGGCGACGCGGCTGTTCGCGATGTCCCCGCAGATCGCCACGGTCAGCTTCTGGATGCGGCCCTTGTGCCGGCGCATGGTGAGAAGGTCGAGCAGCGCCTGTGTGGGGTGCTCGTGCCGCCCGTCGCCCGCGTTCAGCACGGCGCAGTTCACCTTCTCCGCCAGCAGCTCCACGGCGCCCGAATGCGGGTGGCGGACCACCAGCAGGTCGGGCCGCATGGCGTTGAGCGTGAGGGCCGTGTCGATCAGCGTCTCGCCCTTGCCCATGCTCGACGTCTCGACATTCATGTTCATGACATCGGCGCCAAGGCGCTTCCCCGCCAGCTCGAAGCTGGCCTGGGTGCGGGTGGAGCGTTCGAAGAAGAGGTTGATCTGGGTGCGGCCCGTCAGCAGGTCGAGATGCTTCTCGGGCTTTTCGTTGAGCGCCGCATACTCTTCCGCCAGGTCGAGGATCGCGCGGATATCCATCGGGCTGAGCGGCGCGATGCCGGTGAGATGCCGATGGGGGAAGCCTGTCTCGAACATGGGACCCTCGCCTGACCGGCCCTCTCCTCGCACCCTGGGGCACCCGGAGACAAGGGGTGAGCACGCCGCTAGGCTGCGCACGAACCCGGGAGGAATCACGATGACCGACACCGCCGCCCTGCCGCGCCCAGTGATGCTCTACACCCAGATGCAGGCGCCGAACCCGCAGCGCATGGCGATGTTCGTGGCGGAGAAGGGGCTCGAGATCCCCACCACCAGCGTCGACCTCATGCAGGGCGAGCACAAGGCAGAGGCTTTCCGCGCGAAGACCGGGGCCGCCGTGGTGCCCGCGCTGGAGCTCGAGGACGGCACGGTGCTGACCGAGACGCCCGCCATCGGCCGCTATCTCGAGGCGCTGGCGCCCGAGCCGAACCTGATGGGGCGGGACCCGCTGGAGACGGCGGTCATCGAGATGTGGCAGCGGCGTGTTGAGTTCGGCCTCTTTACCGCGGTTGGCCAGTGCTTCCGCCACACCAACCCGCATCTCGCGGTGCTGGAGGACCAGGTGGCCGAGTGGGGCGAGATCAACCGTGGGCGGATCGACGGGCATCTCCGCCTGCTCGATGCGCGCCTCGAGGGCCGGGCATGGCTCGCCGCCGATCGCATGACGATTGCCGATCTCACGGCCTTTCTCGCCACCGGGTTTCAGCGCATCATCAAGCACCCGATGCCCGACGGGCTCGATGCCCTGGAGGCATGGCGGGCGCGCATGGCGGAAACCGCCGCCGGCCGCGCCATCGCCCGGAAGAAGAAGCCCGCCGAAGGAACGACAGCATGACCGACAATCCCCTCCTCAAGCCCTTCGATGGCCCCTTCGGCCTGCCGCCCTTCGAGCGCATCGAGACCCACCATTTCGAGCCGGCCTTCGAGGCGGCGATGGCCGAGCACAGCGCCGAGGTCGAGGCGATCAAGGCCAACCCCGCGCCGGCGGATGTGGAGAACACGATCGTTGCGCTCGAGCGCTGCGGCAAGGCGCTGGATCGGACCGCGGCCGTGTTCTTCAACCTTTGCTCCTCGCACACCTCGCCCGAGCTGCAGACCGTGGAGCGCAGCATGGCGCCGAAGCTCGCCGCCCATTTCAGCAAGATGATGCTGGACCCGGCGCTCTTCGCCCGCATCGCGGCAGTCCCGGAAGAGGGGCTCGGCGAGGAGGAGGCGCGTGTCCGCTACCTCATGCTGCGCAACATGCGGAAGGCCGGCGCCGAGCTCGACGAGGCGGGCCGGGCGCGGATGGCGGAGATCAAGACACGCGCGGCGACCCTCGGCACCAGCTTCGGGCAGAACGTGCTGAAGGACGAAGCTGAATGGGTGATGTGGCTGGAGGAGGGGGACCTCGATGGCCTGCCCGACACGCTCCGCGCGAGCGCCAAGGCCGAGGCTGTGCGCCGCGATGCGCCGGACCACTGGGCGATCACCCTCAGCCGCTCCTCCGTCGAGCCGTTCCTGGTCTTCTCCGCCCGGCGGGACCTGCGGGAGGCGGCGTTCCGCGCCTGGGCAGGGCGGGGCGACAACGAGAACTGGCCGATCATCGCCGAGACCCTCGCGCTGCGCCACGAGCGCTCCAAGCTCCTCGGCTTCGAGAGCTATGCAGACATGCGCCTGGCGGACCAGATGGCCAAGACGCCGGAGACGGTTTCCGACTTTCTGAAGCGGGTGTGGAAGCCCGCCCGCGCCCGCGCGCAGGAGGAGCAGCAGGCCCTCGCCAACCTCGCCGCCAGCGAAGGGGCGAACATCGAGATCGAGCCCTGGGACTGGCGCTACTACGCCGAGAAGGAGCGCCGGCGCGCCTACGACATCGATGAGGCGGAGACGAAGCCGTATCTCTCGCTCGAGAGCGTCATCGCCGCGTCCTTCGACGTTGCCACCCGCCTTTTCGGCCTCCGGTTCCAGGAGCAGGAGGGTCTCACGCTTCACCACCCGAAGGCCCGCGCCTGGGAGGTGACGCGCGCCGATGGCAGCCATCTCGGCCTCTTCATCGGGGATTACTTCGCCCGGCCGACCAAGCGTTCTGGCGCCTGGGCCAGCACCTATCGCGGCCAGCAGAAACTGGATGAGCCGCAGCGCCCCATCGTGATCAACACCTGCAATTTCGCGGAAGGGGACTCGGCGCTCCTGACCTTCGACGATGCGCGCACGCTTTTTCACGAGTTCGGCCACGCGCTGCACAGCCTGATGTCGGACGTGACCTATCCCAGCATCGCGGGCACCGCCGTGTCGCGGGACTTTGTGGAGCTGCCGAGCCAGCTCTACGAGCACTGGCTCTCGGTGCCCGACATCCTCGCCCAGCATGCCCGCCATGTTGAGACGGGCGCGCCGATGCCGGCGGATCTCGTCAAGCGCCTCAAGGCGGCCGAGACGTTCAATCAGGGCTTCGCGACAGTGGAATACCTTGCGTCCGCCATCGTCGATCTCGCCATGCACCGGGCGGCGCCGAACGCAGCGGGCATGGCGGATGACGATCCGCAGCGCTTCCAATCCGCCGTGTTGACCGAGATCGGCATGCCCTCGGCGATCGCCATGCGCCACGCCGCGCAGCACTTCCAGCATGTGTTCTCGGGCGAGGGCTATTCCTCCGGCTACTACAGCTATCTCTGGGCCGAGGTGATGGACGCCGACGCGTTCGAGGCCTTCGAAGCGACGGGTGATCCGTTCGATCCGGGGCTTGCAGCCCGCCTCGCCGAACACGTCCTCTCAGCTGGCGGACGGCAGGAGCCCGAGGACGCCTACACGGCTTTCAGGGGCGCGATGCCGGGTGTGGAGCCGCTCTTGAAAGGTCGTGGCTTGTTGGAGGAGCCCGCCTGAGGACACCCGGGCGCGCTGCACTGCGCGTCGGCCGGCTGCGGATGTTGTAGTGCCTGCCCTTCTCCCGGCGGCTCTCGATCGAGCCCTTCCGGTCCTCCCCTCTGTCATCGTTCTCCGCCGCGCCCGCGTCACGGATCGGTCGAGCGGCGGCCGTGACGCAGCCACGCAGCCCTTGTCAGAGGCGGGTGGGGGTCGCATGACGGGGGCATGCTGAGCGAACGGTTCTCGAAGGCGGGCGCAGCCCCAGGAAATGCGGTGCCAGGCCCGGTCTTGCTGGGCCTTGCGACGCTCGTGGCCGGCATCTGTGCGGCGCCGGCGCTTTCCGTGGCGATCACCGCGCTCATGGGCTCGCTCGATACCTGGGGCATGCTCTCGCGCACGGTGCTGCCCCGCTATCTGTGGACCACGGTCGAACTCGTGCTGCTGGTCGGCATCGGTGTCACGGTGCTCGGCACCGCCTGCGCCTGGCTGATCACCAACACGCGGTTCTGGGGCAGGCCGATCTTCGAGATCGCCCTCGCCCTGCCGCTCGCCTTCCCGGCCTACGTGCTGGCCTACGCCTATACGGACCTGCTCGATCACCCCGGCATCGTGCAGGCCACGCTGCGTGACCTGACGGGCTGGGGACCGCGAGACTACTGGTTCCCCGAGATCCGCTCCCTCGGGGGCGCGGCGCTGATGCTGACGCTGGTGCTCTACCCTTACGTCTACCTGCTCGCCCGGGCAGCGTTCCTCATGCAGTCCGTCACCGCATCGCAGGTGGCGCGCACCCTCGGCGCCGGGCCCTGGGGCAGCTTCTTCCGCGTCTCGCTCCCCATGGCGCGCCCTGCCATCGCCGGCGGCGCGGCCCTCGCGATGATGGAGACCATCGCCGATTTCGGGACCGTGGCGCATTTCAACGTGCAGACCTTCGCGACCGGCATCTACCGCGCCTGGTTCTCGATGGGAGACAGGGCGGCGGCTGCCCAGCTGTCGCTCTGCCTGCTCGTCTTCGCCGTCACCCTGGCGACGCTGGAGCGGGTGAGCCGCGGGGCCGCGCAGCGCCACCAGGCGGGCAAGCGCTTCGAGGCGCTGCAGCCCGCCCCCCTCCGCGGTCCGGCCGCTGTGGGAGCCATCGCCATCTGCGCGCTGCCGGTGCTGCTGGGCGCGGTCATCCCCGTCGTCATGCTGCTCTCCATGGCCGTCGGTTCGGGGCAGGATCCGCTGGCGGCGCGCTATATCGCTTTCAGCGTCAACTCGCTCACGCTGGCGGGCGGGGCGGCCGTCCTCGTGGTGCTGGCCGCGCTCGTCGTCGGCTACGCCGCCCGTCTCGTGCCCGGGGCCTTCTCCCGAACGGCCGCGACGTTTGCAGGCGTCGGCTACGCCATTCCCGGCGGGGTGATCGCGGTGGGCCTGCTCGTGCCGCTCGCCGCCTTCGACAATGCGCTCGACGATGTGATGGAAGCGCAGTTCGGCATCTCCACGGGCCTCCTGCTCACGGGCGGCGCCGGCATCCTGCTTGTCGCCTACCTCGTGCGCTTCATGGCGGTGGCGCTCAACGCGGTGGATGCCGGGCTCAGCACCATCCGGCCCTCGATGGACCATGTCTCGCGGACCCTTGGCGCGGGGCCTATGCGCACGCTCGGCCGGGTCCATGTCCCGCTACTGCGCGCCAGCCTGCTGACCGCGGGGCTCATCGTCTTCGTCGACGTGATGAAGGAGCTGCCGGCGACGCTGATCATGCGGCCCTTCGATTTCGACACGCTGGCGGTTCAGGCCTACCGCCTCGCATCGGATGAGCGGCTCGAACAGGCCGCCGTCCCGTCGCTCGTGATCGTGGCGTTCGGCTTCCTGCCGGTCATCCTGCTCGCGCGCGAGATCCGCCGCTCCCGTCCGGGCCATGGCGGCGGTGCCGAGGGGCCGGGCGAGGGGAGCGGCTTCTAGCCAAGCGCGCGGCCTGCCCGGGCCCGCTCAGCTGGGCGCCGGGTCCTCGACCTCGGGCTTGGCAACGGGCAGCGGCGCCCAGGCGGGGGCTTCGTCGTCGTCATTCGCGCCGGTCGCGGCGAGCGGTGCGAGCAGCGCGCTCTCCGCCACCACCAGCCCGAGATCGACAGGGGCAGCCTCGGCCTCGGCCTCAGCCTCAGCCTCAACCGAAGCCTCCGTCTCTTCGGGAGCCTCCGTGCCTTCATCCAGCGTGGCCGGCGTCTCCGACACCGGTTCGTCCTCCGCCGCCAGCGCCGCATCGGCGGCGACGCTGGGCGCCACGGCAACCACCGTTTCTTCAGCCGCCTCCGCCGTCCCGCCGTCGGGACCCTCGGCTGCAGGAGCGGGCTCCGCTTCCGCGGCGGGTTCCTGTGCGGCGACCTCTGCCGGGATCTCCTCTTCAGAGGCTACCTGTTCGCCGGCCGCTTCTTCAGGGGCCGTCTCCGCTTCAGCCGTTTCCTGATCGATGGGGGCCGCTTCGACGGGTGCCTCCTCGAGGGCGGCCTCGTCCGCAGGAGCCTCGTCGGCCGGGTCAGCCTCCGCCAGCGCGGGCGCGGCCTCCGGTTCCGGCGATGGACGCGGGCGGGGCAACGGCACCACACCGGTCGACGCATCGGCCAGCGGGCTGCCATCGGGCACCACGGCACCAAGCGGCGGCGTTGTGTCTTCCTCTTCCGTCACGGCCTCGGCCAGCGTGTCCTCCTCGATGGCCTCGTCGGCAGCGCCCTCGTCCGCCGTCGCCTCGTCCGAGATCTCCTCTTCCGCCGCGCTTTCCTCCGCCGCGCTTTCCTCCGCCGCGCTTTCCTCCGCCGCGCTTTCCTCCGCCGCGC
>JBCBEP010000030.1:25479-30871 GCA_038528605.1 Pseudomonadota bacterium
TTTCCTCTGGCACGGCTTCCTCGGTCACCTCGACCTCATCGGCCGGGGGGGCAAGGGCGAGCTCTTCGCCGTCCAGCGCTTCGGTAGCAGCCTCCTCGACAACGTCCTCAGCGATCTCCGCTGGCGTTTCCTCGGGAACGTCGCCCGCCGCCTCGCCCGCAGCGTCGGCGAGGGTCTCGACCTCTTCGACGGCTTCCTCAGCGATCGCTTCCGCGGTCTCCGCAACGTCCTCGACCGCGTCCTCCACACCCTCCTCAGCCAACTCCGTAGGAGCAGGGTCCGCGTCCGCCTCGGGCGCGTTCTCCGTCACCTCGGCCACGGCCTCGTCCGCCGGTTCCGCTGCCTCATCGGCCGCAAGCTCGGCGTCTTCCGCACCATCCGTCTCCGGCGCGTCGGCCAGGCTCTCCTCGGTGGCTTCCTCAGTCGCCTCCTCAGTGGTCTCCTCTGCCGCAACCGCGTCGATGGCTTCCTTGCCCGGTGCTTCCTCCGCAACGGGCTCCGAGGCCAGGTCGCTCGTCCCGGTCTCTTCCGACGCCTCGTCGAGCGCCAGTGCCGCCAGCGCGTCGGCTTCGTCCACCGCCTGATCGGCCTCGGCGGCCTCTTCCGCCGCAGCCTCCTCGTCAGCGACGGTCACCTCGGCTTCGGCAACATCCTCCGCGGCTTCCCCGGTTGCGGTCTCGGCCTCGGCCTCGGTCAGGGCCGGTTCCTCAGCGGCGGTCTCGTCGACGCTGGCCTCCTCGGCGACGTCGATGGCCTCCGCAGGCTCCTCGGCAGTCTCAGCCTCGGCATCCTCGTCAGCGGCAACCTCCTCTTCCTCCTCCTCGGGCGGGGGAGGGGGCACGTAGGGGTCTTCCTCCGCACGGGGCGCGAGCGCGAGGGCGCCGCCGCCGATGCTCGGCCCGTCGCCGCCGATCCCGCCGCCGAGCGCCGCGCCGACGCCGCTGTCGCCACCAAGGCCCGCGCGGGCGCCATCGAGGCTGCCGGCACCGGCGAGAGTGGGCGCAGCGAAGCTGGGGGCAGAGAGTGCTGCGATGCTCGGCTCGGGGCCGGAGAGCTCTGGCGCGGTGCCGGAAGCGACGCGCACGCGGCTCGGCAGGTCCCACTCCTCGGGCACGGCCTCGACATCCGTCGTCGGCTCATCGCCCTGCTCGGGCGGCGGACCGGATTCCGGGGCGGCGTTCAGCTCGTCGGCCGCGTCCGGGCGTTCCTGATCCACATCGTCTAGATCTGCAATTTCGGGTTCGTCCGCGCTGCCGGGCTCCCGATCCCACAGCGCGAGGAGCTCGCCCAGGTTCTCGTCGACGCCCTGAACCTCGGCAACCTCCGGCGTCTCTTCCGGCTCCTCGGGCACTTCGGCAACCGCCACAGGCTCGGGCGGCGGCGCATCGGGCTCGCGCGCCTGCCACACTCCGAGGCCAAAGAGCGCGGCCACATGCACACCGGCCGCCGCTGCAACGCACGCCATGAAGACGAGTACCCGTTTCATCGCCCGCTCCCCCAAACAACCCGGCTTTGCCCCGAAAGGCCCTCCGGCAGACCGTTCGCCCCGCCCCACCGGCTCCACGGCAGGTGCGCAGGCGTTGGATGCCCGGCCAGGGCCGGATCACCCTGCGCCGCCGGCCCCCACCGGCGACGCCATCTCCGCGGCCTCAGCCGCCCGTAACGAGGGCGCTGTCCGTTACACCGGCCGCGCGCAGCCGGGCGATTAGACGGGCGATGACCGCCCCCTCGACCGCCCGGTCCGCCTTGATCACCAGCACACCGCCGGCGCCGTTCGCATAGGCTGCCTCGATGGCCGCCATCGCATCCTCGCCGCGGTACTGCCCCCAGGCCAGCGCCCCCTCGGCGCCCACCACGAGCTCGCGCCCGGGCTCCGCCTCGCTGCCTGCGGCGCTCTCCGGCAGATCGACGCTCGCATTGCGCTCCGGCGCCAGCGTCGTGCTCATCAGAAAGAAGATCATCAGCAGGAAGACGACGTTGATCATGGGGACCACGCCTTCGCTCTTGCCCCGGCGGATCGGCGGCATCGGGAACTCCATCAGCCCGCCTCCTCTTCTTCCGCCAGCACCACCGCCGTGATGCCCTCGGCCGCCAGCGCGTCGATCACCGCAACCGTGCGCTGCAGCGACGCACCGCGCTCGGGGCGCAGGATCACCACGGCATCGGGCGCCGGCATCAGCGGGGCGAGCGCTGCCGCGAGCCCGTCCACGGGCACCACGATCCCGTTCACCCGCACATCTTCCGGCCGGATCTGCACGAGGCGCGGCGCCCCTTCATAGGGCTGGCTGTCCGCATCCGCGCCATCTGCGCCCGAGGGCGCGAGCCGGATGGCCTTCTCGGCTTCGGCGAAGGAGGCGGCGAGCATGAAGAATACGAGCAGCAGGAAGACGACGTCGATCATCGGCGTGAGGCTCGCCCGGCCGCGCCGCGAGATCGGCTCAAGCTCGATGCCCGCCCGCATCATCGCCGGGGTCCTCCGTCAGATGCTCCCGCGCCGTGCGCCACGCCGCTTACTCCGCTGCGCGGACCGCGGGGGTCGCGGGCCGGTTGAACACACGGCTGGCCAGATCCTCGAAATCGAGGCGCACGCGCTCGGCCGTCCCCTCGAAGAAGCTGAGCGCCGCCGAGGCCGGGATCGCCACCGCCATGCCGGCAGCCGTCGTCAGCAGCGCTTCCCAGATGCCGCCGGCCAGCGTGGCGGGGTTCGCCTGAGCGCCCGACGCCTGCAGCGCCTGGAAGGCGGCGATCATGCCGAGCACGGTGCCGAGGAGACCCATCAGCGGCGCCAGCGTCGCGATCACGTCGAGCGCACGAAGGTTGGAGGTCGTGTCCGACAGCAGGCCCTTGGCCACACGCGTGGTCTCCTCCCGCGCGCGCTGTTCATCGTGCGGATAGGCACGGGCGGCTTCCATGGCTGCCGCCACGAGCTGAGCGCGCAGGCCATTATCCGTCGCCACAAGGGATTTCGCCTTCATAGGGTCGCCGGCAACCCAGGCTTCCACGGCTTCCTCCGCCGTCTTGGCCGCCCAAGCTTTCATCATGAAGAGCATGCCGAGCTTGTAGAAGATGATCGCGAGCGTGAAGACGGAGGTAACCACGATCAGCCACAGCACAGGGCCGCCCTGGCTGAGCAGGCTCACCGCCGATTGAATGCCGCTCTCCGCCGCCGCGCCGTCGGCAGCAGCCCCCGCTGCCGCCGTCGTTGCTGACTGTGCGAAGTGAAATCCCGCGCTCATCTCCGCCACCTCGTCTGACGCTATCTTCCGGCCCTACCAGATCCCACGCAAAGCCGCTGACGCCTATACGTCCACTCGTCTTCTGGGCGAGAAGTGTGACTACAATGCGGCGCAACACCGACCGCTTAAAGGGGGTTTTGGCGACAAAAAAGGGGCCTGGCGACGCGGCCAGGCCCCCTGCTCGAACAGATTGGGTGTCCAGATCAGTTGTAGCCGATCGTGTTGTAGATCTGCTGCGCCTCGGTCTGGTTCCGGCCGAGGGCTTCCAGCGGCAGGTCGTCCTGGCGGAAGAGGCCGAGGGTGGCGAGCGGTGCGGCGAGCGCCGTGCCGGGCACCGCCGGGTACTCGTTGTTACCCTCAGAGAAGTACTCCTGCGCCTGCGCCGTCGTCAGGTACTCCAGGAACTTGATGGCGTTCTCGCGGTTCGGGGCATGCGTCGTCACCGCCGCGGCCGAGATGTTCACATGCGAGCCCGCGCCGGACTGGTCGGGGAACACCCAGCCGATACCTTCGATGCCCTCGGTCAGCCCGCTCACATCGCCGGCAAGGCCGCGGGCGAAGTAGTAGGTGTTCGACACGACAATCTCGCACTCGCCCGAGACGATGGCGCGCAGCTGGTCGGTATCGCCACCCTGCGGCTCACGGCCGCGGTTCTCCCACAGCCCCTTGGCCCAGGCCGTGGCTTCCTCCGCGCCCAGATGCTCGATCTGCGCGGCGAGGAGCGAGAGCATGTAGATGTTGCTGCCCGAGCGGGTGCAGACCTGCCCCTTGTAGGCGGGGTCGGCCAGCTCCGCATAGGTGCGCGGCGGGTTCGAGACCTCGTTCTTGTCGTAGAAGATGATGCGGGCGCGCTGCGAGAGGCCGAACCAGTGGCCCTCCGGGTGGCGGAGATATTCGGGGATCTGCGCCGAGAGCACGTCGCTCTCCACAGGCGAGAGCAGCCCGGCCTGGTCCGCGCGCCACATCCGGCCGGCATCGACCGTGATCAGCAGATCGGCGGGGCTGTTGTCGCCCTCGGCCTCTAGGCGGGCGATCAGCTCGTCGGCCTTGCCTTCGATCCGGTTCACCTTGATGCCCGTGGCTTCGGTGAAGTCGCTGTAGAGCCGCTCGTCCGTGTCGTAGTGGCGCGAGCTGTAGATGTTCACCTCCCCTTCCGCCAGCGCGGCGCCGGCGGGCAGCGCGGTCGCAAGGGCGAGGGTGGCAATGATGCTCCGGGCGGGGGTCATGAGCATGTCTCCTGATCCTGCGTTGTTCTGTGGGCGCGCCAGGCGCATACCCGAGTCGGTGGCTCGGGTATGCGCGATCATTCCCGACTGTTCAAGTCGGAAAATCAGTTCGTGGTCGCGCCGGAGTGACCCTCCCCATGGCTCCCATGCCCCCCATGGCCGGAACCATGGCCAGAGCCGTGTCCGCTATGGTCCATCTCGCCCTTCTTAGGTGCCCGCCGTTTGACGACGAGCTCGACGGTGACTGTCCCGGCGTTCTCGAAGACGAGCTCGAGCGGGAAGCGATCCCCCTCCTTCAGCTGCTCGACCGCATCGAACAGCATCACGTGGTAGCCGCCCGGTTCGAAGGAAAGCGTCTCACCGGCGGGGATCGGCACGGCGTCCTGCTTCACCATCCGCATGACGCCATCGGTCTCGGAGGTCTGGTGCAATTCCACGCGGCCGAAGGCGGGGGTGCTGGCGGAGAGCAGGCTGTCTGCCGCCTCTCCGGTGTTCTCCAGCCCGAAATACCCCGCCGACGGACGGTTCGGGATCGTGGGGCGCGACCAAGGATGGTCGATCACCATCTCCCCTACTTTGAAGTCATGCGCCGCGGCGGGCAGCGCGGTTAGAAGGGCAGCCGCGGTGAGGGCGGCGGTGAAGAGCGTCTGCTTCGGCATCTGATTTGATCCTGCATCGCAAGGCTGGGCGACGCCAAAGAGGCGCGCCGGGAAAGGTCGTGTCGGAGATTTTTGCTGGGGTCAGTGCCGCGGTGGTGCCCGCGCCCGGCGCTCGGACGGGCGCCGATCCGTGCCGGGAACACGCTCCCCCGGCGGCACGAGCGCAACCAGGTGCATCGCTGGCTCTGCGATCGCCGGCGCGGCGCCCACGGGCAAGCCGGAGGCCAGCGCAGCAGTTGGGCAGTCCTGCCGCTCCGCCTCGCGCTCATCC
>JBCBEP010000031.1:0-30748 GCA_038528605.1 Pseudomonadota bacterium
GCGTTCATCACGCGCATGAAGATCGCCACGATCACGAAGCAGAGCAGGATGAAGGCGAAGGCGTAGGCGGCGCCCACCTCCGAGTTCCCGCTCTCGAAGTACTTGTTGTAGATCGTCTGGCTGAACCATTCGCCCTGCAGCCCGCGGCTGATGATGCGGGGCACGGAGAACGCGCCCGCGGCCAGCATGAAGGTGCTGATGCAGCCTACGGCGATGCCGGGTTTCGTATGCGGGATCACCACGCGCCAATGGACCCGCCAGGTGCTCGCGCCAAGGTCCCGTGCCGCCTCGATCTGGTTGCGATCGAGCGTCGACATGACGTTCACGATGGGGAACGCCATGAAGAGGATGTAGGTGTAGACGATCACGAGGAAGACGGTGAGCGGATAGCGCTTGAAGGGGATCGCCTCGCCATCCACGATCGAGAGTACCCCGACCCAGTCCAGCACCGAATTGAAGAGCCCGTTGGTCTCGATGATCGACACCCAGGCATAGACGCGCATCAGCTCCACGATGGCGTAGGGGATCACCAGGCCGAGAAAGAGCCAGACGGCCTTCTCCTTCGTCGACTTGAGCGCGAGATTGTAGGCGATGGGGTAGCAGATGATGAGCGCGAGGGCCGTCGCCATGATCGCGAAGGTGATGGTGCGCACGAGGGTGATGAGCGCAAGGCGCTTGTGGACCACGCCATCCTCCACGTATCGGAGGCCGATCACGCTGTAGAGCTTGTTCTCGAGGCTCGCGCTGTCTGCCGCCAGCGTTGCGGGCTCCATGGGGATCGCGCGGGCGGCAGTCAGCACCTGGTAGTTGGTCAGGCTCCAGCGGAAGGCAGTGGCCTCCTGCTCGCGGAGGGTGACGACCAGGTCCTCTGCCAACTCGCCCACCGCGCGTGCCTCGACGATCTGGTCCTCGATGGGCGCCGTGGCGTCCACGCCCAGCTCCGGCAGGTCGTATAGCGCATCGAGCATGACGCGGCCTTCCGCCTCGTCGCGCACGAGCTGCAGCTCAGTGGTCGTCCGGTCGCACTGCAGGATGTAAGGGCGCCCTCCCGCCCCGCCGGCGGTGCTGCTGGGTGAGGGGATGGCGAGCCCGCCGGAGGAGGGCGCCGTGGTGCTCGGGGAGGGGATCGCGAGGCCACCATCTGTGGGCGCTGTAGTACTCGGGCTGGGGATCGCGATGCCGCCGTCGCTCGCAGGGGCTGCTGGCGCATCGGTCGGGCGGTATTGTTCGAGGATCGTGACGCAGGTTGCCGCATCCGCCGTGAGCTGCGCTGCGATGGCACTGTCGAGCTGCCGCGCCGGCTTGGTCAGCGAACTGTCGAGCATCACGAGCTGCGGAAACACGATCAGCAACACCGCCCAGGCCGCCACCGCCACGAAGAAGACGCTGACAAGCGCGCTGCCGAAGCTGCGCCGCATCTGGGCGATGTTGCCGATGAGCGCGCTCATGCCTCCGCCAGCTCCTTGCCGGTACGCGCGAGTTCGCCCTTTGGCAGGATGAGCGCGTCGCCCGTGTCGAAGGTCAGGCTTTGCGGGCCGTCGAGGCTGCGGCCCGCATCGCCCGTGTTTGTGAGGTGCAGTGCAAGCTCGCGCCCCCCGGCCTCGGCGAAGATGTTGACGAAGGCGCCTTCGAGGTCCCTGCGGGTGACGCGCGCCTCGATCCGGTTCTCCCCTTCGCCGAAACGCATCGCTTCGGGCCGGATGAAGAGCATTGCTTCCCGCCCTTCGCCCACACCATGCGGGTTGCGCGCCGTGAAGGCGCCGAGCGGTGTCTCGATCCAGGCGCGCTTGCCATCCGCAGCCTTCAGGCGGCCGGGAATGGCGTTCGTCTCGCCAACGAAACTGGCCACGAAGGCGGAGGCGGGGTTGGCGTAGATCTCGTCGCCATGTCCCACCTGCTCGACGCGGCCGTGGTTCATCACCGCAATGCGGTCAGACATCGTGAGCGCTTCGCCCTGGTCGTGCGTGATGTAGATGAAGGTGACGCCGGTTTTCTTCTGGATTGAACGGAGCTCGGCGCGCATGTGCTGGCGAAGCTTCAGGTCGAGGGCCGAGAGCGGCTCGTCGAGCAGCAGTACGGCCGGTTCCACCGCCAGCCCCCGCGCCACGGCCACGCGCTGGCGCTGCCCGCCCGAAAGCTCCGTCGGCTTCTTGTCCTCCTGGCCGGTGAGGGCGACGAGAGCCAGCAACTCCTCTGCCCGGCGCCGGCGGTCCGCCTTCTTCATGCCGCGCGCTTCGAGACCGAAGGCGACGTTCTCCCAAACGGTCATCAACGGGAAGAGGGCGAGGTTCTGGAAGATAAGCGCCGTGGGCCGGCCGTTGGGGCCGATCCCCGCCATGTCCTCACCGCCGATCAGCACGCGGCCGGTGGACGGCTCCTGAAAGCCCGACACGGTGCGCAGGATCGTGGTCTTGCCGCAGCCGGAGGGGCCGAGAATTGAGAAGAACTCACCCGGCTCGATGCGCAGATCCGTCGGATGAACGGCGGTGAACCCGTTGGGATACGTGACCGATGCCTGTTCGAGGCGCACCTCGCGCCCCCGCATCTGGCCCACAGAAACCCCGCCGGTCGCGTGTGGCGCGTCCGTCATGCCCTGTCCCCGTCGTTTTCATTGTCTCGCTGCAACTCCCTTAGCGAAGTTTGATGACAGGCGAATGGCATGCTGGCGGGAGGCGCCCGGGACCGCTAGGGTTCGGGCCGGAATTCGTTGCGCCCACGGTGCATTGCGAGGGAGAGTTGGCATGAGCCGGAACCGGATGATCATGGGCGTGGGCGTCGCGCTCGGCCTGCTGCTGGCGGGCTGCGGCGGCATGAGCGATACGGAGATCGCGCTTCTGAAGGCGCGCGCCGCGGTCGAGAACGCGATGACCAACCAGGCGGCGAGCTATGCGTCCGAACGCCTCTTCGAAGCGCAGACCGAGCTGACAGCGGCGGAGGAACTGGCCGAGGCCGGGCAGGGGAAGGAGGCGAGAGGTCTCGCTGAGTCGGCCCGGCTGAAGGCCCGTCAGGCGAGTGCGCTCGCTTCCGAGGAACGGCTCCAGACCGAGGCCGAGGAACGCGCCGAGGACGCCGCCGAAGAAGCGGCCGAGCGTGAGGCCGAACTCGAGGCCGAGGAGGGCGCGTAACTCCGCCGCCTGTCCCCGCGATCCGACCGGAATGCAAACAGGCCGGGCTCTCTCGAGCCCGGCCTGCGCTGTTCTCCCGACGCTGATCAGGCGTTGGTGATGATCTCGACGAACTCGTTCCGCACCGGCGCGAAGAACGGGGTGTCGGCCTGCCACCACCACATGTTGGCCAGCACGTCCGGGCGGTAGACCTCGTTGAACTGCGCCTTGTACTCGTCCGACGCGAACTCGGCCGCGCCTGCGACAGCGGAGTTGTACCCGGTGTTGTTGGCGAAGAGGCCGCCGATCTCCGGCGTCAGCACGAAGTTGATGAAGGCGTGCGCCTGCTCGATGTTCTCGGCGCCCGAGGGCATGCCGACCGAGTCGAGCCAGGTGATGATGCCTTCCTTCGGTGCGCGGTAGACGAGGTTGTCGTTCTCGCGGTTGAGGAGCAGGCCGGTCGTGTCCCAAGTCTGGCCGATGGTGCAGCCCGCTTCCTTGAACGCCGAGGTCGCCTCGGTGGCGTTGTTCCAGAAGGCGCCGAAATTGTCCTTACGCTCCAGGATCCACTTCGTGACCTCGCCCCAAACGCGGCGGGCATCTTCCTCGGACTTGTAGACATCGAGCATGCGGTTCGACTTCACGATGCCCTGCGCGTCGAGATAAAGGCCCGTGCCCATGATGACGGACTTCTGGCGGAACGCCGCCTTGCCCTTCGCCTCCGGCATCCAGAGGTCGCCGAAGGAGAGGTCAGCATCGGCGATGTCGTGCGCCGAGCGGTCGAGGGTCACGCCCTCGGTGCCCCAGTTGAAGGGCAGGAGCACCTGGTCACCCTTGTAGGTGCCGCCGAGGCCCGCGCTGTCGCGCATGAAGCTCGAGATCACGGCGTCGAAGTTGACCTTCGCAGGGTCGAGCGGGAGGAGGTAGATGCCGTTCGGGGCATCGGCGTTCTCGTAGCCGGCGCGGTTGGTGATCGACGGGAACATCACGTCGAAGCCCTTGCCGCCATTGGCCTGGATCGTCGACTCCGCCTCGTCGTTCGAGCCGAAGGTGGTGAGCTCGACGGTGATGCCGGTTTCCTTCTCGAAGGCCTCGGCGATGTTCGGCTGGATGTAGTCGAGCCAGGCGAAGACGCGCACGGAGCCCGAGGAGGCGAGCGCGTCATGCGCACGGAGGACGGCGGGAGCGGCGACGGTGGCGGCGGTGCCCTGCAGGAGCGAGCGGCGGTTCATAAGCATGGAGGTATCCCCGTTCGGTGACTGGTGCCCCGGCCCGGCGCCCTCGCTTCTGGTGGGGTGTGCCGTGGCCCGCGGCGGTAGGTGGAGCCGTGGCGGCTCGCGGTTACGCGGCAGCGCTAGCAGCGCTGGGTGACGACGCAGCGTCGGGCGTGTTGCGGAAGGATGTCGCGTCGGCGACGGCGGCGTGACGGGCCTTGCGTGAGAGTTCGCTTGCTGGCGCCCCTATGCTTCCTGCGGCATGAGTTCCGAGGGCACCGCCTGCCCCGCGACGATCGCGTCGGCAACGATCTCCGCGAGGGCGGGGGCAAGCGCGATGCCGATGCCGTGGCCGCCTGAGAGGAACCACACCCCCGGTCGTCCCGGCGCAGGCCCTGCCTGGGGCAGCCGCCCGGGCGGGCGCGGCCTTACGCCGGCCCACCGGCTGAGAATGGGCGCGCCTTGAAGGGCAGGCACCAGGGCCGCAGCGCGGGCGAGCATCGTCTCCAGCCTGTCATCGGTCGACAGATCCGTGAGCCCGGCTTCCCGCGTGCTGCCCACACCGACGCGGGGCGTGCCATCGGCAGCCGGGGCATGGGGCACGACGAAGAGACCGGGCGCCTGGATCACGGGCGCGCCCTCCGGCAACGCCAGCGCCAGCATGGCGGCCTGGCCCTTCACGGCACGGCCCGGCGGCAGGCCGAGGCCGGCTGCAAAGGCCGCGCTCCGCCAACCGGCGGCCACCACCACCGCATCCCCGGGAAGCCGGCCGCGCGGACCGACGGCGGCGGCGCGCCCCTCCGGCCGCCCCTTGGCGGCGAGGTGGCCGACGGGCCAGGCATCCTTGAGCGCGCCGCGCGGATGCTGTTCGACCGACCGCCGGAGGGCGCGAACAAGCGCGGCGGCGTCCAGGCGCGCCGTCACACCATCGACGATGCCGCCCTCGGTACCCACCGATGGCGCCAGCAGGCCTTGGGGGATGTCGCCGCGCAGTGCCGCCCGGTCGAGCCATTTAGGGCCCGCTTCGGCCTGCCCCTTTGCGACGGGACATGCGTGGCCCGCGGTGCGCTGCGCCGATGCGATGGCGGCGAACCGTGCCGAGGCCTCCTCAAGGCCCGCGCCTGCGGCCGCCCGTTCGGCCAGCGGCGTGATCCGGCCCGTAACGCTGTAGCACGGGTCGATCCCGGTCTCCCCCGCCAGGTCCGCGGCGAGGCGGGGCATGATGCTCAGCCCTTGCGTCTGCAGGCGCGCCAGCAGGTCTCCGGGCGCTGCGCGCGGCAGGGGCATGAGCGCGCCCACCGGCGTGGCGGAGGCGGGGGGGACCCCGTCGTCGAGCACCGTGACGCCGGCGCCGCGGGCGAGAAGGGCGCGCGCGAGCGTGAGCCCCGCGACACCGGCGCCCACGATCACCACCTCGATATCTGCCCCGCCGGCCGCCATGCCGCCTTCCTTGCAAATCCGCGGAGCGAAGACCATCACGGGCAGAGGCGCTGCAGCGTGAAGGGGTGCGGTGGATGAGCACGGCGGAGGAGGGGTTGGACTGGGTGACGGGCGGCCCGGGGCCGGTGCCTTTCTCGCGGCGCTATAACGACCCGTTCTTCGCGCCGGAGGACGGGCTGGCCGAGACCCGCCATGTGTACCTGGACGGAAACGACCTGCCGGCGCGCTGGGCTGCGGGCGGCCTGGGTGCAGGCCCGGGCGCCGGGTTTCGCACGGGGGAGCTGGGCTTCGGCGCGGGTCTCGCCACGCTGGCCGCCTGGTCCCTCTGGCGCCAGCTCGGCGTGCCGGGGGCGGTGCTCGAGCATCTGAGTTTCGAGGAGGCGCCGCTCGGCCGGGCGGCCCTGGCGCGCGCGCTCGGCCCCTTCCCGGCGCTGCGGCTCGAGGCCGCCGAGCTTCTCGGTGCCTGGCCCGATACGCCGCCGCTGAAGGGCACGATCAGCCTCGATCTCGGCGATCTGCGCCTCGAGGTGCGCGTCGGGGACGCGCGTATCCGCCTGCCGAGCTTCGCGCTCGAGGACCGGGCGGTGGACGCGTGGTTCCTCGATGGCTTTGCGCCCGCGCGGAACCCGGAGATGTGGGAGCCGCCGCTTCTCGCCGCCGTGGCCCGGGCAACCCGGCCCCGCGGTACGGTGGCCACCTACACCGCCGCCGGGGCGGTGCGCCGGGCTCTCGAGGCTGCGGGCTTCACGATGGAGAAGCGCGCAGGATGGGGCCGGAAGCGCGAAATGCTGGTTGGCAGGCTGTCTGACACTGAGGAAAAGGGGGGGCCGCGATGAGCCTTGAGATCCGGGCCCTGGAGCGCGCCGAGATTGCGAGCCGGCTCGACGATCTCGCCGCGCTCCGCATCGCTGTCTTCCGCGCGTTCCCGTATCTCTACGAGGGTGATCGCGCCTACGAGGCCGAGTATC
The DNA here is from genome assembly GCA_038528605.1 of Pseudomonadota bacterium. Classification (GTDB taxonomy): domain Bacteria; phylum Pseudomonadota; class Alphaproteobacteria; order Rhodobacterales; family Rhodobacteraceae; genus Thermohalobaculum. The sequence goes on from JBCBEP010000031.1 coordinate 6,727, forward strand.
TGCGTGCCTATACCGAAAGCCCGCGGTCGCTGGTGCTGGGCTGTTTCGAGGGCCAGCGTTTGGTCGGAGCCGCCACTGGCGCGCCGATGGAGGACCACGCGGAGGAGTTTGCCGGGGCTCTCGCCGATGCGGGCATCGATCCGCAGGAGACGTGGTATTGCGGCGAGAGCGTGCTGCTGCCCGAATGCCGTGGCCAGGGCGTCTACCGCCAGTTCTTCGAGCGCCGTGAAGCCGCGGGCCGCGCGCTCGGCCGCCGTCAATCCGTGTTCTGCGCCGTCATCCGCCCGGCCGATCACCCGATGCGCCCGGCGGATTACCAGCCGCTCGACCCCATCTGGCAGCGCTACGGCTACCGGCGCCTCGAAGGGGCGCAGGCGCGTTTTCCCTGGCGCGACATCGGCGACGCCGACGAGACCGAGAAGCCCATGAGCCTCTGGTTGAAGCCGCTCGACTGATCGCCTTTCCGCCGGCCCGATCACGCCCCGGTCACCAATATATCAGGGGACAGTGATCGGCCTTATCGCGACAGTCCCGCCTCGCGAGGACACCGGCTGCGCGGCAGCGCCGGGCCACAGGGAGGCTATGATGACCGAGATCCGCATTACCGTTGAGAACCTGTCGCCCGAGGGCGGCACATTTCTCACTCCGTTCTGGTTCGGCCTGCACGATGAGGGCTTCGATCTCTTCGAGGTGGGCGGCGAGACGTCCGAAGGTTTGGAGCGTATCGCCGAGGACGGCACCTTCATGGCGATTGCGGAAGAGCTGATCGCCGCCGATCCGGAAGGCCAGGGCGGCATCGTGACCGGTGCGGCCGGACCGATCGCCACGGCGGAGACGACATCGGTGAACGTCGATGTGGCGGACGGCTCGGCCACGCGCTTCATCAGCCTCGCCGCGATGCTGCTGCCCTCGAACGACGCTTTCGTAGGGACCGAGGAAGAGATCGCGCTCTTCGACGAGGACGGCAATTTCCTCGGCACGCAGACTGTCACGTTCCTCGGCTCGGATGTGTTGGATGCGGGCACCGAGGTGAACACGGAGATGGATGCCGCCTTCATCAATCAGAGCATGGACGATGCAGGCGTAGAGGAGGGCGGCGTGATTGCTGCGCATCCGGGCTTCAATGGTTCGGCCGGCCTGCCGGCGCCCGAGTTCGAGCAGATCATCCTCGGCGGCACCAATGCCTTTGGCGAGACCATCGACCCGACTATTGCGGACTTTACCCTGCCCGGCGCCGGCATCGCGGAGATCACGATCCAGGAGGTGATCGTTACCGAGGGTGGGGACGACGATGACAGCCTGGAGGTCTCGTTCGGCGGGCTAGACCGGGTCGATGGTGGCGATGGCACCGATAGCGTTTCGGTCGACACTGCGCTGGCAGGGCTTTCGGTGCTCCGCGCGGGCACGGGCTTCCGCTTCGCCGATGGGGCCGGCGACGAGGTGGAGATCGGCAATATCGAGCAGATCGATTTCACCGATGCGAGCCTTGCCGTAACCACCGACGCGGCCGCAGTCGCCATCGCGCTGATCTACCAGACAGCACTTGGCCGTGAGGCGGATGCCGGCGGCCTCGCCTTCTGGACCGGTGAGCTTGCCGATGGGCAGAGCGTTGGCGAGATTGCGGATGCCTTCGTCTCTTCGGCCGAGTTCGGTTCGGCGGGCGGAGATGCGTCTGATATCGATGGTCTGCTGGAACTCGTCTACGGCAATGCCGTGGGCCGCGGGCCCGATGACGCTGGTGCGACGTTCTGGGGAGACCGCCTTGGCGACGACGACTTCGACGCAGGCGATCTCGTCGCGGCCTTCGCGCAGGCGGGTGAGACCTCCGAGGTGAACGCGGATGCGATCGAGGACGGGTTCCTGATCCTTGCGTAAGGGCCCGACGGCGGCTGACGCACTGCTGCGTCAGCCGCCCCACTAAGCGCGAAGGCGGTGGGCCCATGCCCCGCTCTCCGCATCCGCCAGCTTGCGCGTTATCGGCGCGGCCCCTGCGCCCCGCCATCGCTCAACCCGCCGCCGGGATCATCGCCTCGAGCGTCTCGAGCCGGTCCGCCTCCTCCGCTGGCTTGTCCCACCGGATGCGCTTGATCCGCGGGAAGCGCATGGCGATGCCCGATTTATGGCGGGTCGAGCGCTGAACCGCGTCGAACGCGATCTCCAGCACCAGGGCGGGTTCCACGGAGCGCACGGGGCCATAGCGTTCGACCGTGTTGTTCCTGATCCAGCGGTCGAGCTTCTTCAGCTCCTCATCCGTGTAGCCCGAATAGGCCTTGCCCACGGGCACGAGGCTGAGCGCATTGTCCCCGGGCGTGGCGAGCGTCCACGCCGCAAAAGTGTAGTCGGAGTAGAAGCTCGAGCGCTTGCCGTGGCCACGCTGGGCGTAGATCAGCACGCAGTCGGCAGTAAGCGGCTCCCGCTTCCACTTGAACCATGGGCCGACGGGGCGGCCGCCCTCATAGACGCTGTCGTGCCGCTTCAGCATGAGGCCTTCCTGCCCCTCGGCCCGGGCACCCTCTCGCAGCGTCTCAAGCGTCGCCCAGTCCTCGAACGGCACGAGCTGCGAGAGATCCGTCCGCTCGGGCGACCAGCGGGCATGCCAGGCTTCGAGCGCCTTGCGCCTGGCATCGAAGGGGAGCGGGCGCGTATCCACCTCGCCATCGTGGAGGATATCGTAGAGGCGCATCGCCGCCGGTGCGTCCGCGAGCAGCTTCGCGCCCACCTGCTTCCGGCCAAGACGCCGCTGAAGATCGGCAAAGGGGGCCACCGTGCCGTGCTTGATCACAAGCAGTTCGCCGTCGACACAGCCCTCCCATTCCATGCTCGCGATCACATCGGGGAACGCTTCCGCTATGTCCTCCCCGGTCCGGCTGTAGAGCCGCCGCGCGCCGCCGAAGCTTACGGCCTGCACGCGGATACCGTCCCACTTCCACTCCGCCCGGTAGGCGGCGGGGTCGAGATCCGACCATCGCTCCTCCACCGGGTGGGCCAGCATCATCGGGCGGAAGGCGAGGCTGAGATCGACCGCGGGCTCCTCTCCCCCGTCGAGCCAGGCGAAGAGGGCGCCATAGGGTTGCTCGATGCCGAACCAGAGCTCCTCTATCCGCTCCAGCGGGCGGCCGGACCATTGTGCGAGCGCCGTCCGGGCGAGGCGCGCGCTCACGCCGACGCGCATGCCCCCGGTGGCGAGCTTGATGAGCGCGAGCCGTTCGGAGGGACCCATCCGGTCGAGCAGCCGCGCGAAGACAGCGCCGATCTCCGTGCGCGACGCGGCCTGCAGACGGTCGATCACCTCGCCGAGGCGTGGCGTCTCGTCCTCGCCCTCCGTTGGTGAAGCGGCCTCCGGCGCGGGCCAGATCAGGGCGACCGTTTCGGCGAGGTCCCCCACATAGTCGTAGGAAAGCGCGAAGAGAACGGGATCGACCCGCTCCTCCACCAGCCCGCGGATGCGGCTGGCGGAGATGGCGGGCAACTCCACACCATCTGAGAGCGCGGCCAGCGCCCAGCCGCGGTCCGGATCCGGCGTCTCGGCGAAATAGCGCTGCATCAGCCGCAACTTCGCATTGCGCGAAGGCGTGAAAAGCAGGCTTTCGAGAAGGCTGGCGAAGGCGCGCATGAGCCGGAGCATAGGGCACGCGCCCCGCACCGCCAGCGCAGCGCGCCGTTGTGCAGGCCTCGGCGGGCAGGCTAGGCGGGGGCATGCTTTCCTATCAGCACGCCTACCATGCGGGCTCCCCCGCGGATCTCCACGAGCACGTGGCGCTATCGGTGCTGCTGGCGCCGATGGCCGGGCGCGGCGCACTGTATGCAGAAAGCCATGCGGGCCGGGGGCTCTACGATCTTGCCAGCGCGGAGGCCGGGAAGACCGGTGAGGCAGCGGCGGGCATCGGCGCGCTGGCCGCGGCCTGTCCGGAAGGCCCGCCGGATGGCACGCTCTGGGATGTGCTGTCCGCCCTGCGGGGGCGAGATGGTGCTACGGCCTATCCCGGCTCCCCATGCGTCGCCGCGAGCCTTCTGCGCGCTGAGGACCGCTTGGTGCTTCACGAGCGCCATCCCGCCGAACATGCTGCTCTGCGCCGCGCCCGGCCGGCGCTCGACGCTTTCGGGCGCGGCCGTGGGGGGCCTTATGTGGAGGTGACGTCGGCGGACGGTCACGCGGCCTTGCGCGCCTTGCGCCCCGCTGCCCGCCCGGGCCTCGCGCTCATCGATCCGTCCTTCGAGGTGAAGGATGAGTATGGCGAAGCGGCGGAGACGATGATCGCCCTCGCCCGCGCCTGGCCTGCGGGCATCGTGATGCTCTGGTACCCGATCCTGCCCGCCGCACGCCACGAGGCGATGGCGCAACGGGTGGCAGAGACGCTCGGCGGCGCAATGCGTCGCCACGAGGCGCCCTACAGGGACCCGCCGGCGCGCGGCATGGTCGGGTCGGGCCTGCTCATCGCCGGCATCGGCGAGGCGGAGGAGGCGCGGCTAGGCGCTGCCTGGGCACCGCTGGCCCCGGTGTTGCTGGAGGCGCCGTTCCGTCGCCCCTAGCCCAGGTCGGGCAGGGCGATGGCGGGCGCCGTGGCGAGGAGGCCCGTTGCAACCATGCCGGCCGCGCGGTCGATCTCCGGCGACAGGATCCTGTCCTCCGCAAGCGGCGGGATCTCCGCCCGTAGCGCGTCGATGGCGGCCTGGAGCGGCACGCTCGTGCTCAGCGGCGCGCGAAACTCGATGCCCTGCACGGCGCAAAGCAACTCGACGCCGAGGATACGCTCGAGATTGGTCACCATCGGCGGCAGGCGCCGTGCGCCATGAGCCGCCATCGAGACATGGTCCTCCTGGTTCGCGGAGGTGGGGGTCGAGTCGGTCACGGTCGGGTGTGCGAGGTGCTTGTTCTCCGACATCAGCGCCGCCGTGGTCACCTCCGCGATCATGAAGCCCGAGTTCAGGCCGGGCGCGGGCGTGAGGAAGGGTGGCAGGTCGTGGCTGAGCGCCGGGTCCACCATCAGGGCCACGCGGCGCTGGGCGATGGCCCCGATCTCCGCCACCGCGAGGGCGATCATATCCGCCGCGAAACCCACCGGCTCGGCGTGGAAATTGCCGCCGGAGACGATGCGGGGCGGGTCCGCCAGCACCAGCGGGTTGTCGGTCGCCGCATTCGCCTCGGTCTCCAGAAGTCCGGCCGCCATCCGCAAGACGTCCATCGCCGCGCCCACAACCTGCGGCTGGCAGCGAATGCAGTAGGGGTCCTGCACACGGGTATCGTCCTCGCGATGGCTTTCCCGGATCTCGGACCCTTCGAGGAGCGCGCGCATGGCGGCCGCCGCCTCGATCTGCCCACGATGGCCGCGCAGCGCATGGATTTCGGGCTGAAGCGGCGCGGTGCTGCCCATGATCGCATCCGTCGACAGCGCGGCAGTGACGAGAGACGCGCGCGCCGCCGTCCACGCGCCGAAGAGGCCGGCGAGGGCGAGCGCCGTCGAGAACTGCGTCCCGTTGATGAGCGCAAGCCCTTCCTTGGGCCCGAGTGCGATGGGGGCGAGGCCTGCGGCGCACAGTGCTGCGCCCCCAGGCATCACCCGGCCATCCAGTTCCGCCTCGCCCTCGCCGATCATCACCGCCGTCATATGCGCGAGCGGCGCGAGGTCCCCCGACGCGCCCACCGAGCCCTTTACCGGCACCACGGGGGTGATGCCCGCCGCCAGCATCGCTTCGAGCAGCGCCACGACCTCCCAGCGCGTGCCCGAGGCGCCGCGGCCGAGGGAGGCGAGCTTGAGCACCATCATCAGCTGTGTCGGCCCGCGGGGCAGCGTGTCGCCCACCCCGGCGCAATGGCTGAGGATGAGGTTGCGCTGGAGCGTCGCCGTGTCCTCACCGGGAATGCGGATGCTGGCGAGCTTCCCGAAGCCTGTGTTCACGCCATAGACCGGCGCGTTCCCCGCGGCGGCCTCCGCCACGCGCGCCGCGGCGGCCTCCACGGCGGGGCGGCAGGCAGGGTTGAGCCGGGCCGGACGCTCCTCGGATAGCAGCGTTTCCAGCGCTGCCAGCGTCACGGCGCCCGGGGTCAGGGTCAGCGGATCAGCGCTCATCCTTCTCCTCCGAAGATGCGGCGGGCGAGGGGGGCCCAGCCGACGCGCCAGCACAGCTCCGCCGGGTGCTCGATGTCCCAGACCGCGAGATCGGCGCGCAGGCCTTCGCGCAGGATGCCCCGGTCCGACAGCCCCAGCGCGCGGGCGGCGTGGCGGGTTGTGCCGGCGAGGGCTTCCTCCGGGGTCAGGCGGAAGAGCGTGCAGGCCATGTTCATCGCGAGGAGGGGGGAGGCCATGGGGGACGAGCCGGGGTTCGCATCCGTGGCCACGGCGATGGGGACACCGGCTGCGCGCAGGTCCTCGACCGGCGGCGCCTGCGTCTCCCGCAGCGTGTAGAAGGCGCCGGGCAAGAGGACCGCGACCGTGCCCGCCGCCGCCATGGCGGCCACGCCGGCTGCGTCGAGATACTCGACATGATCGGCGGAAAGGGCGCCGTGGCGGGCAGCGAGGGCGGCGCCGCCAAGATTGGAAAGCTGCTCGGCATGGAGTTTTATGGGAAGGCCTAACGCCCTCGCTTCATTGAACAATCGCTCGATCTCAGGCGGAGCGAACGCGATGCTTTCGCAGAACCCGTCCACCGCGTCCGCCAACCCTTCGGCCGCCGCGCGGCGCAGGGCCGGCAGGCACACCTCGTCGAGATAGTCGTCGTGGCGCCCCTTGTACTCGGGCGGGACCGCGTGGGCGCCGAGGAAGCTGGTGACCACGTCGACCGGCCGTTCCGCGCGCACCCGCCGCGCAGCGCGCAACATGCGCAGTTCCGTATCACTATCGAGGCCGTAGCCGGACTTGATCTCGATGGTGCCAACACCTTCGGCGATCAGCCGGTCCGCCCAGTCGAGCGCGGTGGCGAGCAGGTCGTCCTCGGTCGCGCCGCGGGTTGCAGTGACCGTGCTCAGAATGCCGCCGCCCGCCGCGGCGATCTCGGCGTAGCTCGCGCCCTGAAGCCGCCGCTCGAACTCGGTGGCGCGGGAGCCGGCATGGACGATATGGGTGTGGCAGTCGATGAGCGCCGGGGTGACGATCCGCCCCTCGAGATCCTCGGCAGGCGCTGCCGCATACGCATCGGGCAGGGCGCTGGGCGGGCCGAGCCAGGTAATCCTGCCGCCCTCGATCACGAGGCTGGCCGCTTCGATCAGGCCGTAGGGCGCCGGTCGATCCGCATCCATGGTGCAGAGCCGGGCATTGGTGAGAAGCCTGATGTCACCGCTCATCGCTGCTCGACCTCCGCCGCTGATGCGTGCAGCGTAAGGGGCGCGACCGGCCGGTGCCTAGGGAGAATTCGATGCAGGAAGGTGACGTGCATGCAGTGCATGCCAGCGCCGCGCTGCTGCCGGGTGGCTGGGCGTCGGAGGTTCGCGTGTGGATCTCCGATGGCTGCATCCGTGACGTTGCCGAAGGTGTGCCGGCCGCTGCCGGGGACACGCGGGTGGACGCCCTCCTCCCGGCGCCCGGCAACCTGCATTCGCACAGCTTCCAGCGCGCGATGGCGGGGCGGGGAGAGGTGGCGCGGCCGGGGAAGGACAGCTTCTGGACCTGGCGCGCGCTGATGTATCGCTTTCTCGACCACCTCGGCCCCGATGATGTGGAGGCCATCGCGGCGCAGGTTTTCGTCGAGATGCTGGAGGCGGGGTACGCCGCCGTCGGCGAGTTTCACTACCTCCATCACGGGCCCGGTGGCGCTCCCTACGCCGAGCGCGCGGAGCTTTCGGCGCGTATCGCGGCGGCGGCATCGGAGACGGGGATCGGGCTCACGCATCTTCCGGTGCTCTACCAGCACGGCGGCGCTCGGCAGGCCCCCCTGGAGGGCGGGCAACGGCGCTTCGGGCACGGCGCTGAAGAGTTCCTCGCGCTTCACGAGGATTGCGCGCGGGTCCTTGCCGAGCTGCCGGCGGACAGTGTGCTCGGCCTCGCCTTCCACTCCTTGCGCGCTTGCGACGAGGCGGCCATGCGCCGCGTTCTCGATGCCGTGCCCGGTGGTCCCGTCCATATCCATGCGGCGGAACAGGTGCGGGAGGTCGAGGAGATCGAGGGATGGCTCGGGGAGCGGCCCGTCGACTGGCTGCTGCGCCGCTTTCTCGATCCGCGCTGGTGCGTGATCCACGCCACCCACATGACTGAAGCGGAAACCAGCGGCTTGGCGCAGTCGGGCGCGGTTGCCGGGCTCTGTCCGATCACCGAGGCCAACTTGGGCGACGGCATTTTCCCGGGCCCAGCATTCCTGCGCGCCGGCGGCCGGCTTGGCGTCGGGTCGGACAGCAATGTGCGCATCGCGCTGGGGGAGGAGTTGCGCATGCTCGAATACGGGCAGCGGCTCAGCCTGCGCGCCCGCGGCTGCCTGGCGCCCGAAGGCGGGCCGGGCGAGGCGCCTGCCTCCACGGGCGAGGCGCTCTGGCATGCGGCGGCGGAAGGGGCGGCGCAGGCGCTGGGCCGGCCTGCGGGCCGGATCGCCCCGGGCCTTGCGGCGGATCTTCTCGCGCCCGACCTCCACCATCCCGCCCTGGCCGCGTTGCCCCGTGAGGCGATGATCGACGGTATCGTCTTCGCGGCTGGTGACGGGACGGTCGCCGAGCTCTGGTCCGCCGGGCGGCATGTGGTGCGGGGCGGGCGGCACCCCGCGCGCAGGGCGGTGCAGGCGCGCTTCGCGAAGGTGATGGCGCGGCTTACGGGATCCATTTGACGCTTGCGGCAGCTTCCCGCGGCTTCTCGCAATACTTTGACACGGCACTTCCCTCAGGCCGGCAATGCATTTCATTCTTTGCGAAACGCTTGCGCGGTCTCGCCTTGCGCCTTTCCTAGGGGGCTTATACGGTCGCCGCGCTTGTGTTGCCGGGGGGCATCGGGCGGGTCGGATAGCCGCATGCGCTATTTGACCTGGCGCGGGTTCGTCCAAAGCGCGCTGGCAACCGAAAAAACAAAGTACACCGGAGGATCATCCACCATGGAACGTCGTAATTTCCTCGCTGGCGCAGCCGCCGCGGGTGTTGCCGCGCCGCTCGCCGCGCCGGCCGTTGCCCAGGGCAAGATCGACATGGTCATCGTGTCGACCTGGCCGCGTGACTTCCCGGGCCTCGGCGTCAGCGCCCAGCGCCTCGCCGCGCGCATTCCCGAGCTGACGGAAGGCCGCATCAACGTGCAGTACTTCGCCGCTGGCGAGCGCGTTGGCGCCTTCGACAGCTTCGACGAGGTCGCGAGCGGCAACGCGCAGGCCTATATCGCGGCGGACTACTACTGGAAGGGCAAGCACCCGGGCTGGGCGCCGTTCACCGCCGTGCCCTTCGGCCTGACCTACACCGAGATCGACGCCTGGATTAAGTATGCCGGCGGCCAGCAGCTCTGGGACAAGCTCGCCGGTGAGTTCGGCCTCAAGAACTTCGCCTGCGGCAACACCGGCGTGCAGATGGGCGGCTGGTTCAACAAGGAGATCGAGAGCGCGGACGACCTCAAGGGTCTGAAGATGCGCATCCCGGGCCTCGGCGGCGACGTCATGGCGAAGCTCGGCGCCTCGCCGGTCTCGCTCCCGGGCGGCCAGATCTACGAGAACCTCGTATCGGGCGCGGTCGACGCCACCGAGTGGGTCGGCCCCTACAACGACTACTTCATGAAGTTCTACGAGGCGGCCAAGTTCTACTACTGGCCGGGCATGCACGAGCCGGGCTCGCAGCTCGCTCTCGGCATGAACGCCAGCTGGTGGGGCAGCCTCTCCGCGAGCGACCAGGCGATCATCGAAGCGGCGTGTAACGAAGAGAACGCCCGCCAGATGGCCGAGACGAACGCCAACAACGGTACCTACCTCACCCGGCTCATCACGGAGAACGGCGTCGAGCTCAAGGAGTTCAACGAAGACGTGTATGAGAGCTTCGGCGAGGCTGCTGCCGAGGTCATCGAGGAAGCGCGCGACCACAGCGCCCTTTCGAAGGAGATCTTCGACAGCTTCCTCCTTGCGCGGAAGGACATCGGCGGCTGGACCGCCATTTCCGACCAGGCCTATGTGGCCAAGCGCAACCGCGTTCTCGATCTCTGAGACGTGAAAGGGGCGGGCCCTCGGGCCTGCCCCTCCTTCCTTCCGGACCGGGGCTGCGCCAGCGCTGCCCCGCCTGTCCGGCTATCCGGGACGGGGAGACATCATGGCTGACAGCATGACGGCATCGGCGGCAGGCGGTGTGCCTGCAGGCACGGCAGGCGGCTCGACCACGCTCGTTCGCGGGTTCGGCTGGCTGATGCTCAGCCTGCTCGCGGTTTTTCTCTTGAACTCGATCCTCACCTTCTGGATCGGCTTCCCGGGCGTTGAGGCCCTCTTCGCGGGCGAGGCCGAGGGCAGCGGGACCGCGCTGGCGATTGTCCAGCTCGTGATCTACGCGCTCGCGCCGGCCTTCACCGTCTGGCATGTCAACCGGACATCGGATGTCACCCTGCGCGCGGACGCGCAGAAGGTGGCCGATTTCAATGCCTTCCTCATCCGCTCGGCCTTCTGGGTGGTGTTCCTGGTGGGGCTGGGCGACGCGATCATGTCGTTCATGCGGGTCGAGGGATTGCTGGACGCCTATCTCGGCGAAGAGCTGGCGGGCGATCTCGGGCGCTCCGCCTTCCGCGGGCTCTACTTCCACACGCCGCTCGTGCTCGTCGGCATCGTGCTCGGCGCGGTCACGCGCACCCTCGGCTTCACCTGGCTGGCGCTGCTGGTGGTGGTCGCGGAACTCTTGATCGTCGTCTGCCGCTTCGTCTTCTCCTACGAACAGGCCTTCATGGCGGACCTCGTGCGCTTCTGGTACGGCGCGCTCTTCCTTTTCGCCTCCGCCTACACGCTGCTCGAGGACGGGCATGTGCGGGTGGACCTGTTCTATGCCGGCATGTCCCAACGGGGGCAGGGGCTGGTGAACAGCGTCGGGTCCATCCTGCTCGGCATGTCGGTCTGCTGGACGATCCTGATCTACGGCTTCAGCTCGGCCAATGCGGTGATCGTCAGCCCGATCCTCGTCTTCGAGGTCACGCAGGCGGGCTTCGGCATGTATGTGAAGTACTTCATGGCCGGCTTCCTCGGCGTCTTCGCGACGACGATGCTGATCCAGTTCGTCAGCCAGCTCTTCGACGGGGTGGCGGACCGGCGCGGCGAGCCCGGCCATCGCGAAAGCCACGCAGAACCTCTCTGACCACGGAGCTGCGCGCCTCCGGGCGCGTGCCCCCACTGCTTAATCATAACGAGAACGACAAGGGCGGCGTCCCATGGAACTCTACTTCCTCCTGCTCCTCGTGGTCATCATGGCCTTCGCGTTGGGCTCCGGGTACCCGGTGGCCTTCGCGCTGCCTGGCGCTGCCATCATCACGATCGCGGCCGCTGCGGCCTCTGGCTACCTCTTCGCGGGGGATACGGACGCCTATTTCGCCTCGGGCGGGCCATCGCAATGGCTCTCGGCCGGGGTGACCAACCTGCGAGGGGTGTATTGGGAGCCTGACCGAGACACCCTGATCGCTATTCCGCTCTTTATCTTCATGGGCATCATGCTCCAGCGGTCGAAGATCGCGGAAGATCTGCTCGTTACCATGGCGCAGCTTTTCGGGCCCGTGCCCGGCGGGCTCGGCATCTCGGTGGTGTTCGTGGGCGCGCTGCTGGCGGCGACCACGGGTATCGTGGGCGCGACCGTGGTGGCGATGGGCCTGATCTCGCTGCCCGCCATGATGCGGCAGGGCTATTCCAACCCGCTGGCGACGGGCACGATCGCCGCTTCCGGCACGCTCGGCCAGATCATCCCGCCCTCCATCGTGCTCATCATTCTGGCCGACCAGCTGGCAAGCGCCGTGGACCAGGCGGACACCTCGCGGAAGGAGCTCTACAAGGAAGCGACGGGCGACATCGTGATGCCGTCGGAGTACGGCGTGGTCTCGACCTCGGCGGGCGACATGTTCCTGGGCGCGCTCGTGCCGGGCCTGCTCCTTGTTGGCCTATACATCGCGTTCATTCTCGCCTTCGCGCTGGTCCGGCCGAAGCTGGCGCCGCCGGTGCCCTATGACGGCAAGTACGACGTCAAGTTCGCCGGCAAGGTGGCGCTGGCGCTGATCCCGCCGCTGCTGCTGATCTTCCTCGTGCTGGGCTCGATCATCGGCGGTATCGCGACCGTGAACCAGGCGGGTGCCATCGGTGCCGTGGGCGCGATGATCATGGCCGGCTACCGGCTGCACAAGGGCGGGCCGCTGACCTTCGTGCCGGCGATCATGGCGCTCGTGGGCCTCGGCATCATCGGCTACGTGCTGGCGAATTACGACACGAACATCAAGGCGATCGACACGCCTGAGGACGTGACCGGCATCACGCTGGCGTTGATCGGCGTAGGCATCACCGCCGTCGGCCTCCTCTGGTCCGGCTGGCGGACTTACACCACCGACGACACGCTGCAGGGCGTGATGGTGGAGACGGCAAAGACCACCTCGCTCGTCTTCATCATCCTGCTGGGTGCCGCGATGCTGACGGCGGCCTTCCGGGCCTTCGGCGGCGAGGAGATGGTGAAGCATTTCCTCGAAGGCGTGCCGGGCGGGTTCTGGACGCGCTTCGTCATCGTGATGATCGTGATCTTCGTCCTCGGCTTCTTCCTCGACTTCATCGAGATTGCCGTGGTCGTGGTCCCCATCGTGGCGCCGATCCTGCTGGCCGATCCGCAGGCGAACGTGACCGCTGTGTGGCTCGGCGTCATGATCGGCCTCAACATCCAGACCTCCTTCCTCACGCCGCCCTTCGGCTTCGCGCTCTTCTACCTGCGGGGCGTGGCGCCGGCGGCGGTGCGGACGATCCAGATGTACAAAGGCGTGATCGCCTTCATCACGCTGCAGCTGATTGCGCTGGTGATCGTCGGGTTCAATCCGAGCCTGGTGAACTACCTGCCCACACGGTCCTCGCTGACCGCTGAGACGGCACCGCCGCCGCTCAACCCGCGCCTGCAGTATTGCATGGAGAACTACATCCACGAGGAGTTCACGGCGAACCGGGCGGAGATCGAGGCGGCGATCAGCCAGATGGAAGGCGTCGATATCTCCTATCTGCCCGAGGACTTGCGCGAGGAGTTCGAGGAGGGCCTCGAGAACGCGCGCGAGAGCTTCGATCTGATGGCGGAGATCAAGTCGGTCGAAGCGCGGCTGGCGGAGGGGGCCGGTGACTACCGTCCGGCGCACACCCTTGTCCGCGCGTTGCAACGTGATGCGCGCCAGATCGACGGTGTGCTGGAGGACCTTCGCCAGGAGGTGAGCTTCGCGCAGGGCAACGAGGCGGTGATCGCGGATGCGGAGGCCGAGATCGCGGTGCTGGAGGCGGAGAAGGAAGCGCTGCTCTCTGGCATTCCCGACGATTGGGCGTCGGTTCAGGATGCCTATGTCGCCATCACGCGGGACGACCGGAACGCGCGCAACGCCTACCGCCGTGCCGTTGATGCAGCCTATGAGCCCGTGATGGAGCTGCGGGCGATCTTGGCCGATACGGACAAGCTGCTGGAGCTTGAGGAGCCGCTTCGCGCGCTGGAGGGTGAGTGGCGGAACTTCCAGGGCGAAGCGGCCGAAGAGCGCTTCAGCCCCATCGAGCAGATGATCGGCGACATCGAAGGGGCGGGCGATATCCGCTCGGGCATCGCCGGCGCCCGGCGCGATATCGACGACGACACGCCGGATTACGAGGATGCCGCGGAGGAGTTTGCCGAGGGCATGGAGGCGTTCGAGTTCGAGAAGAGCTGGCGGCTCCAGGCCCGGGAGGCGGATCTCGCGGCAGCCCTGGAGCGCTACGACGCGGCGATCCGGAACACCATCGGCCTGCGCCAGCAGCCGCGCCTGCCGCGGGAGCAGGCGCTCTACGTGGCGGCCTGCAGCGCCGATCACCGGGATATCTCGCTGAACTTCTGACGGTGCGGCGATAGCTGGGAGATTGGGGAGATGGCGGCGTGATTGAGTTCTACGCCGCCATTTTCCGTGCCACGGGGCGGGCGCAGATTCTGCTGATCGTGCTCTCGCTCATCGTGGCCGGGCTCTCGCCCATCCCGCTCGAATACCAGCGCGACATCATCAATGGCCTGACGGAAGGAGTGGATGAGACCGCGCTCTACGGTCTCGGCCTCGAGATGGGCGCCGTGATCCTGTTGAGCCTTGGGCTCAAATGGGTGCTCGGCTACCGCTCCGGCATTGTGGGCGAGGACGTGATCCGGCGGCTACGCAGCATGATTGCCGAGCGCTCGGTCAACGGCGAGATGCTCGTGCAGAAGCGCGGCACCACGGCCAGCATGATCGCTTCGGAAAGCGAGGCGCTGGGCAAGTTCGTGGGCAGCAGCGTGGCCGAGCCGCTTCTGCAGTTCGGCACGCTTGTCTCGGTGCTCGGCTATGTCGCGGTCACGCAGCCGCGGCTCGGGCTCGTCATCGCGCTCATCGTGCTGCCGCAGGCGATCATCGTCATGGCAACCCAGATGCGGATCAACACGCTGGTGCAGGAGCGGGTGCTGGTGCTGCGCCATGCGGTGAACGGGATCACGTCGAGCGAGCTGGCCGCGGAGATGGAGGGCATCCGCAAGGATTTCGACCGGATCTACGAAGCACGGCGGCAGATGTTCGTTTGGAAGCTTTCGACCAAGATGATCCTGAGTGCGCTGAACGGCGCGGGGCTCGTGGTCGTGCTCGTCGTCGGCGGCGCGCTGGTGATCGACGGGCGGAGCGATGTGGGCACGGTGGTCGCGGCGACGGTGGCGCTTGGCCGTATCCAGGGGCCCTGGCGGCAGCTGGTGGCGTTCTACCGGAACATGAGCGCCGTCAGGGTGCAGTACGAGCTTCTGAGGGACGCAATCGGGCTGCTGGGCGCGCGCCGGGCCGCGCCCTAGGCTTGTTTCCTGTGGCGAACTGATATTTCTTCGTGAGAAATGCATGGAGACGCGTCATGTGCGGAATCGTGGGCCTTTTTCTGAAGGACCGCAGGCTCGAGGGTGAGCTTGGGGGCATGCTCTCGGACATGCTGGTCACGATGACCGAGCGTGGGCCGGACAGTGCCGGCATCGCGGTCTACACGCCCGAGGGGGAACGGCGGAAGAAAGTGACGCTGAGAAGCGCGCGGCCGGACGAGGACTTCCCAGCGCTCGAGGCGGCGCTTCGCGAGCGGCCTTCGACCCATGGCGCCAGCATCGAGCGCAAGGACACGCATGGCGTTCTGCGCTTCGCCTCGAATGCGGAGGCGCCGGTGCGCGCGCTGCTGCGCGAAGCGTTTCCAAGCATCAGCGTGATGAGCGCAGGCAGCGCCATCGAGATCTACAAGGAGGTGGGCGCGCCGGCCTCCGTGTCCCAGCGCTTTGGGCTTGGGCGCATGAAGGGACGGCACGCGATCGGCCACACGCGCATGGCCACGGAGAGCGCGGTCACCACCATGGGCGCCCATCCGTTCTCCACAGGGCCCGACCAGTGCCTCGTCCATAACGGCTCGCTCTCGAACCACAACCGGCTGCGCCGGAAGCTGGAGGCGGGCGGGCACCGTTTCGACACCGAGAACGACAGCGAAGTGGCAGCGGCCTACCTCACCGGCCGGATGCGGGAGGGGCGGAACCTCGGCGAGGCGCTGGAGGACGGGCTCGATGAGCTCGACGGCTTCTTCACCTTCGTCGTCGGCACGGCCACGGGCTTCGGCGTGCTGCGCGATCCCATCGCCTGCAAGCCGGCGATGATGGCGGAGACGCCCCAATACGTGGCCTTCGGCTCGGAGTACCGTGCGCTTGCGGTGCTGCCGGGGATCACGAAGGCGCGGCTCTGGGAGCCGGAGCCTGCCACGGTCTACTTCTGGGAGCACTGATGCAGCGGCTTGATCTTGCGACGCACCCGCTCCGGCAGGTGAACCAGGCGCTTCAGGCGGCGCGGGCGCCGGCGTTCGAGGTGACGAACCCAGGCGGCCGGCACGCGATTGCCGTAGGGCTCGATGCGCCGGTGGAGGTGAAGGTGGCGGGGCCCGCGGGCTACTACTGCGCGGGCATGAACGCGCGCGCCACCGTGCGGATCGCCGGCAATGCCGGGCCGGGCGTGGCGGAGAACATGATGTCCGGCACCGTGATCGTGGAGGGCGATGCGAGCCAGTATGCCGGCGCCACGGGGCGGGGCGGGCTTCTGCTCATCCGCGGCAACGCCTCCTCCCGCTGCGGGATCTCGATGAAGGGGATCGACATCGTGGTGGGCGGGCGCATCGGCCATATGGGCGCCTTCATGGGCCAGGCCGGCCGGCTCGTGGTCTGCGGCGATGCGGGGGACGCGCTGGGCGACAGCCTCTACGAGGCGGAGATCTATGTGGGCGGCAAGGTGAAGAGCCTCGGCGCCGATTGCGAGGAGAAGGAGATGGATGCAGCCGCCCTCCGCTGGCTTACGGGCCAGCTCGAGGCCTGCTTCATGGATGCCGATCCCTCGCGCTTCCGCCGGTTCGGCTCCGCCCGGCGGCTTTACAACTTCGAGCCCGACGATGCGTATTGAGGTCCGCCATGGATGACACGCCTCTCAAGCTGGACGATGCCTTCGGCGAGCGCCAGCCCCCCCGCACGGAGCCGCGCTACTCCGCCACCTTCACGCCCGCAGTGAATGCCGAGATCCGGCGCGCGGCGGCGACGGGTATCTACGATATCCGTGGTGGGGGCGCGAAGCGGGCGGTGCCGCATTTCGACGACCTTCTGTTCCTCGGTGCCTCGATGTCCCGCTATCCGCTGGAGGGGTATCGGGAGGCCTGCAACACGGCCGTCACCCTCGGCACGCGCCATGCCTCGAAGCCGCTCGAGCTGAAGATCCCGGTGACAATTGCCGGCATGAGCTTCGGCGCGCTTTCGGGGCAGGCGAAGGAGGCGCTGGGGCGTGGGGCGACGCTGGCGGGCACCTCCACGACCACGGGCGATGGCGGCATGACGGAGGAGGAGCGCGGGCATTCGGCGCTTCTCGTCTATCAGCTGCTGCCCTCCCGCTACGGCATGAACCCGCGCGATCTGCGCCGGGCGGATGCGATCGAGGTGGTGGTGGGTCAGGGCGCCAAGCCCGGTGGCGGCGGCATGCTGATGGGCCAGAAGATCGACGATCGGGTGGCGGAGATGCGCACCCTGCCGCCGGGGATCGACCAGCGCTCCGCCTGCCGGCACCCGGACTGGACGGGGCCGGACGACCTCGAGATCAAGATCCTGGAGCTTCGCGAGATCACCGGCTGGGAGAAGCCGATCTTCATCAAGGTCGGCGGTGCGCGGCCCTATTACGACACGGCGCTGGCGGTGAAGGCGGGTGCCGATGTTGTGGTGCTCGACGGCATGCAGGGCGGCACGGCGGCAACGCAGGATGTGTTCATCGAGCATGTGGGCCAGCCCACGCTCGCCTGCATCCGGCCTGCGGTGCGGGCGCTGGAGGAGCTGGGGGTTCACCGCGAGGTGCAGCTTGTGGTCTCCGGCGGCATCCGCAACGGCGCGGACATGGCGAAGGCGCTGGCGCTGGGCGCGGATGCGGTGAGCATCGGGACCGCCGCGCTGATCGCGCTGGGGGACAACGACCCGCGATGGGAGGCGGACTACCAGGCGCTCGGCACCACGGCGGGGGCCTATGACGACTGGCACGAGGGGCGGGACCCCGCTGGCATCACGACGCAGGACCCGGCGCTCGCCCAGCGGCTGGACCCGGTGCTGGGGGGGCGGCGGCTCCACAACTTCCTGAAGGTGATGACGCTGGAGGCGCAGACCATCGCGCGCGCCTGCGGCAAGAACGATGTGCGGAACCTCGAGCCGGAGGACCTGTGTGCCCTCACGGTCGAGGCCGCTGCCATGGCACAGGTCCCGCTAGCGGGCACTGACTGGATACCGGGCCGGAACGGCTACTGAGAGGGGAATGGGATGTCCGCAAGCCTGAGCGAGTTCGCCGCCGAGAATAACGTCAAGTACTTCCTCGTGTCGTTCACCGACCTCTTCGGCGTGCAGCGCTCCAAGCTCGTGCCGACCCAGGCCATCGGCATGATGCAGGAGGAGGGGGCGGGCTTCGCGGGCTTTGCCGCGCATCTCGATATGAGCCCTGCGCATCCCGACATGCTGGCGCTGCCGGACCCGCATTCGGTGATCCAGCTGCCCTGGAAGCCCGAAGTGGCGTGGGTGGCGGCGGACTGCATGATGGAGGGCATCGAGGTCAGCCAGGCGCCGCGCAACGTGCTCCGCCGCCAGATCCTCGCGGCCAGGAGCGTGAACATGCGGGTCAAGACCGGCGTCGAGGCCGAGTTCTTCCTGCTGAACCCGGACGGGACGGAGATCAGCGACCCCTACGACACGCAGGCGAAGCCCTGCTACGACCAGCAGGCGGTGATGCGCCGCTACGACGTGATCGCCGAGATCTCGGACGCGATGCTGCATCTCGGCTGGCTGCCCTACCAGAACGACCATGAGGACGCGAACGGCCAGTTCGAGATGAACTGGGAGTTCGACGACGCGCTGGCGACCGCGGACAAGCATTCGTTCTTCAAGTTCATGGTGAAGTCCATCGCCGAGAAGCACGGGCTGCGCGCGACCTTCATGCCGAAGCCCATCGAGCGGCTGACGGGCAATGGATGCCATGCGCATGTGAGCGTGTGGGACCCGGCTGGAAAGAAGAATCTCTTCGAGGACGAGAGCAAGGAGCTTGGCCTCGCCACGCAGGGGCGTCATTTCCTCGGCGGCATCATGGCCCATGCGGAGGCGCTGACGGCGATCACCAATCCCACGGTCAACAGCTACAAGCGGATCAATGCGCCGGTGACCCATTCGGGCGCGACCTGGGCGCCGAATACGGTCACCTGGTCGGGCAATAACCGCACGCATATGGTGCGCGTACCCGGGCCCGGGCGGTTCGAGCTGCGCCTCGCGGACGGGGCGGCGAACCCGTATCTGCTGCAGGCGGCGATCATTGCGGCGGGGCTCTCGGGGCTGATCAACAAGGCGGATCCGGGACCGAAGTCGGACTTCGACATGTATGCGGATGCGGCCTTCGTGCCGGATGCGCGCCGGCTGCCGCTGAACCTGCTCGATGCCATCCGCACCTTCGATGCGGATACGGAGCTGAAGGAGGCGCTGGGCGAGAGCTTCGCAGGGGCCTATGTGAAGCTCAAGACGCAGGAGTGGCACGCCTATACCGCCCATTTCTCCGACTGGGAGCGGGCGAACACGCTGGATATCTGAGCGCATGGCCAGCCGCCTCAGCCAGGACCCGCACCGGGCGCGCCCGGGCGGGAGCGAGGTGCTCGAGGTGGCCATCGGCCACCAGGTGCGCAGCCTTCGGAGCAAGGCGGGCCTCGGCGTGGGTGCCCTGGCCGAGGCCGCCGGCTTGAGCGCCGGGATGCTCTCGAAAATCGAGAACGGTCTCATCTCGCCGTCGCTTGCGACGCTGCAGGCGCTTTCCCGCGCGCTCGCCGTGCCCATTACCACCTTCTTTCAGCGCTTCGAGGAGGCGCGGCGGGCGGTGCATGTGAAGGCCGGCGAAGGGCTGAGCGTTGAGCGCGTCGGCTCCCGTGCCGGGCACCAGTACAGCCTGCTCGGGCATCTTGCAGGGTCGGGCGCCGGGGTGGTGACGGAGCCCTACCTCATCACCCTCTCCGATACGTCGGACGAATTCCCCGCTTTCCGGCATGATGGGGTGGAGTTCCTGTTCGTGCTGGAGGGCGAGATCGGCTATCGCCATGGCGAGAGGGTCTTTCACCTGAAGCCGGGCGATGCGCTCTTCTTCGAGGCGGATGCGCCGCACGGGCCTGAGGTGCTCATCAGTCTGCCCGCGCGTTTCCTTTCGGTTATCAGCTACGCGCAGGCAGGCTAGGCGGCCGTTCGACCGGATCGGCCCCTGGCGGACTTGTGTGATTGTCGTCGACGCCAGGCCAAGCCTTTCGATCGGGCCCGTCTATCGTCGCCTGCGCG
This sequence comes from Pseudomonadota bacterium, assembly GCA_038528605.1. GTDB lineage: Bacteria > Pseudomonadota > Alphaproteobacteria > Rhodobacterales > Rhodobacteraceae > Thermohalobaculum. The sequence goes on from JBCBEP010000031.1 coordinate 26,675, forward strand.
TTCTCGCCATTTGACAGCGACGCGCAAAACGGTTGGAATAGGAACAAGAACGAAAGCCAGCCACCTTCGCTTTTGCGCGTTCATGTGCGGGATGCGCGGCGAGGTGGTAAGCACGCGCGAAGCGCTACACCGGCCGAGAACCGGGGCGTGACAGGGGAGGAAGCATGACACTGACCCTCGAGGGGGTGAGCCACGTCGTCGGTGCGTCGACGCATATCCACCCCACGGACCTGACGCTGGAGCCCGGCACGATGAACGTGCTGCTCGGCCCGACGCTCTCGGGCAAGACCTCGCTGATGCGCATCATGGCGGGCCTCGATGTGCCGAGCACGGGCCGGGTGCTGTGGCAGGGTACGGATGTGACGGGGCAGCGCGTGCAGGACCGGGGCGTTGCCATGGTCTATCAGCAGTTCATCAACTACCCGTCCCTCAGCGTCTACGAGAACATCGCCTCGCCGCTGCGCCTGCAGCGCGTGCCGCGGGACGAGATCGGCAAGCGGGTGCGGGCGACGGCGGAGCTGATGCGCCTCGACGGGTTCCTCGACCGCAAGCCGCTTGAGCTTTCGGGCGGCCAGCAGCAGCGCTGCGCCATGGGCCGGGCGCTGGTGAAGGGCGCGGGGCTCGTGCTGCTCGACGAGCCGCTGGCGAACCTCGACTACAAGCTGCGCGAGGAGCTGCGTGCCGAGATCCCGAAGATCTTCCAGGAGTCCGGCGCGATCTTCGTCTATGCCACGACCGAGCCGGAGGAGGCGCTGCTCCTCGGCGGGAACTGCGCGGCTCTCTGGGAGGGGCGGGTGACGCAGTTCGGCCCGACGGTCGATGTGTACCGCCAGCCGGCGGATGCGACGACCGCGCGGGTGTTCTCCGATCCGCCGATGAACTTCCTCTCGATCTCGAAGAACGGCGCGAAGCTTCTGTTCGGGGAGGGGCAGAGCGTGTCGGCGACGGGCCGGCTCGCCGACATTCCGGACGGGCGGTACCGCGCGGGCTTCCGGCCGAACCATCTGGGGCTTGAGCGCCATAGCACCGAGGCGCTCGAGTTTCGCGGGCACGTGGCGGTGACCGAGATCACGGGCTCGGAGAGCTTCATCCATCTCGACCATGGGCCGGACCGGTGGGTCGCCCTGGTCCACGGGGTGCGCCATCTGGAGATCGGCTCGGAGCAGAGCTTCTTCGTGCGACCTGAGCACATCTACATCTTCGCCGAGGACGGGCCGCTGGTCGCCCCCGCCTCCTACGCGCTCGCCGCCTGAAGGAGGGGTGCATGGCCCGGATCACGCTTGAGAACCTCGCGCATAGCTACAGCGCCAGCCCGAAGAGCGAGGCGGACTATCAGCTGAAGCGGATGAACCATGTCTGGCAGGACGGGGACGCCTATGCGCTGCTCGGCCCCTCCGGCTGCGGGAAGTCGACGCTGTTGAACATCATCTCCGGCCTGCTGGAGCCTTCGGAGGGGCGCATTCTCTTCGGCGAGCAGGACGTGACGCATGCGACGACGGCGGAGCGGAACATCGCGCAGGTGTTCCAGTTCCCGGTGGTCTACGACACGATGACGGTGCGCGAGAACCTCGCCTTCCCGCTGAAGAACCGCGGCTCGGACGCGGCTTATGTGGCGCGGCGGGTGCAGGAGATCGCCGAGATGATCGGCTTTGCCGACCAGCTCGACAAGAAGTGCAAGGGGCTGACCGCGGACGCCAAGCAGAAGATCAGCCTCGGGCGCGGCATGGTGCGGGAGGACGTTAACGCGATCCTCTTCGACGAGCCGCTGACGGTGATCGACCCGCATATGAAGTGGGAGCTGCGCACCCAGCTGAAGGCCCTGCACCAGACCTTCGGCCACACCATGATCTACGTAACCCACGACCAGACGGAGGCGCTGACCTTCGCCGACAAGGTGGTGGTGATGTATGATGGCCGTGTGGTGCAGATCGGTACGCCGGAGGAGCTTTTCGAGCGGCCGGCGCACACCTTCGTGGGCTACTTCATCGGCTCGCCCGGCATGAACGTACTGCCCGCGGAGGTGGAGGGGAACCGCGCCCGGGTGCATGGCACGGAGATCGCGCTGCCGGCGGGCTATGCGCCCGCGGGCGGCAAGATCGAGCTAGGTATCCGCCCCGAATTCGCGCGCCTCACCTCGGAACAGGCTAACACGCTGCCGGTGCGCATTCGCCGGGTCGAGGATGTGGGGCGGCACAAGATCGTTCGTGCCGAGTGCTTCGGGCGCGAGATCAACATCCTGGCGCCGGAGGGCGCGGCCATCGCTGCCGATGAGACGCGCGTGGCCTTCGATCCGCGCGGCATCAACGTCTATGCGGATGACTGGCGCGTGGCGCCCACCGAGCAGTCGGAGGCCGCGTGATGGAGAAGACCCAGAACAACCGCGCCTGGTTCCTCGTCCTGCCCGTGCTGGTGATCGTCGCCTTCTCGGCCGTGATCCCGCTGATGACGGTGGTGAACTACTCGATCCAGGACGCGTTCGGCGGAGAGTTCTACCCGCTCGACAACAAGTTCGAGTGGTTCCAGGAGGTTCTGGCCTCCGAGCGGCTCCATAACGCGTTCATTCGGCAGGTGATCTTCACGCTGACGATCCTCGCCATCGAGGTGCCGCTCGGGGTCTACATCGCGCTCCACATGCCGAAGAAAGGGATCTGGGCGACGGTCTGCCTCGTGCTCGTGGCGTTGCCGCTGCTGATCCCTTGGAACGTGGTGGGCACCATCTGGCGCATCTTCGCGCGGGAGGACATTGGGCTGCTGGGGGCTGCGGTGAACGGGATGGGCATTCCCTACAACTACGCGCAGGACCCGATTGCGGCCTGGATCACCATCATCGTCATGGATGTGTGGCACTGGACGTCGCTGGTGGTGCTGCTGGCCTATGCCGGGCTTCAGTCCATCCCGCAGGCCTATTACCAGGCGGCGCGGATCGACCAGGCGAGCCGGTGGAAGGTGTTCCGCTACATCGAGCTGCCGAAGATGATGGGCGTGCTGACCATCGCGATCCTTCTGCGCTTCATGGACAGCTTCAAGATCTACACCGAGATCATCGTGGTCACCGGCGGCGGGCCCGGCAACTCGACCACGCTCCTTTCGATCGACCTCGTCAAGCAGGCGCTGGGGCAGTTCGACCTCGGGCCGGCGGGCGCCTTCTCGATCATCTATTTCCTCGTGATCCTGCTCGTGAGCTGGGTGTTCTTCACGGTCATGACCAATCTCGACAAGAAGGAGGGCGGCTGATGGCTGACGCGACCCTCAACCAGGGCGGCTCGAAGGGGTTGGCCCTGCCCGCGGTGAACCGCTCCGCCGTGGTGATGACCGCTTACATCGTGTTCCTGATGCTGCCGATCTACTGGCTGCTGATGATGAGCCTGAAGACGAACGAGGAGATCCTTTCGACTTTCTCGCTCTGGCCGCAGGAAATCACCTTCCGGAACTACATCGAGATCTTCACCAACCCGGCCTGGTACTGGGGCTACATCAACACGATCATCTATGTGGTGATGAACACGGTGATCTCGGTGACCGTGGCGCTGCCGGCGGCCTATGCGTTCAGCCGGTACAACTTCATGGGCGACAAGCACCTGTTCTTCTGGCTGCTCACGAACCGGATGGCGCCGCCCGCGGTGTTTGCGCTGCCCTTCTTCCAGCTCTATTCGGCCGTGAACCTTTTCGACACGCATATCGCTGTGGCGCTCGCGCATTGCCTTTTCAATGTGCCGCTGGCGGTGTGGATCCTGGAGGGGTTCATGCGCGGGGTGCCAAAGGAGATCGACGAGACGGCCTATATCGACGGCTACTCGTTCGGCCGGTTCTTCACGCGGATCTTCATGCCGCTGATCGCGAGCGGGATCGGCGTGGCGGCGTTCTTCTGCTTCATGTTCTCCTGGGTCGAGCTGCTGCTCTCCTCGCAGCTGACGGCAACCGACGCGAAGCCCATCGCTGCCACGATGACCCGCACCGTCTCCGCCGCCGGTATCGACTGGGGGCTGCTCTCGGCCGCGGGCGTGCTCACCATCATCCCCGGCGCGCTCGTGATCTACTTCGTCCGCAACTACATCGCCAAGGGCTTCGCCCTGG
>JBCBEP010000032.1:0-30719 GCA_038528605.1 Pseudomonadota bacterium
TCTGGGCGCAGCCGGCGGTCAGCAGCGCCTGCTCGCCCGAGCCGCCGGACATCGCACCCGTGCGCAGGTCGGAGACAAAGGGCCAGGTGCCGAAGATGGCGGGGTGGCCGGGCGCGATGGCGTTCACGTAGACGACGCCCGCCAGGCACTCCGCCACGGCCTGGACGATTGCGGTGGAGAGAGGCGCCGGTGCGGTGGCGCCCGCCTGCCCCGCCGAGAGCAGGAGGACGGGCATGCCGGCGCGGATGCAGGTCTCCATCACCTGGCAGCTCTCCGGCGCGAAGGTGAGGGGCGGGACGACGAAGCAGTTGGAGTTGCTGAGGAAAGGCCGGCGGCGCCATTCCGCCTCCCCACCTGCGAGCATGTGCAGGAGCGGCACGGTTGCCTCGGCGGTCGCGGCCTCCATGAAGCTGGTGCCGATATGCTTCGTGGTGCCGTAGCAGCTGGCGTAGACGGTGTTGAGATCGAGCTCGATCGGATCCTCGAGGTCCCGGGCCACGAGGCAGCGCTGGAAGAAGTGAATGTTGTCGAGCCCGTCGACGAGGCGGGCGGCGGTGAGAAGATCGGCGAGCGTGCTTTCGCGATATTCGCGGTTCTCCACGTCGACGACATGCACGGCGGCGCCGGCGGTGCCGAAATGCACGCGGTTGCCGGAGAGCGTGAGGTCGTGCCGCTCGTCGCGCCCGCAGAGCGTGATGTTGCGGGCGGCGATGGCGAGGCTGTCCTCCACCAGCGCACGGGGGAAGCGGATGCGCCCGTCCTCGCCCAAAAGCGCGCCGGCGCCCGTCAGGATCTCGATGCCGCTTTCCGGTGCCTTGCAGAGGCCGATGGTCTCGAGCACGTCGAGCGCGGCCTCGTGGATCCGGCGCACATTCGCTTCGCTCAGCGGCCGGTAGGCGCCGCCCTCGAGGCCTGCGCGGACGGGCCGCTTGTTGGCCGCGATAGGGGCGGCGCGCAAGGCCTGGCGGGCCGCGCGGCCGCCGCTTCGGGCGCCACGGCGCGGTGCGGGCTTCTCCTCTTCGGTAATCATAACTCCCTCCCCGTCTTTGTTTTCCCGGCGCCTGGGCGGAAGGATGCCGCCGAACAGGCTTTCCGGTGCCGTTTCATGGCGACGTGATCCGTCGGTTTCGGCGCTTGCAGCTTGCCCTCGGCGGCGCCGGAGCGCAAAGGTCTCCGATCGATCGCGACGGAGGTGATGATGGCATCGGCGGACGATCTGGGCGCTGCGCGCCGCAGTCTCTTCTCCACCCATTGGGGAACCTTCGAGGCGGAGGTGCGGGAGGGGCGGCTGGAAGGCGTTCGGCCCTGGGCCGAGGATCCGGACCCGCCGGAGATCGGGCCCGGGATCACCGACGCGGTGACGCATCCGACCCGCATTGCGCGGCCCGCCATCCGCGAGAGCTTCCTGAAGCACGGTTTCCGCGCGGGCGGGGAGGGCCGTGGCGCCGAACCCTTCGTGGAGGTGCCCTGGGACGAAGCCTCCGAGATCGCGGCGCGCGAGCTTGACCGGGTGCGCCAGGCGCATGGCAACGAGGCGATCTTTGGCGGCTCCTACGGCTGGGCGAGTGCCGGCCGCTTCCACCACGCGCAGAGCCAGATCCACCGCTTTCTCAACGTGTTGGGGGGCTACGTCGCCTCCATCGACACCTACAGCTTCGCCGCGATCAGCACGCTGATGCCGCATATCGCGGGGCATTTCCGGCACCTGATGCTGGACCGCGCGACGAGCTGGCCAGTGATCGAGGAGCATTCGGAGCTGGTGATCATGGTGGGCGGCCTCGCGCTCAAGAACGCGCAGGTAACCTCGGGCGGCGTGGGACGGCATACGGCGCGCGGCGCGCTCCGACGCGCCCATGCGCGGGGCTGCAAGTTCGTGCTGCTCTCGCCCATCCGCGCGGACGCGATCGAGGAGATCGGGGCGGAATGGCTGGCGATCCGGCCGGGAACGGACGTGGCCTTCATGCTCGGCGTCGCCCACACCATGGTGACGGAGGGGCTGGAGGACCGCGCCTTCCTCGCCCGCTACACCACCGGCTGGGAGCGGTTCCTGCCGTATCTCATGGGCGAGGCGGACGGGCAGGCGAAGACGGCCGATTGGGCCGCGGGCATCACCGGCATCCCGGCGGAGACGATCCGCGACCTTGCCCGCCGGATGGCTGCGAGCCGGACGATGATCACCGTCTCCTGGTCGGTCCAGCGCACGGATCATGGCGAGCAGCCGGGCTGGATGGCGCTGGTGCTGGCGGCGATGCTGGGCCAGCTCGGCCTGCCGGGCGGCGGGGTCGGCTACGGCTATGCGTCCGAGAACGGTGTGGGCAACCCGGTCAGGCTCTTCAAGTTTCCCGCCGTGCCGCAGGGGGAGAACGGCGTGGCGCGGGAGCTGGCGATCCCGGTCGCACGCATCTCCGACGCGCTCCTCCACCCCGGCGAGCCCTATGACTGGAACGGATACCGGCGGGTCTATCCCGACCTTCGGCTGGTATACTGGGCAGGCGGTAACCCCTTCCACCACCATCAGGATCTCGGCCGGCTGGTGCGCGCGCTCCGCCGCCCCGAATGCATCATCGTCAACGAGATCTGGTGGACCGGCATGGCGCGGCACGCCGACATCGTGTTCCCCACCACCACGGCGCTGGAGCGGGACGATATTGCCATGACGAGCTGGGAGCCGACGATCGTGGCCAATGCCCAGGCGATCGCGCCGGTGGGCGACGCACGGGACGACTACGGCATCTTCACGGGCATCGCCGCGCGCCTCGGCCTCGACGGGACCTTCACCGAGGGCCGCTCGCCGGAGGACTGGCTCCGCCAGCTCTGGGACGAGGCGCGCCAGCGTGCGGGTGCGGCGGGCTTTGAGCTCCCGAGCCTCGAGGCGCTGCGCGCGGCCGGGACGCACGACTTGCCACCGGGTGACCGGGAGCCGGTGCTGATGGCCGATTTCCGCGCGGACCCCGATGCCCATCCGCTGACCACGCCGAGCGGGCGCATCGAGATCTTCTCCGAGGCCATCGCCGGGTTCGGCTATGAGGACTGCCCGGGCCACCCGGTCTGGCGTGAGCCCTATGAATGGCTCGGCGCGGCGGCGGCGGCGCGCTACCCGCTCCATCTCATCTCGAACCAGCCGCGCACGCGCCTGCATGGTCAGCTCGACCCCGGCGCGGTCAGCCGGGCCTCGAAAATCGCGGGGCGCGAGCCGATCACCCTCAACCCCGTCGATGCCGCCGCGCGGGGCGTGCAGGCCGGCGATGTGGTGCGTGTCTTCAACGACCGCGGCGCCTGTCTCGCTGGCGTGCGCATCTCGGACGAGGTGATGGCGGGCGTCGTCCAGCTCTCCACCGGCGCCTGGTACGATCCGGCGGTGCCGGGGGACCCTAACGCCCTCTGCAAGCACGGAAATCCCAACGTGCTGACGCGCGATAAAGGCACCTCGAAGCTCGCCCAGGGCCCCTCGGCCCACACGGCGCTCGTTGAGGTCGAGCGTTACGAGGGCACCCCGCCGTCCGTCACCGCCTTCAACCCGCCGGTCCTCAAGCCGCGCTGAGCCGGCCTGCGGGCAAGGCGCGATCGGGCGTTCGGCAGAAACCTGCAACCGTCCACCCGCGCTACGCAGATGTTCTGGTATTGTTCATGATCGGGCCCCTATCCTGACGCGGGAGGGGGCGGGCACCGGGCACCGCCCCGCCAAGGCGTCTTCATCGGTTGGCCCCAGCGCGCGCTGCTGATTGCTCCGGCGCAACACGTCTCTAAGCTGGGCAAAGGCTGTGGGCGATCTCACGACGAATCCCTCAACCCGGCGCCGCCCTCCTTCGGGCCCGTGCGGTGCCCCGGCAGCCCAGCGGCAGGAGCGGTGCCTGATGACTTTCAATATCGCGCGTCACGCGGAGACGATCGCCCGGAACGGTTTCCAAGGCGACGTGCCCGCGCCGCCCCCGCCGCTCGTGGCCACGAACAGCCCGATCACCAGCCAGGACTTCGCGCTGACCGATCTCGGCCTTGGCGACCGCGCGGGCCTCACCCTCCACCGCATCGATGTCGCCCTGCCCGAGCGCCTCTCTCGCCTGCAATACCGCGTCAACGGCGCAACCGTGCGCGACCTGCCACAGCACGTGCTGGCCGGCACCTACGAGATCGAGGGGCTGACGCAAGGCGCCCTCAACCAGGTGGAGATCCGCACCGTCGCGGTCGATCCGGCCAGCGGGGCGGAAAGCGTCGGGGACTGGTCTCCGGCCAAGGGCCTCACGCCGACCCGCTTCGCTGCGGTCAACCGGCTCTCCGAAACCGTCGATCCCGTAGCGGACCCGACCGTGGCCTGGGATGCCGGAACGCTGTGGAGCGGCGCCCTCGATGCCGAGGGCTATGCCCGCTTCACCTCTGCCGCAGCGGTCCAGGCGCTGCCCGTCGCCCTCCTGCCCGCCCCCGGCGAGACGTTGCTCTTCATCGCCGAGCTTGAGGCCAACGGCGCTGCGAGCACGGGGCTCAGCGTCGTGGTCGATCTTGCCGGCGGCGGCCAGGCCGTGGCCGAGGCGGTGCTGACCTGGGCTGGCGGCACGCTCTCTACCGCGGGGTCGAGCGGCATGGCAGCGGTCGACGCCGCGCGTGTGAGCTTCGATGCGGGCGCGGGCAGGGCCCGTCTCGCCCTCGTCCTCACCCTTCCCGGCAGCGCTCCAACCGCGGTGCAGGCGCGGATCAGCGGCGCAGGCTCCGGCTTCCGCGCGGCCGATCTGCGCAGCTGGTCCGTCGGCAACACGGCCTGGCCCGCGCATGAGCCCTGGGCCGGCCCTTCCGGCGTGCTTCGCCTTACCGCGCCCGAGACCAGCGGCTTTCTCAACGACACGCTGGAGCTCGACGAGAGCACGCCCTGGGGCCTCGCCTTCACCGTCTTCGGCGGAGAGGAGGCGACGAGCGGCGGCATCTCGGCGCGCGCGAACGCACTCACGGGCGCGACCGTTGAGGCCGGTGGCAGCGGCTATGCCGACGGCACCTATGTTCTCGATGTGGATGGCGGCATCGGCGGCACGGTCGAGATCACGGTCTCTGGCGGTGCGGTAACGGGCGCGAGCGTCGTGAACCCCGGCCGGCGCTACACGGCCCCACCGGAGGTTTATCTCGAGGGCCTCGCAGGCGGCACGGGCGCGCAGGTGAGCCTCACGCGCGCGGCGGTGCTCCGGGACTTCTGGCCCGCGGTGAATGACGGGCGCACCCGCGCAAGCTGGGACGGCCGGACGCTTGGCAGTGCCGGGTTTGTGGTGGAGGGTTTCGTCGCAGAGGGGCAGTTCTACCCGGCGGGGGACAGCTTTACGACTGCCTCCGGCGTGATCATCCGCGTGGATGCGGACGGGTCCTGGAGCGCGCGGGCGAACGGCACGACGGACGGCCTGGCCGCCGGCGAAGGCGCGCGCCGCAGCATCGCGCTCGTCATCGGGAATGGCGGCACGCGCGCGCTGCTGGACATGCCGCTCGGCTTCACGGGCAGTGGCACCCTGCCGCTCCGGATCGTCACGACCCCGCGGCTGACCGGCGCCGCCCGCATCGGCGAGACGCTGCTGGCGCTGCCGGGCTCGGTCGAGGTGGAGGAGGGCATCACGCCCCGCGCCAGCTACCAGTGGTTCGCCGATGGCGCGCCGATCACGGGGGAGCAGGCGCCGCGCCTGCGCCTCACGCCCGGCAAGCTGGCCGTGGGCAACGCCGTTTCCTGCCGCGTGACCTGGGAGGGCCCAGGCGCCATCGAGAGCTGGGAGACCTCGGCGCGGATTGTCGAGGATTGGAAGGTGGTCGCCGACGGCGATGCGCTCAGCGTCGGCGCGCTTACGCCTGCGGGCCTGCGGGGCGTGCCGGTGGCCGCGGCGGGCACGATCATCACCGCGGGCGATCCCTCGGGGCACTGGGCGCTCAACAGCGTTGACGGGGTGGCTCACCTCCGCCCCGCGGCGGGCCCCGCGACGCCCGGGAGCGACCCGGCCACGGGCGGCGAGGGCGTGATCGCCGGCAGCTACACGCTCGGCCTGTCCGATGGGCGCAGCCTCGCCGTGACCGTTGCCGCGAACACGATCACCTGCACGGGCCATGGCGACCTGGTGGCGCTGGCGCAGAACACGGGCTCGGCGCTGGGGCAGGGGGTCTACGGCTTCTCCTTCGCCTCCGGCATCACGCTGGCGCTCTGGAACTCGGGCGACTGGGGCGGCATCGACGATGCGGCGGACCCCGAAAGCCGGTTCGAGGACCTGGAGCTTGTGGGCAGCGACGCCGATGGCGGGGCCGGCCGTGTGCGGGTGCTGCCCTACGATGCGACCGAGGCGGCGGCGGTGACGGGGCCGCTGCATTTTGCGCGGGTGCGGAACCTCGACTGGCAGGTCGATCTCGATCACGCGGAGCAGCCGGACCCCGCCGCCCGTTCCGCGCGTTTTGCGAATGGCGCACTGGTGGTGCCGGGCGAGGTGGCGCGCACCGTGGCGTTCCGGGACTGCAGGGTGCGCGGCGGCTTCCTGATGGCCGAGCGGCTACGCCGACCGCGCGATCCGGACGGGATTGTCCTAGGCGCGGGCGGCAGCCAGATGGCGGGCTCGGGTGCGGCGTCGTTCCTGTTCGAGCGGGTCGAGATCGTGGATACCGGCGCGGCGATCGATGCCGATTTCGGCGCGATCGAGTTCCGGGACTGCCGGCTGCACCGTATGGGGACGCGGCCCTTCCGGCTCGGCAACGACATCACCGCCCTCACGCTCACGCGGGTGGAGGCCTATGATGCGGTGGCGGCCACGCCCTTCGCCCCGGGCGCCTGGATCACGGCGGCGCCGGACGGTGCCTCCGGCTATGCGCCGGTCTACCGCCCGGGCGTGGCGATCACCATCGATGACAGCCTGCTTTACCCAGGCCAGTCCCGCCTCCCGGCCCTCGGCGGGCTGCGGTTGCAGGCGGACCCGGCGCTCCCGCAGGGGGGCGAGGCGGCGTTCGGCTATGTCTTCTCCGCCGTGCGCGTGCGCAACAGCCTGATCGTGGGCGGCGACGCGGCGGCGCTGCTGCTCTCGAGCGGCGAGGCCGGCGAGATCACGGACAGCGCCTTCTACACCGATGCCCGCAGCGAGGGGGACGTGGAGGCGGAGGCCACGCATCTGAACGGCTTCCGCCCGCTTGGCGGCAGCTTCGCGCTCACCCGCTCCGTGCTCGGCGCCGATGCGCTGGGTGCCGGCGTGGCGCGGACGGATGCGGTGACGCTCCCGACAGCGTCCTACGCCGCGGCGCTGGACGGCTCGGATGAGCGTGATTTCGCGCCGCTCACGCGCGCCGAACTGCTGGCGGGCTTCGCGCCTGTGGGCGGCGGCGCGCTCGACCTTGGCGGTGGGACGAGCGCGGGCCCGATCGCGCTCGACGGCAGCTTCAAGGGGGCCGCGGGGAGCCTGCCTTCGGCGACGGGCGTGGACTGGGGTGTGCCTTCCTACGGCGTCGAGGCGCTGCTGACGGGCATCGGCTGGGGCGCGATCCCCTTCGCTGCGCCCATCTTCGGCATCGAGGCGGGGCGGCTGAGCGGGCCCGCACCGCTCTTCGTGTGGATGCGGCCGGCGGGCGTCACCTCGAACCAGCGGCGGGACGACACGTATATCTGGGACTTTGGCGAGGACTACGACTTCGAGGCCCCGCCGAGCGAGAGCCGCGCCCCGCGTGCCGCACGGACCACGACGGGCCCCGACACCTGCCACCTCTTCCAGGAGACGGGGAGGCGCGAGGTGACGATGCGCCAGGCGAACAGCCAGGGCGTGGACCGGACGGCGCTGCTGGAGGTGGATGTCGTCGACCCCGATGACTGGTATGCTGGCAGCCAGACCATGGTGCTGAACCCCGTCGGCGACAGCGATTTCAGCGCGGCGCCGAGCGGTGCCCTGCAGCGCACGGCAACGCCCCAGGGCCTCTCCGATGCGCTCACCCACATCCGCGGCCAGAACCGCCGCCTGCTCCTGAAGGCCGGCGCAGGTTTCGCCTTCGGGCTGCGGCTCGATGTGGGGGCGGGCAGCCAGCTCAACACCTATGCTGGTGCCGAGAAGGCGATCCTGCTCAACGACGGTATGGGCCCGGGAAGTGTGGTCGGCGTCGCGGCTGAAGCACCGTCAAACTGCGTGGTCGCCAACATCTACTTCGATGGCGGCTGGGACCCGCTTACCGGCAATTCGGGCGGTGAGGCGGATATCTTCGCCTTCTCTGTCGGATCGCTGGGCACGGTTTTCTTCCGCGTGCACTTCATCAACGGCGATGGCTTCGGGATCTTTGGCGACCATGTCGGGTTTGTCGACTGCACCATCGAGAACCACTACTCGTATGGCATGATCTCTGGCACGCAGGCCAACGCGCCGACCTTCTGGCGTGGCTGCGTCTTCAGGACCGATCCGAGCTACGCGACCAACGATTACTCGGCTGCCAATAGACCGCCGCTGTTTGGGCCGATCCGGGCGCTCTCACCGTCGCGCGGTGTGTTCACGCAGGGCTACATCAACTTCACCTATGCACAGAACCCCCAGCCTGCTCTGCGGCTGTTCTCGACCGATGGCACGCCGGGGCCGAAGTCCTTCACCGTCACAAACAGCCACGTGGAGGGGGGGGCTGCGCCGCTGAGCTTCGGCTCGAGCTCCTTCGCGGACGATGTGGACGTGATCTCCGAGTACTTCGTCGTCGAAGGCAACTGGATCGTCTCGACCGGGCAGTGGTTCGTTGCCGTGCAAACCGATTACGGCGCGCTCAGGATGCAGAACAACATCGTCAAGCGTGACGACGGGCTGGTCCGAGGACTTTCGACATGGCGGTGGCTCCGTACCTACGACCGCAACTTTTCACGTGACCGGATTGGCGCTCTCGCCAGACCAGAGAACCTGCAGCGCGCCCACACGGTGAGCTACAACACGGTGCTTATAGATGTCGCGCGCCCGGAGGGCGAAGCATTACCGGCGAACTCGGAGTTTCTCTTGTATCGTCCGGGCGCCGGAGAGCTTTATGAGATCGACTACTTCGGCTCGAACGCGCTGCGGGTTCACCCGCGGAACTTCCTCTCCGGCCCGCATCTCGACCCGGGATTGGACGACGAAGGCCGGCCCTATGCGATCAATGCGCTCGAAGGCGACGCGAGCGATCCGCCGCCGGTGTTGGACTACGAGGGCGTCGTGCGGACGGCACCGCATTTTGCCGGCGCCTATGCCGGGCCGGGCACGACGCCGCCGCCCGCCGTGCCAGCGGATGTTTCGAATGCTGCGCTTGCCGCGTTCTTCAGCGGCAACCGTGGCGGCGCCTGGATGGCCGACAGTTTCACAGGGCTGTGGCAGGATACGAACGGCACCGTGCCGGTAACGGCGGTGGGCCAGCCGGTGGCGCGCATCAGCAACCTCATCCCGGGCCAGCCGGACCTGATCCTGACAGCTGCCGATCCGGGCATCACGGCGCATCAGCTCTTCAACGGTCAGAAGTGCATCCGCATCGATGGTGCTGTGGCCACGCAGCGGTTCGAGGCAGCGCTCGCCAACCCGATCAACCAGGGCTCGCCGTTCTCGTATCTCGTTGCGTCGGAGGGACGGTCTGAAGGGCGTTTCTCGGTGGAGGCGTCGCCGCTCAGCTTGACGTCTTCCGGCTTCACGGCATTCGCCACGCGTACGCAGCACGTGTTCTCGAACACGCCGAGCCTGAACGGTTTCGACTTCCGGCTGGGCGACAACATCGTCGCCGGCGGGCCCGCGCGGGACATTCGCGTGAGCGTGAAAGATGGCGTCGATATGAAGCTGTGGCGTGTCTCGCCCTTCGGCGACGAGGCGGAGATCCCGATCTTCGGTGGCCGTGCCGGGCCCTTCACGCCGACCCTTGACGGCGTGCTCGTTCAGGGCAGTGGCCTTGGGGCGGATGCGGAGCTGATATGGTTCGGCGGGCTCTTCGTCGACCGCGCGCTCTCCGACAGCGAGCGGCGGCAGGTGATCGAGATCTTCTCGGCCCGCATACGCGGGGTCTGAGACGCGCCCCTGAAGGGCCGAGAGAAGGAAGCCGCCCCGATCGAACGATCGGGGCGGCGCTTCGTTCAGGCCAGGCGCTCTTCGATCATCGCCACCGTTTCCGCCACGCCATAGAGCGCGACGAAGCCGCCGAAGCGGGGGCCCTGGGAGGCCCCGAGCAGGACCTCGTAGATTGCCTTGAACCAGTCCCGCAGCGGCTCGAAGCCATGTTCGTTGCCGACGGCGAAGACGATGTCCTGCAGCGCCTCGGCCGCCGTCTCGTCCGTGCTGCGCAACCGGCCGGCAAGGTCCTCGAGCGCCGCGCGCTCCTTCTCGGTGGGTGCCCGGAAGGCCTTGGTGGGCTTCACCTTGTCCTCGAAGTAGCGCACCGCCCCTTCGGCTGCGGCATCGAGCTGGGGATGCGTCTCCGGGCTCGCCTCGGGCGCATAGCGGCGGATGAAGCCCCAGAGCTGCTCCTTGTTCTCGGCCGAGGCGGCGGAGGCGAGGTTCAGCAGCATCGAGAACGGCACCGGCATCTGGCTCTCGGGCGGGGTGCCGCCATGGATGTGCCAGACCGGGTTGGCGAGCTGCTTGTCCGTCTCCTGGCCGGCATAGGCGCGGAGATGCTGGTGGTACTCGTCCACCATGCGCGGGATCACGTCCCAATGCAGCCGCTTCGCCGTACGCGGCTTCTGGAACATGTAGAGCGCGAGGCTCTCGGGTGCGGCGTAGCGGAGCCATTCCTCGATCGCGAGCCCGTTGCCCTTGGACTTCGAGATCTTCTGGCCGTCCCCATCGAGGAACAACTCGTAGATGTAGTGCTCGGGTGCCGGTGCGCCGAGGACCTCGCAGATCCGGTCGTAGATCGGCGCGTTCGAGGCATGGTCCTTGCCAAACATCTCGAAATCCACGCCGAGGGCGGCCCAGCGGGCGCCGAAATCGGGCTTCCACTGGAGCTTCACGTTGCCGCCGGTGACCGGGATCGTGGTCTCCTCCCCGTCCTCGTCGTCGAAGGTGACCGTGTGGGCGCTCGCATCCACATGCTTCATCGGCACATAAAGGACCCGGCCGGTCTTGGGGCTGATCGGCAGGAAGCAGCTATAGGTGGCCTGCCGCTCCTCCCCGAGGGTGGGCAGCATGACGGCCATGATATCGTCGTAGCGCTCGGCGGCGCGCTTCAGCGTCTCGTCGAACCGGCCGGTGCGGTAGAACTCGGTGGCGGAGATGAATGCGTAGTCGAAGCCGAAGGTGTCGAGGAACGCGTTCAGCCGGGCATTGTTATGGGCGCCGAAGCTCTCATGCGTCCCAAAGGGGTCCGGCACTGCCGTGAGCGGGCGCTGCAGGTGCTCGCGCAGGGCCTCGGGGTTCGGCACGTTCTCGGGCACCTTGCGCATGCCGTCGAGATCGTCCGAGAAGCAGATCAGCTTCGTCGCAACCCCCGGGCACAGCGCTTCGAAGGCCCGGCGCACCATGGTGGTCCGCGCCACCTCGCCGAAGGTGCCGAGATGGGGCAGGCCCGAAGGGCCGTAGCCTGTCTCGAACAGCACATAATCGTTCTTGGGTGGGTGCTTCTCCAGCCGTTTCGCAAGCTTCCGCGCCTCCTCGAACGGCCAGGCCTTGGCCTCGCGCGCGGCTTCTTTCAGCGCGTCGTCGAGGGCGGCAGGGGCGGTGTCGCGCAGCGGCTCGGTCATGGTGGCATCTCCCTCGGGCGCTGTGCCCGGTGGCGCGGGTCTTCGCCTCTCCGGCCCCTCCTCGTCAACCGATCCGCCTTCTGGCCGGGCGCCACGGGCCGGTACACGGCCTTCGCGCAGCACTGCCGGTTGCCAGCCGCGGGCCGGGCGTCTAGCGTCCGCCGCGACACCCGAAGGAGCCGACGATCATGCCCGACCCGCTGAGCCCGCAGGACGCCCTTATCGCGACGATGATCGCCGTGGCGGCGGCCGACGAGAAGATCACCGACAGCGAGCTCGACTGGATCACCGGCACGGTGCGCCAGCTCCCGGTCTTCCACGGCTACGACACGGACCGGATCCGCAACGTCTCCGCCATGGTCGCCGACCTCCTGGAGGAGGAAGACGGGCTCGACGCGCTCATCGGCCTCGTCGAGGACGCGCTGCCGGACCATCTGCGCGAGACGGCCTATGCCTTCGCCTGCGATGTGGCGGCCGCCGATGGCGGGGTAGACGAGACGGAGATGAAGCTCCTCGAGATGATCCGCTACGACCTGCGCGTGGGCCGCCTCGCCTCGGCCGCCATCGAACGGGGCGCCCGCGCCCGTCACCAGCGCATCGAGCCGCGGAGCTGAAGCCAGTTCTCCCGGAGGCCGGGCCGGGTCAACCATCGCGAAGCGACCGGCACAGCCGGCTTGTGGTTGACGCGGCCCGGGCTTCCGACACGCTCGCGCAGGAGCCCCCGAGGCTCCTCCCCAGCCCCTGCCACGATAGCCTCCGGAACCTGCGCCTGCGCGAGGGGTGATCCGAACTCCGTCCAGCAGCGACCACCATAAAGTATCGCGGCGACCAGCCGCGATGCCGCTTACTTGGGGGTCATCGGGAGGCCTCGGCGCCCGCATCGGCGAGCAGGACCCATTCGCGGATCAGCGCGCGTTCCAGGTTCCGCGCGCGGTTCGCCCAGCTCCGCGCGCCGTACTCCCCCTGGTCGCGGCGCGCGAGGTCGTTGGCGAAGACCGCGAAGGCCAGCCGCCGGCCTTTCGGCGTCGTCACATACCCTGCGAGCCCACGCACGAAATGCATCGTGCCGGTCTTCGCGGCCACGGCCGTGTTGGCGTAATCGAAAGCCACGTTCTTCGCCGCGATGTTGTGGGGGCGGAGAAGCTGCGCCACGCCCGGTGGCAGGCGGTCGTCCACCGTCTCCGCCGGTGCGGGCGCCAGTGCCACGGCCTGCAGAAGCTGGACGAGCCGCGCGGGGCTCACCCGGGAGCGGAGGCTCAGCCCGGAATGGTTCGCGAGCCGGAAGCCCGGATCCCCGGCCTCGAACCCCCCGCGCTCCGCCGCCCAGGCGTTGAGCGCGCCGGCCGAGGCCTCGAGCGCCCCACTGGCCGGCGCCCCCGCCGCCGCCACCCCGCAAAGCTCGGCCGTGATATTCGTTGAGTAGCGCAGCATCTCGCGCAGAATTCCGGCCAGCGGCCGGCTCTCATGGGTGGCGATCAGCCGGCCAGGCGCGGCCGCGTCACCGCTGAGCGGGGCGAGCGAGGCAACGGCGGTCGCGTCCAGCCCACCCGCTCCACCGTCAACCGCGCCGCCTGCCACCTCGACGCCTTTCGTGCCCGCGAGGTCTGCCAGCACGCTCGCGGCGTAGATGGCCGGGCGGCGGACGGGCAGCCAGCGCGCACCCTTACGGCGGAGGGCCACCTCCACGATGTCCCAGTGCTCATGGTCCTCCGCGTAGCTGTGCATCAGCGCCGAGGGCAGCTTGGGAGCCGAGCCCACGCGCACCGCATCCGTGAGGGGACGCAGATTGGTGGCATGGGCCGTGACCCTCACATCCGCCGCCTTCGCCCGCCGCGGCCATTCGAGGCGCACGCGGTTGAAATTGAGCGTGAGCGGCGAGACGGCGGGGTTATAGGGCGCGTCCGCGGGCTGGGCCGCCATGATCGCCGCGATCTCCGCCTGCCCGCCGAGATCGGGCCGCACCGCGCCCTCGACCCGCCTGATACCGGCAGCGGCGATGGCGGAGGCAAGGGGCGCCAGCGCATCGGTGTCGAGTTCCGGGTCGCCCCCCGCTTCAAGCACCAGATCGCCCGTCAGCACGCCGTTCGCGACGGTACCCCGGGCAAGAAGGCGGGTGGTGAAGCGATGATCCGCCCCGAGCTTCTCGAGCGCGAAGGCGGCGGTGGGCAGCTTGGCGACGGAAGCGGGAGCGAAGCCGTGATGGGCGCCGGCGGCATCGATCACCTCGCCAGTGTCGATATCCGCCACCAGCCAGCCGATCTGCCCGCTGACCCGGGCGCGCCGTGCCATCTCGAGCGTGGCGGGCGGGGGTGGGGGCACCTCGTCGGGCCGTGGGGCGGGCCGGCGCGCCACCGTCTGCGGTGCCAGTGTCTCGGGCGCCGAAACCCCTGCTGCCGAGGCCTGAGAGGCCGTCTCCGCGCGGGCACCGGTATCGGGCACCCCGCCGGCGAGCGCGCACAGCATGAGAGCCGCGCCCAGAAGCCGGGCCGCACCCGTTGTTCCCGCTACCGCTGACCACCCCAGCCGCATGACACTCCTCACGCCGCCTTTCCCCCAAAGCGCCGCCAACAAAAAGCTGTCAGACGCCGGGGCGCTTTGCAAGCAATGACGTCCCGTCGCCTCCCGGCACGCACTGCCGCTCACGGCCAGCGCCCCGTTGCGCGGATGGCGGTGGAGCTTTCGGCAGACATCGCCCCAGTGAGGAGCGCCCAGCGCGGCGTCGGCCCTTCGGCGAGCCTCGCCGCCTCGTGCTGGCGAAGCCGCCAGGGGGCGAAGCGGCGGGCGGCGGGGGAGAGGCCGGCATGGAGCTGCTCCCCCGGCCGCGCGAGCACGCCGATCGGGAAATGGCCCATGATCCACTCCCAGCGCTCCCAGTGGTGGAAGCCGGCGAGATTGTCCGCCCCCATGAGCCAGGCGAAGCGGGTGCCCGGGTAGCGTGTGGCGATGCGCTCAAGCGTGTCGGCGGTGTAGCGGCAGCCGAGGCGGGCCTCGATATCCGTCACCGCCACGCGCGGGTGGCGTAGCATGGCGCGGCAGGCGGCGAGGCGGCGGCCCATCTCCGCCGGCCCGCGCTTCTTGAGCGGGTTCCCGGGGCTCACCACCCACCACACCTGATCGAGCTCGAAGGTGCGCAGCGCCCAGCGGGTGATGTGCACATGGCCCGCATGGGGCGGATCGAAGGAGCCGCCGAGAAGGCCGATGCGTTGACCCTGCAGGGCGAGCGGATCGCGGTGGAACACGCGGCGGCCTCGGCTGGAGCAGGCGGCGCGCGCCGGGGGGCGGGGCCGCTGGGCTGCGGACGGTGCCGGCGGGATGGCCGCGCGGCGGGCTGGGCAGGCTTGCATGGGCGGGCGGAGGCGCGATTGTCAACTCCCGGCCAGCGAGCGCCGCTTTCGCCGGCCGTGAGCGCGGGCGCGCGTTGAATTTTTGATGACGCTTGCGCCCGGTGCCTTCCGTGCCCCGCCCGGCACCGGTATCCGTGCGTCTGGGAGAATGATCAGCCGAGGAGCACGCCATGGATGCCGACTATTCCCGCCGCCTGGCGGCCGAGGCGGTCGGCACCGGGTTCCTCGTCGCCACGGTCGTCGGCTCCGGCATCATGGCGGAGCGGCTGACGGAGGACATGGCGCTCGCCCTTCTGGGCAACACCATCCCCACGGGCGCGATCCTGGTGGTGCTGATCACGGTGCTGGGCCCGGTCTCCGGCGCGCATTTCAACCCGGCCGTCACCTTCGCCTTCTGGCTTCGCGGTGCGATCGCGCAGCGGGAGGCTCTGGGATACGTCGCCGCGCAGATCGCCGGCGGCATCGCAGGCACGGCCGTGGCGCATCTCATGTTCGAGCTCGCCCCCCTCGGCGCCTCCGGCACGGTGCGCACCGGCCCGGCGCAATGGTTCGCGGAGGTGGTGGCGACCTTCGGGCTGGTGGCCATCATCTTCACCGGGCTGAAGGCGCGGGCGGAGGCCGTCCCATGGCTCGTCGGCCTCTACATCACCGCGGCCTACTGGTTCACGGCTTCGACGAGCTTCGCGAACCCCGCCGTCGCCATCGCCCGCAGCTTTACCGACACCTTCTCCGGCATCCGGCCTCTCGATCTGCCGGGCTTTGTTGCCGCCGAGCTCATTGGCGCAGCGCTCGCCGCCTATGCCTGCGGCTGGTTCCTGCGCGAGGCGCCCTGGAAGAAAGCCGAGGCCGAGAGGGAGGGCTGAGCGTGGACGTCGTCATCCATCACAACCCGGACTGCGGAACATCGCGCAACGTGCTCTCGGTGATCGAGGCGGCAGGCTACAGCCCCACGGTGATCCGGTATCTCGAAACGGGATGGACGCGCCCGCAGCTCCTCGCCCTCTTCGCCGCGGCCGGGCTTACGCCGCGCACCGCCCTGCGCACCACGAAGAGCCCCGCGGAAGCGCTGGGGCTGCTCGACGAGAGCGTGGGCCACGAAGTGCTGCTCGACGCGATGCTGGAGCATCCGGTGCTGGTGAACCGACCGATCGTCTGCACCGTGAAGGGTGTCCGCCTCTGCCGCCCCTCCGAAGTGGTGCTGGACCTGCTCGACCGCTGGCCCGCCGGCCCCTTCGCGAAGGAAGACGGGAGCCTGATGATCGATGCGGGCGGGGCGCGGGTCGCCTGACCGCGCTCCCTGCGGCGTGATGAAACGGATGCGCCTTTAGCCTCGACTTCACCATGATCGTGTCATCTCCTTGTTTTCCGGTCGGATAGGGAGGTGCGCATGGCTGAGCGGTTTCTCTCGGTGCCCCATGTCTCGAGGGCACGCCTGTTGCTGAGGCGAGAGCGGGCGCCTGCGGGGCCGGACGGGCTGCACCCCAATGTCTCCGCCCTTCTGAAGCTTCGGCATGAGGCTTGGCGGGAGCGGGCGGAGGAGAAGTCGCTTTCGCCCCCATACCTCGCGGCCGTGGCGCGGCGCATGGCGGCGGAACGGGCGGTGGAGCGGGCGCTGGCGCGCGGCCAGGCGCTGACGCGGGAGGAGATCAGGCGCGCGACCGATATGCGCCGCCCGAGGGCCGATCATGGCATGACCCGCTTCCCAAGGGGCCGGCCCTACTGGCGCAGCCTGCTCATGCCTATCGCCGTGGGCAGCCTGCCGGTCTTCGCGCCCTTCGTCGTCTTCTTTGCCCTCACGGCCGTTCTCTGAGCGGGCGGCGCCTGGCCTCTTCCCCGTGCTTTTTCGTTGTCCCCGGCCGCGCGCACGTGCCTGATACGGCGAGCGGCGGGAGAGGGCGATGGCTGGGCGACAGGGGTTGGAGTTGAGGGCTCGCACGGCGGCGGTATCCCTCGCACTCACGCTGGCCTTGACCGCCTGCATGACACCGCCACCGCCCGAGGGCGTGGTGAACCCGCGCGCATCGGAGCCCGGGCCGGCACCGGCCGCGTCCGGGGAGGGCGCGCCGATCAATGCCGGCGAGCCGATCCAGCCGCCACGCGGCACGCGCCTCGTGGGCGTCGAGATCGCGGTGGAGAACCCGCCGGAGGAACTGCTCGACCCCGCCGGGGCCGGCGTCCTGCTCCTGAAACGGCAGGGGCAGCCGGGGCTCGGCCTTCTCGCCTTTCTCGACGACGCGCTCTCGGTCCATGCCCTGCCGCCCGGCGCATACCGCATCGCGGGCGTCGCGGGGTTCGATTGCGGCCCCCTCGGCCTCGCCGTCGGGCCGGGGGACGGCACGGGCGCCCCGCCCGCGCCCCTCTATCTCGGCCGGCTGACGCTCACCGTGGATGCAAGCGGGGAGCGCGCGGTGCTCGCGGGCGGGACAGTGCCGGACACGGCGGAACTCGCGCGCTTCGCCACGCTCTTCGGCGGGGACGAGGCCCTGGTGGATCCGCGTCCCCTGCTCTCGGGCCGCGAGGTGACGTGCCGGCGCGCGCCCTGGATCGTCGCGCGCCCGGATATCGACCCCTCCGTCCGCGTGCTGACCCCCTTCGAGATCGCGCAGATCATCATTCTCGGCGGGGCCTTCGGCGCGCTCACCGGGGCCGCGGCCGCCGTGGGCAGCGTCGTCTTCGTCAGCGGCACGGCCGGGGGCCTGCTCTTCCTCGGCTTCTAGCAATCGTACGGGATCGACACGCGCGCATTCGGGGATCGTTCACCCAACGGGCGCAATGCTGACGCGGGAGGGGGCGGGCATGGCCAACAGGCTTTGCCGAGGTGCACTTCCGGAGAGCAACCGGCCGCCACGGCCTTCCCTTTGCCAGCCGCCCGCTTGCGCTGAGCGGCTGGCATGGGGTCACCGCACCTTACTTGACCGCGCGGTTCTCGATCAGGTCGTCGACCACCGCCGGGTCGGCGAGCGTCGACGTGTCGCCGAGGCTCCCGGTCTCGTTCTCGGCGATCTTGCGCAGGATGCGGCGCATGATCTTGCCCGAGCGGGTCTTGGGCAGGCCGGGCGCCCACTGGATCACGTCGGGCTTCGCGATGGGCCCGATCTCGTTGCGCACATGGGCCTGCAGCTCCTTCAGAAGCTCGTCCGAGGGATCGTGGCCCGACATCAGGGTCACGTAGCAGTAGATGCCCTGGCCCTTCACCTCGTGCGGGTAGCCCACCACCGCGGCCTCCGACACGGCCGGATGGCTCACCAGCGCGCTCTCCACCTCCGCCGTGCCCATGCGGTGGCCCGAGACGTTGATCACATCGTCCACGCGGCCCGTGATCCAGTAGTAGCCGTCCTCGTCGCGCCGGCAGCCGTCGCCCGAGAAGTAGTAGCCTTTGTACTGCTCGAAATAGGTGCTGACGAAGCGCTCATGGTCGCCCCAGACCGTGCGCATCTGCGCGGGCCAGCTATCGGCGATCACGAGCACGCCCTCCACGCCGTTGCCCTCGATCACCGTGCCGTTCTGCGGGTCGAGCACCGCGGGCTGGACGCCGAAGAAGGGCATGGTGGCCGAGCCGGGCTTCGCGTCGATCGCGCCCGGCAGCGGCGTGATGAGATGCCCGCCGGTCTCCGTCTGCCACCAGGTGTCGACGATGGGGCAGCGGCCCTTGCCAACGATATCGTTGTACCAGCGCCAGGCTTCTGGATTGATGGGCTCGCCCACGGTCCCGAGGATGCGGAGCGAGGAGAGATCGTATTTCGTGACGAACTCGTTCCCCTGCCCCATGAGGGCGCGGATCGCCGTGGGCGCCGTGTAGAACTGGTTCACGCCATGGGTCTCGCAGACCTGCCAGCAGCGCCCGGCATCGGGATAGGTGGGCACGCCCTCGAACATCAGCGTAGTCGCGCCGTTCGCGAGGGGCCCGTAGACGATGTAGCTGTGGCCGGTGACCCAGCCCACATCGGCGGTGCACCAGAACACGTCCCCGCGCTTGTAGTCGAAGACGTATTCATGGGTCATCGAGGCGTAGACGAGGTAGCCGCCGGAGGTGTGGACCACGCCCTTCGGCTTCCCGGTGGAGCCTGAGGTGTAGAGGATGAAGAGCGGGTGCTCCGCATCCACCGGCACCGGGTCGCACTCGGCGGAGACCTTCGCGGCCTCGTCCTCGTAGCGGAAGTCGCGGCCCTCCTGCATCGGCAGGTCGGCGCCGGTGCGCGTGACGACCAGCACCTTCACGTCGTCGCCGCACTTCGCCATCGCCTTGTCGACATTGGCCTTGAGCGGCGTCTTCCGCCCGCCGCGCGGCGCCTGGTCGGCCGTGACGACGATCTTCGCCTCGCAGCCGTTCACCCGGTCCGCCAGCGCATCGGGCGAGAAGCCGCCGAAGACCACGGAATGGATGGCACCGATGCGCGCGCAGGCAAGCATGGAATAGGCCGCCGCCGGGATCATCGGCATGTAGAGCACCACACGGTCGCCCTTCTCCACGCCCATGGCCTTCAGGACGTTGGCAAAGCGGCAGACCTCCTCGTGGAGCTTCTTGTAGGTGATGTGCTCGTGGTTGCCGGGCTCGTCCGCCTCGAAGAGGATCGCCACATCGTCCCCGCGCTCGGCCAGATGCCGGTCGATGCAGTTGGCAGAGACGTTAAGCTCGCCGTCCTCGAACCACTTGATCGAGATGTTGTGGTAGTCGAACGAGGTGTTCTTCACCTTGGTGTAAGGCGTGATCCAGTCGATGCGCTTGCCGTGCTCGCCCCAGAACGCGTCCGGGTTGTCGACGGAGGCCTTGTACATCTCCGCGTATTTGGCGGCATCGATATGCGCGGTTGCGGCCAGGTCGCCCGGCACAGGCACGCGGTTCGGAGTCTGGTCGTTCATCTCGGCTCCTCCCGATATCGGCGTTCGGAGGCACGACACCCCCACGCTCTGGTTCTTTTCTTGCGTAGCCGCTTTCTGTCATGATCTCAACAAATCGCTGGTTTTGTTCAGGTTTTTTGTCAACGTTCACACATGCGGCTTTGCCCATATGTCAATCCAACCGCTAGTTGCGTGATCTGGAAGGCTTTTCCGTTTTGCAGCGGGTGATCGCCCTGCCCCAGGGGAGTGGTATGGGCGGGGTATGGCCGGGGCGTGGTGCCGATTTTTGCGGCGCATTTGCCCGCTGCTGGGGTAAGACAACCTCAACCACAGCCCGGCACAGCAAAATGGAGGATGCCATGGCACCCCTGGAAACGCCGCAGACCGCTCGCACCACCGCCGGCCTCGGCAGGCTGCACGACAGCGTGCTCGACACGGTCGGCAACACGCCCTGCATCCGCATCAACCGCCTCGCGCCCGAGGGTGTGCGCGTCTACGTGAAGGCCGAGTTCTTCAATCCCGGCGCCAGCGTGAAGGACCGGCTCGCGATGAACATCATCGAGGAGGCCGAGCGCACCGGCGCCCTCAAGCCGGGGCAGACCGTGGTGGAGGCGACCTCCGGCAACACCGGCATCGGCCTTGCGATGGTCTGCGCCGCCAAGGGCTACCCGCTGGTGGTGACGATGGCGGACAGCTTCTCGATCGAGCGGCGCAAGCTCATGCGCTTTCTGGGCGCGAAAGTGGTGCTGACACCGCGCGCCAAGAAGGGCTTCGGCATGTACCAGAAGGCCAAGGAGCTTGCCGAAGCGAATGGCTGGTTCCTCGCAAGCCAGTTCGAGACCGCGGCCAACGCTACGATCCACGAGAACACCACCGCGCGGGAGATCCTGGCGGATTTCGAGGGCGACCGGCTGGATTACTGGGTAACCGGCTACGGCACCGGCGGCACGGTTTCCGGCGTGGGCCGCGTGCTGCGGCGGGAGCGGCCGGAGACGAAGATCATCCTCTCGGAGCCGTCCAACGCCCAGATCGTCGCCTCGGGCTACGTCAACACCCGCAACGAGGCGCACCAGCCCACCGAAGGGCACCCGAATTTCGAGCCGCACCCGATCCAGGGCTGGACCCCGGATTTCATCCCCTGGGTGCTGCAGGAGGCGATCGACAACAAGCTCTATGACGATCTTGTGCCGGTGGCGGGGGCGGACGGCATCGCCTGGTCGCGCAAGCTTGCGCAGATGGAGGGGATCTTCACGGGCATCTCCGGCGGATCGACCTTCGCCATCGCCATGGACATCGCGGCGAAGGCGGAACCGGGCACCGTGATCCTGTGCATGCTGCCGGATACGGGCGAGCGCTATCTCTCCACGCCGCTTTTCGAGCCGATCGAGGCGGAGATGGATGCGGACGAGATCGCCATCTCGAAGTCGACGCCGGGCTATCAGCTCGACTGACGCAGCGGCGGTTTCGGACCGAGGCTGGGCGCGGACGCCTGCCGCGCCATCATCCGGCGCGAGAGGAGCCGCGATGTCCGAAACCGCCCTTTACGCCCGCCTCACCGGGGCCGACGAGATGCCCGGGGAGGCCGAGGCGCGCAACGGCCTGCGCCATGTGGCGGCGCAGACGCTCAACAAGCTGGCGGACGGGTTACTCGACCCGAAGCTCGTGCTCTCCTGGCTGTTGGGCGCGATGGGCGCCCAGGGCGCGCTGATCGGTGCACTCGTGCCGGTGCGGGAGGCGGGGGCGCTGCTGCCGCAGCTGGCGCTGGCGCGCGTGCTGCAGCGGCTGCCGGGGCGCAAGCGCTTCTGGGCGGCGGGCGCGGCGATCCAGGGCCTTGCGGCCATCGCTATCGCCCTCGCGGCGCTCAGCCTTGATGGCGCGGCCGGTGGGCTGGCGGTGGTTGCGGCGCTCGCACTGCTGTCGGTCGCGCGGGCGGCCTGCTCGCTCAGCCACAAGGATGCGGTCGCGGACAGTGTGCCCAAGCGACGCCGCGGGGCGGTGACCGGGGCCGGCACCAGCATCGCGGCCGCCGCGGTCTTCGCCTTCGGGGCCGGCCTGGCGACGGGGGTGTTGCCGCTCACGGTGACCACGGTTGCCGGTGCTGCGGTGCTGGCGGGCCTTGCCTGGCTGGCCGCGGCCGCCGTGTTCCTGACCCTCGACGAGATCGCGCGCGAGACGGAGCATACGCGGGGCGAGGCGTTGCGCACCCTGCTCGCACCGCTGCGACAGGACGCGGCGCTACGCCGCTTCATCGCCGTGCGCGGCTGCCTGACCGTCACGGCGCTGGCGCCGCCCTTTCTCGTGATGGCGGAGCAGGGGAGGATGGGGGCATCGGAGCCGCCGGGATTGGCCAGTCTCGGACCGCTGGTGCTCGCTTCCGCTGCGGCATCCATCAGTTCCGGCTATCTTTGGGGGCGTGTTGCGGACCGGTCCAGCCGCTGGGCGCTGATCGCTGCGGGCGGGCTTTCGGCGCTGGTGCTGGGGGTGGGCGCGGCGCTCGGCTTTCTCACCGGCGGGCTCGGCGGGCTGAGCGGGGCCGTGGCGCTGATGTTTCTCGCGCAACTCGCCTATGGCGGCGTGCGCCAGGGCCGGAAGGTGCACCTTACGGACATGGCGACACGGGAGACCCGGGCAGGGCACACGGCGCTGGCCAACACGGTCATCGGTATCGTGCTGCTGGCGGGTGGGCTGCTCGGCCTGCTGGCGGATGCTGCGGGGCCCGCGGCGGTGCTGGCGCTCTCCGCCGCGCTCGCCGCGCTGGGCGCCTACCTCGCCCTCGGGTTGGACGAGGTGCAGGCCGGGGCAGACTAGGGGTCAGCTGGCAAGGCGGCTCGGCTGCCCCGGCGCGGCCGCACGGGAGAGCTGGGTGTAGAGCGAATCGAGCCATTGCCGGCCCTCGGGCGTGCGGCCGAGGCAACTCGCGGCATGGCCGATCCAGGGGGCGATATCGTCCCGGAAAAAGGCGCCGCAATCGGCCCGCATATCCTCGACCGTCCGGTAGCCGAGGCTGGGGGCGAGACCCGTCTCCGTCAGTTCGTGGAAGAGCGCCGCGATCTTGCGCTCGCGCGCCGGGTCCGCGAGCTGGCCGATGAAGTCCGCCGCGCGGAGCAACGCAGGCTCGCTCTCCGTCTCCTGATAGGCGGGCTCGGGCGGGACGGGGAAGCGTGTAAAGCCGATGGCGCGGGCCAGGCGCTCGGCCGACAGCACCGGGTGATCGGCGAAGCGCTCGCGCACATAGATCTGCCCGCGGGCCACGTGCCAGGGCGCGAGGAACGCGTCCGTCGCCGCGCGGGGCAGGGCCACATGCGCGCCCTCGGGCCCGGTGATGGCGGTGCAGCCCGTATCCCCGCTGCAGGCGCCATGGACGTAGCCGATATCGTGAAGCAGCAGCGCCACGACGTAATGCACCCAGTCATCCGCGCTCATGCCCTCGACGAGCAGCCGCCCCCGCGCGATCTCCACCCCCACGAGCGTGACGAGCATGGTGTGCTCCGCATCGTGATAGGGTGCGTCCGAGGCGGCGATCTGGTCGAGCGCGGAGCGCGCGACCTCCGCGATCAGCGGCCCATGGTCGGGCGCCGGCGCTGGGTAATGGTCCCGATAGAGCCCGGCGAGGTGCTGGGCGAAGGCATCGGTTTGAATGGCGCTGAGGTTCAACATCAATGGGGCTTCAATCGCTGCTAGGCACCAGCTGAATGTGCAACGAAACGCCCTTCCAAAATGTAAGGATCGTCACAACCAGCGCCGGCCGCGGTCAGTGGGCGACGGCGGCGGCGACGCTTTCGTCGATCATGCGGCCTTCGCGGAAGCGCTCGAGGCTGAAGGGGTCGGCGATGGGGTCCGCGCCCTTCGCGACCAGCCCTGCCGTGGCCCAGCCCGAGCCTGGGATCGCCTTGAAGCCGCCCGTGCCCCAGCCGCAGTTGATGAACACCCCGTCCACCGGGGTGCGGCTGATGATTGGGGAGCGGTCGCCGGTCATGTCGACGATCCCGCCCCACTGGCGCAGCATCTTGAGGCGGCTGATGATGGGGAAGGTCTCGCAGAGCGCGCGCACCGTCTCCTCGATATGCTGGAAGCTGCCGCGCTGGGTGTAGTTGTTGAACCCGTCCGCGCCGCCGCCGATCACGAGCTCGCCCTTGTCGGACTGGCTCATATAGCCGTGCACGGTGTTGGCCATGACCACGATGTCGAGGCAGGGCTTGATGGGCTCGGAGACGAGGGCCTGCAGCGCCACGCTCTCCACCGGCAGGCGGAAGCCCGCCATGTCCGCCAGCACGCCCGAATGCCCGGCGACGACGATGCAGAGCTTGTCGCAGGTGATGGGGCCGCGCGTGGTCTGCACGCCCATGACCTTGCCGTTCGAGACGTCGACGCCCTTCACCTCGGTCTTCTGCAGGATGTCGACGCCGAGGGCGGAGGCGGCGCGGGCATAGCCCCAGGCCACCGCATCGTGGCGGGCGGTACCGCCGCGGGCCTGGAACAGGCCGCCGAGGACGGGATAGCGCGGACCGTCGATATTGATGATGGGGGCGAGTTCTTTCACCCGGTTGGGGTTCACCCACTCGCTGGCAATGCCGGCGAGGCGGTTGGCATGCTCGGTCCGCTTCCAGGCGCGGAGCTCGTGCTCGGTCTGCGCCAGCATCAGCACGCCGCGGGGGCTGAACATCAGGTTGAAGTTCAGCTCCTGGCTGAGGTCCTCGTAGAGGCTCCGCGAGAGCTCGTAGATCGCGGCCGAGGGCGGCTGCAGGTAGTTCGAACGGATGATGGTGGTGTTGCGCCCGGTGTTGCCGCCGCCGAGCCAGCCCTTCTCGAGCACGCCGACATTGCGAATGCCATGTTCCTTGGCGAGGTAGTAGGCCGTGGCGAGGCCGTGGCCGCCCGCACCCACGATGATCACATCGTAGTGACGTTTCGGCTCGGGGTCCGGCCAGGCACGTTCCCAGCCTTGATGATAACGCGCAGCCTCGCGAGCGACGGCGAAAGCGGAGTATTTTCTCATCATCGGCCTCCCGAGCGGCGATCTGCGGCGGTTTCGCGCGTGAATACGCATTTCGCCCTGCAACTCTAGCATGGCAGCGCTTAGCGCCGAAGCCCCGGCGCTGTCGGCAGGATTGCGCCGCTTGGCCGCGCTCGCGCGACATTGCCCGCCCAGGCATTGCGGCAGGGCGACGCGGCCAGTATCTGCCGGGTATGCTGTGGTTCTTCCTTGTCGCGGGCCTCGTGGCCTCCCTCGCGCTTCTCGCGGTGCTCCGCCCTATCATGATGGGGGGCGGCGCCGCGCTGCCCTCGCGCGATGCGACCGACGCGGCGCTGTACAGAGACCAGTTGGCGGAGCTTGACCGGGACGTGGAGCGCGGCGTGATCACCGCCCGCGAAGCGGAAGGCGCGAAGGCCGAAATCGCGCGGCGGCTGATCGCTGCGGCGAAGCGGGCGGAAGCGGGCGGTGACGCTGAAGCGGGGCGTGCGCCGGGAGAGATGAGCCGGAAACTCGCGCTCGCCGCCGCTGTCGCGACGCCGTTGCTGACAGGGGCGCTCTACTTTGCGATCGGCGCGCCGGGGGAGGCGGACCGGCCGCTGGCCGAGCGCGACCTCAGGGCCGAGGCGCGGGCCGAGCGCCCGACGCAGGCGGAGGCGGAGGCTGCGGCCCGCGCCCAGAGCGCCGACGGGCCCCGCCGTCCGTCGGGCGACGCGGAGTACGCCGAACTCGTCGAGCAGCTCGAGGCCGTCGTCGCGGAGCGGCCGGACGATCTGCGCGGCAACCGCCTGCTCGCCAACGCGCTGATGAACCAGGGGCGCTTCGCTGAGGCCTGGCCGGTGCTCGACCGTTTGATCGCCCTCGAGGGGGAGGCCGCCCCGGCGGATCTCCACGCCGCGCGGGCCGAGGCGATGATCCTAGCGGCGGGCGGCTATGTCTCCCCCCGGGCGGAGGACAGCATTGCTAAGGCGCTCGAACGCGATCCGAACTTGCCGGTGGCGCGGTATTATGCGGGCCTCGTGCTGCTGCAGACCGGGATGGAGGAGCAAGCGTTCGGCCTTTGGGCGCGGCTTGAGCGCGAGAGCCCGCCCGATGCACCCTGGATGCCGTTCCTGCGCGAGGTGCTGGCCGAGGCGCGGGCGGCGGGCGCGCCGGGCGCCGGGCCTGCGCCTGCGGGCATCGACCCGGCGCTGCTGCCGCCGCCCGCCGGTGTTCCCGCCGGCGTCGACCCCGACATGGCGGCCGCGGTGCAGGCGATGAGCCCCGAGGGGCGCATGGCCTTCATGGCGAGCCGCGCGGCCGGCATGGAGGAGCGCCTGCTCGAGGAGGGTGGCGGGCCGGACGACTGGGCCATGCTCGTACAGTCCTACGCCAATCTCGGGCAGATGGACGATGCGCGCCGCGCCTATGCAGCCAGCCAGGAAGCGCTGCGCGGCGCGGAGGCAGGCTTCGTACGCGAGCGGGCGCTTGTTCTCGGGGTGATCGCGGAGTGAGCGACACCCGCCCCGCGATCCACGAGGATGTGACGGCGTTCGCGGCCAGCCGCGGCGCGCTTCTGGGGCTGGATCTCGGGACCAAGACCATCGGCATCGCCGTCTCCGACGGGTTGCGTATGACGGCGACGGGCCTCGAGACCCTCAAGCGCCGGAAATTCACGCAGGATGCCGAGGCGCTGGCGGCGCATATGGCAAAGCGGAGTGTCGCGGGGATCGTGCTCGGCCTGCCGCGCAACATGGATGGCAGCGAGGGGCCGCGCGCGCAGGCGACGCGGGCCTTTGCGCGCAATCTCGTCGAGAAGGGCCTCGGCCCCGTGGCGTTCTGGGACGAGCGGCTGAGCACAGTGGCGGCCGAACGAGCGCTCCTGGAGGCGGATTCCTCCCGAAAGCGTCGCGCCGAGGTGATCGACAAGCTGGCCGCTGCCTTTATCCTCCAAGGCGCGCTGGACCGGCTTGCGGTGCTGGCGCGGGACCCCGAAAACGGGGCCGGCTAGGGGCGTGGGGCGCAGTATGGACAAGACGTCGGGCAGCGGCGACGCGGTATGGCGGCGGGAGGCGATCGAAAGCCCCTGTGTGCAGATCTGTATGCTTCATCCCGAAACCAAGCTCTGCATAGGGTGCGCCCGGACGGGCGACGAGATCGCGCGCTGGACCCGCATGAGCGCCGAGGAACGCCGCGCCGTGATGGCCGAACTGCCTGGCCGTCAGGCGGGTCCGGCAACGCGCCGTGGCGGCAGGCGCCGGACGGATGGGCGCCGGCATGCGCCTGCGGATGCACCGGCCTCGACTGTCCCGGAGTGAGTCGCCTTAGAGGCGAATTTCTTCGACTTATCCCACGCTTTTCACGACCGCTCCATCGCGCTGCCCTGAGACCGCCATGATTGCGATGGAGCCTAGGAGGGTGGCGTGCATCGTGTTAGGGTTCCTCCCGAAGCAGACGGCGCAGCCCGGTAGGGGCCGGCATCTAAGCGCCGCGCTGGATTGAGGTTGAGGCAACTGGGCGGATCAGATGGTTCACTGGCCACTCGTCGCGATACTGGTGATCGCCGCCGGTTTTATCCTTACCGACCCGGCTATCGAGAGCTCGGCCGTGGAGGCCGAGGCGACGATGCGCCTGCTCTATCTGGGGATCATCGCTGTCGGTCTCCTTCTGGTTGCAATCGGCCAGATCTTCTTCCGCGGCCAGTGGCGTCTCGCTCATAACGCAGCAGTGTGGTCGGCGGTTGCGGTGGCAATCGGCGCCTGCTGGTTTGATCGGGACGATCTGAAGGGCCGTCTGGCTGAGATTCGCGGCGAGGTGCTGCACTCGGTCGCCCTGTCGAACGCCGGCGCCGAGGAGCAGCTTGAGCGTGCGTGGGACGGCCATTACCGCGCCGATACGGTGGTGAACGGCCGGACGATGACGCTGATGGTCGATACCGGTGCGACCATGGTGGTGCTGCCCTATGAGCAGGTCTCCACAATCGGGATCGATCCGACAGCGCTCGACTTCCACATGCCGGTGATGACCGCGAACGGGAAGTCCACGGTCGCGCCGATCACGATTCGCGAGATCCGCGTCGGCAACATCATCGTGCGCGATGTGCAGGCGGCGGTGGCGCATCCGGGAAGGCTTCAGATGGGCCTCCTTGGCATGAGCTTCCTCGACCAGCTCTCCGAGACCAGCTTCCAGGGCAAGAAGCTGTTCCTGCGCCAGGGGGCGAACGATACGCGCCTCGTTGAAAGCGGCAGCCGCTAAGGCCTTCGCGCCCGCCTTCCTGTTCCGATCACGGCAGGTCTAGCCACGCCTCGAAGTCCGGCGTCCCGTCGCTACGGGGCGGCAGTTCGGGCCTGAAGTAGACGATCGGGCGCCAGGCATCCGCCCCTGCGGGCGCGTCCCAGGGGGCGACGCCGTGGAGGCTGAGCCGGTGCGCGATATACGCCTCTCCCGGCGCGGCGGAGAGGGTTACGCGCCTGCAGTTCTCGAATACCTCGCGGCGGGCATCGGTGTAGGCGGCGGTCACGTCCTGCCGCGACCATGCTTCCCGGGGGAGGCCTGCTAGGCGTGACTGGAACGCCCTGCGCATGATCTCGTGGCTGCCCTCCCAGATCGTGAACGGCGCAGCCTCGGGCCCCGCCTCGGCCAGAGGGATCGCGAGGATGAAGGCATGCGCTTCGCCGAGACGGCGGTTGCGGGCGGCGTCGCGCTCCAGGCCGTCCACATGCGCGGCGTCGCGGTTGCGGCGGTAGCGGAAGGCCGCCTCGCTCTCGTCGGGCTGAGGGGCGGCGGGGTAGCCCGGATAGCAGATGGAGAGCTGCGCGCGGTCGAGCGGCAGGGCGCCGTGGCCCATGCTCTCACGCAGAAAGCCGATTGCGTGGCCTGCGAGGGGCGGCACGGCGGGCCGGCCATCGGTGGCCGCGACCGATCCGTCTGGCGCGTTGGGCAGGATGTTCACCCCGGCGAACCAGGTGCCGCCGGAGCGGAGCCAGGCTTGTTGCGCTTCCGGGTCCTCAGCGATCGCACGGGCATGGGGGGTTACGGCGCTCACCCAGCGCGCGAGGACGGGATCGTGCCCGAAGCGATACCAGCCGCGGGTCAGCAGCGCGTGGCGCACGGTCTGCGGGTCGTCCACCGTTTTGGCTGGCGCTGGTTGACCGGCGTTCATGCCGCCGCCGAGGGGGCGCGGCCGGGCGCGGGCGCCACGGCGGCGAGGGCGCGTTCGATGACCTCCGGCCCGGCACCGTCGCGGACGGATTCCTCACTCAGGATCCGCCGCCAGGCGCGGGCCCCGGGCCGGCCGGCGAAGGCCCCGAGCATGTGGCGCGTGATCTGGTTGAGACGCCCACCGGTGGCGAGGTGGCGTTCGACATAGGGCAGCATGGCGCGCACGGCCGCGTCCGGCGTTACCGCCGTATCCGGCGCCCGGCCCTCGATGAACGCGTCGGCGCCGCCGAGGATCTCGGCCGGGTCGTGGTAGGCGGCGCGGCCGATCATCACGCCGCTGAGGGCGGGATAGGCCGCCATGACCGCTCGCGCTTCCGCCAGCGTACTGAGCCCGCCATTGAGCGCGATGGAGAGGCCGGGCCGCGCGGCCGCGAGGCGGCCGACCAGCGCATAGTCGAGCGGCGGGACGGTGCGGTTCTCCTTCGGGCTCAGCCCGTCGAGCCAGGCCTTGCGGGCATGGACGATGATGCGGCGGATGCCGGCCTCCGCCACGCGGTCCACAAGGGCCGGCAGGGCGCGCTCGGGGTCCTGATCGTCCACGCCGATCCGGCACTTCACGGTGATCTCCGGGCCCGATGGCCCTACTGCCGCCAGCATCGCGGCCACGCACTCTCCCACGAGGTCGGGCTCGCGCATCAGGCAGGCGCCGAAACGGCCGGACTGCACACGGTCCGACGGGCAGCCGACATTGAGGTTGATCTCGGCGAAGCCACGGGGAGCGGCCATCTCCGTCGCCCGCGCCAGCATCTCAGGCTCGGACCCGCCGAGCTGAAGCGCGAGCGGATGCTCGGCCGGGTCGTGGTCGAGGAGCCAGCCTGCGTCGCCCTTCACGAGGCCCGCGGCGTTGATCATCTCGGTGTAGAGGAGGGCGCGCGCGGAGAAGCGGCGGTGGAAGAAGCGGCAGTGCCGATCCGTCCACTCCATCATGGGCGCCACCGAGAGGCGGGCAGCCTTCGCGAGCGCGTCGCGCGTTATGGTCCGATCACCGGTCATCATCCGCCCTATGAAGCGCTGAGGGCCTTGAGTGCAAGGGCTGAGAGCGCGTCAGGCCGCGGTCAGGCCGCGCCTGCCCCTTCGCCAACGCGGCGACGATGGGGGGCGCAGAGGCAGGCGATGGCGAGGAGGAGGCCCGAGACGGTCGCGATCATGCCAGCAGCGCTCACCGCATGGTCGCTGCCGAGCCAGAGGGGGCCGTAGCCGGCGGCGACGTAGCCGAGCACGGCGGAGAGGGCGGCGATGGCGACGCTCCAGACCACCTGGTGACCGAGCCGGTTGGTCATCAGCCGGGCCGTGGCGGGCGGGCAGATGAACATCGCGATCACGATGATCGAGCCCACCGCGTCGAAGGCGGCGACGGCGGCTAGGGCGGCGGCGATGACGAGGCCGAGGCCGACGGCGCGAGTGGGCACGCCAACGCTCGCGGCGAAGCTTTCGTCGAAGGTGCTGAGCGCGAGAGGGCGCCAGAAGACGATCGTGAGGAGCGTGATGACGGCACAGGCGGCCGCCATGCGCCAGAGCTCGTGGGGCAGGGTGGCGAGCGCTTCGGGGTCGAGCAGCGATGCCCAGCCGGTACCGTCGAACCAAATGAGGCTTTCGAGATTGCCCATGAGCGCATGCTCGACGTCGAGATGGACGTCCGACGTGTCCGATTGCTCGAGGAGCAGGACCCCGCCCGCGAAGAGCGCGGTGAAGACCACGCCCATGGCGGCCCCCGGCTCGA
>JBCBEP010000033.1:0-30707 GCA_038528605.1 Pseudomonadota bacterium
AGCGACTGGAAGTACTTCATGCAGGCATAGGCGCCCACGATGTTCTCGCCGCCGATGCCGCGGATCTCGTCCTCGGTCACCGAGATAGTGAGGAGGAGCGGCTTCTCCTCGGTCATGTCGATGCCGGCAGCCTTGAGCTGCTTGTAGAAGGCGACGTTCGAGCCGCCGACGACGATGGCGTAGATCACGTCCGGCTTGCGCAGGCGGATCTTGTTGATGACCGAGTTGAACTGCGTGTGGCCGAGCGGGTAGTACTCCTCGCCCACCACCTTGGCGCCTTCCATGAACTTCTCGATGTGCGCGCGCGCAATCTTGTTCGAGGTGCGCGGCCAGATGTAGTCCGAGCCGAGCAGGTAGAAGGTCTTGGCACCCTTCTCGCGCGTCACCCAGTCGAGGCCGGCGATGATCTGCTGCGTGGCCTCCTGGCCGGTGTAGATCACGTTCGGGGACTGCTCAAGGCCCTCGTAGAAGGTCGGGTAGTACAGGAAGCCGTTATACTGCTCGAAGACCGGCAGCACCGCCTTGCGGCTGGCCGAGGTCCAGCAGCCCATGACCGAGGCGACCTTGTCGTTCTGCAGAAGCTTGCGCGACTTCTCGGCGAAGGTCGGCCAGTCGGACGCGCCGTCCTCCTGGATGAACTCGATCTTGCGGCCAAGGACGCCGCCCATCTCGTTGATCTGGCTGATCGCGAGCTTCTCGGCCTGCACCGACCCTGTCTCGGAAATGGCCATCGTGCCGGTGATCGAGTGCAGGATACCGATGGTCACCGTGTCGTCCGTGACGGCAAGGCCGGTGGTGTTCACCTCGGCGGTCGGAAAATCTGCCGCACGCAGGCCGGAGGGCTTGAAGAGGCCGGCCGTCAGCGCTGCCGCGCTGGCGCCCATAACGAAACCACGGCGGCCGATCTGGCCAACACCCTGATTCTTCGAGGATTTCGTCTCGTCAGTCATCGTCTCTCCTCTCGCGCAAACGCTCATTTGCAGGTGAGCGGCTATGGGAAGTTTCCCGCTGAGAGAGAGGGTCGGGCTTTCGCGCGGAGCGCTTAATACGTCGATCTGCGTATATCGCTACGCGCTTTGCTGAAGGATCATGGCATTAAGTTGCGATAAGCGGACGAAAAAGAGCCGTTTTTGACGGGCGAACTGGAAGATGCGTCCGCGTGCTGGGAGGAGGAGGAAGACATATCAGGGTTTCTGACCCTTCTCGGGCCGGCAGGATGAATCAGCTTTCCGAAGTCAAAGCACCCAAACGGACCTACAACCAATGGGTGGCGAACGAGACGATGGAGGACTTCGCGCTGCGCTTCACGGCGCGGCGTGCACGGAAATGGTCTGCCCAGCGCGTGGCGAACACCGCCATCGGCTCGATCTCGTTTTTGGCGCTGGAGGCGATCGGCGGTGCCATCACACTCTCCTACGGGTTCGAGAATGCGGTTATGGCGATCCTGGCCGTCGGTGCCGTGCTGTTTCTAACGGGCCTGCCGATCAGCTATCACGCCGCAAAATCGGGCGTGGATATCGACCTTCTGACGCGCGGGGCAGGGTTCGGCTATATCGGCTCGACGATCACGTCGCTGATCTATGCCTCCTTCACCTTTATCTTCTTCGCGCTTGAAGCCGCGATCCTCTCCTTCGCGCTGGAGCTCTGCTTCGGGGTGCCGCTGGCGGTGGGCTACTTGTTGAACGCCCTGATCGTCATTCCGCTTGTGAGCCACGGGTTTACGCGCATCGGCGCCTTCCAGAAGTGGACGCAGCCGGTCTGGGTGGTGCTGCATCTCATGCCCTTCGCGCTGCTCCTGTGGGTGGGGATCGATTTCGAGAGCTGGACGGCGCATACTGGGCGGCTCGGCGACGGCAGCTTCAACCTGATGTTCTTCGCGGCGGCGAGCGGCGTGATCTTCTCGCTCGCCGCGCAGATCGGCGAGCAGGTCGACTTCCTGCGCTTCCTGCCGGAGCCGAAGACACGGGCCGACCGGTGGCGCTGGTGGGCAGCGCTTGTGGCGGCGGGGCCGGGCTGGGCGGTGCTGGGCACACTCAAGATGCTTGCGGGCTCCCTCCTCGCGGTGCTGGCGCTGCAGGCGGGCGTGCTCCCGGAGATGGCGGGCGAGCCCACGCATATGTATCTCTCCGCTTTCGAGACTGCGCTGCCCTGGCCCATGCTGGCGCTCGTGCTGACGGGCCTCTTCGTGATCGTGAGCCAGCTCAAGATCAACGTGACCAACGCCTATGCGGGCTCCATCGCCTGGTCGAACTTCTTCTCGCGCCTGACGCATCAGCACCCGGGCCGCGTGGTCTGGCTCTGCTTCAACGTGCTGATTGCGCTGACGCTTATGGAGTTCGGTGTGTTTGGCGCGCTGGAGCGAACGCTGGGGCTCTACAGCCTCGTCGCCGTCGCCTGGATCGGCGCGATTACTGCAGATCTCGTGATCAACAAGCCGCTTGGCCTCTCGCCGAAGGGGATCGAGTTCCGCCGCGCCTATCTCTTCGACATCAATCCCGTGGGTGTCGGCGCCATGTCCGCGGCCACGGCGCTTTCTCTCGCGGCCTATCTCGGCGCCATGGGGCCTATGGCGGAGGCGATGTCGTCCGCCATCGCGCTTGGTACGGCGATGGTGGTCTCGCCCTGCATCGCCTTTGCCACAGGCGGCCGCTACTACATCGCTCGCACCCCGGACGCGCCTGCCAGCGCTGTCGTCGCCTGCACGCAGTGCGGCCACAAGTTCGACCGCGAGGACATGGCATTCTGTCCGTTCCATGACGGCGCGATCTGCTCGCTCTGCTGCACGCTCGACGCACGCTGTGCGGACCGGTGCAAGCCCGGGGCGCTGCCGCCCAAGGGTAAGGTACGCCGCTGGGTGATGGCGCAGCTCCCGCATTCCGTACGCGCGATGATGCAGCCGGCCTACGGGCTCTTCGTCGCCATCATTCTGGGGTTCCTCACGATCATCGGCGCCGCCTTCCTGCTGATCCACCAGCAGGTGACCATTGCCCACCCCGCCAGTGCAGAGGCGGTCGAGCGCGCATTGGCCATGGCCTTCGCCATGCTCGTGCTGGTGACCGGCATCGCCGCCTGGCTGCATGTCCTCGCGTTGGAAAGCCGCACGCGCGCGCTGGTGGAAGGCGAACAGCAGGCGGACCGGCTGATGGCCGAGATCGAGGCGCATAAGGTGACCGATGCGGCGCTCCAGAAGGCGAAGGACGAAGCCGAGGCCGCAAACCATGCCAAGAGCCGCTATGTCGTCGGCATCAGCCACGAGCTGCGTACGCCTCTGAACGCAATCCTCGGCTATGCGCAGCTCATGGAGGGGGACCCCACTATCCCCAGCCACCGCCAGACCGGCGTCGGCGTCATTCGCCGCTCGGCCGAGCATCTGGGCGGGCTCATCGAAGGCCTGCTCGACATCAGCCAGATCGAGGCGGGGCGGCTCGCCGTCTACCGTGATGACGTTCGGTTCGCGGAGTTTCTCTCCCACATCGCCGCTGTCTTCCGGATGGAGGCGGCGGAGAAGAACCTGACCTTCCGCACCGCCATACCCGCCACCCTGCCGCCGGCGGTGCATGGGGATGAAAAGCGCCTGCGCCAGATCCTCATGAACCTCCTCTCGAACGCAATCCGGTACACGGATGATGGCGAGGTGCGCTTCACCGTGGCCTATGCCAACGAAGTTGCCACCTTCACGATCGCCGATACGGGCCGCGGGATCGCGCCGGAGGAGAAGGAGCGCATCTTCCAGCCCTTCCAGCGGATCGAGGACCCGTCGGCGCCCGTGCGTGGCACCGGCCTCGGGCTCACGATCACCAAGCTCCTGACCGAGATGCAGGGCGGCGAGCTGACGCTCGAGAGCACGCCGGGCAAGGGCAGCGTCTTCCGCGTGCGCCTTATGCTGCCACGTATTCAGCATGACCTGCCCGCAAGCGCCGGCAGCGAGCAGGCGATAACGGGCTATGCCGGCCCGCGGCGGCGCGTGCTGGTGATTGACGACAACCCCGAGCACCGGCTGCTGGTGCGGGATGCACTCGCCCCCATCGGCTTCGAGGTGGCGATGGCGGAGACCGGTGCGGCCGCCCTTGCGATGATCGGAGCGATGCACCCGGACATCCTGCTCGTCGACGTGGCGCTGCCGGGGGAGGATGGCTGGCACCTCGTGCGGCGCCTGCGGATGGATCATGGGGTGACGGCCCCGATCCTGATGGTCTCGGCCCATGCTCTCGTGCGCCACCGCCCGCAGACACCGGGTGCCATGCACGACGCCTTCATCTCGAAGCCCATAAAGATCGACGAGCTTCTGGCCACCATCGGCCGGCACCTGAACCTCACCTGGCAGTACCGGGGAGATGCCCCGCCGCCCCGGATGGCCGAGCCTGCCGCGATGGCCCGACCCGCGGAGGCGCTGATCGCACCGCTTCGCGAAGCAATGGCCATCCACCATGCCCAGGGCGTGCGTACCGCGCTCGAGACCATCGAGACGGCCGCACCGGACTGTGCCGACTTCGTTCGCAAGGCGAAGGGCGCGCTCGAGGCCTATGATTTCGCGGCCCTCGCGGCCCTCGTCGGGGAGAAGCCCCGATGATGCGGCCTCAGACCCACCGGGACATCGTGCTCCTCGTCGACGACAGTCCCGAGACGCTCTCGATGCTCACCGATGCGCTCGA
This sequence comes from Pseudomonadota bacterium, assembly GCA_038528605.1. GTDB lineage: Bacteria > Pseudomonadota > Alphaproteobacteria > Rhodobacterales > Rhodobacteraceae > Thermohalobaculum. The sequence continues at coordinate 4,653 of JBCBEP010000033.1, forward strand.
GGCGGCCGGCGAGACGGTGCTCGTGGCGCGGGACGGGGAGACGGCGCTGGCGCTGATCGAGCGGATCGAGCCCGATCTCGTGCTGCTCGACGCGATCATGCCGGGGCTCGACGGGTTCGAGACCTGCCGCCGCCTTAAGCGCCACCCGGCCATGCAGTCGATCCCCGTCATCTTCATGACCGGGCTGAGCGACAGCGTTCATGTGGTGCAGGGGCTGGAGGCAGGTGGCGTGGATTACGTAACGAAGCCAGTGGATCCGGACGCGCTCATCGCCCGCATCGCCGTCCACGTCGCGAACGCCCGGATCATCGCCGAGGCGCGCACGGCGCTCGATACCGCAGGCCGCTCGGTCATGGCGTTCTCCGAGACGGGGCGGGTGCAGTGGGCAACACCGCGCGCGCAGGATCTCGTGGGCCGGTACGTGGAGCCGACCGCCCCGGAAGCAGCCCTCGTGGGCGCCTGGACATCGCGGATTGCGGACCAGCCCGTCTCCGCCGTGCGTCCGCTCGAGCTTCCGCTCATGCCGGAGAACGACGATGGCGTCGCCCTCGTCTATCTCGGCCGCACCACCTCGGGGGCGCTTCTCACCCGCGTCTCGCCCCGCCGAACGCAGGCGCCTGGCGAGGAGCTTGCCCGCCGCCTGGGTCTCACCCCGCGGGAGGGCGAGGTGCTGGGCTGGCTCGCCGATGGCAAGGCCAACCGTGACATTGCCGCGATCCTCAGCCTCAGCCCGCGGACGGTGAACAAGCATCTCGAGCAGATCTACGCGAAGCTGCAGGTCGAGAACCGCACCGCGGCCGTCGCCCTCGCGCTCCGGGCGCTCGAGAACTGAGCGCCGCTTACGCCGGCTGGGCGTCCGGCGTTTCGTGCTCTGCCGCGGCCGCGGCTGCGGCCGCCGCCGCGCGCCGGGCCTGCCGGAGGAGCCGGACGATGTAGTAGCTCGCCACGATGCTGAGCACGGCTTCGAGCGCAAAGATCCCGCCCACGAAGCCCGAATAGCTCTTGGCCTCGAAGAACGTGACCGCCGCGAGCACCAGGTAGAGCCCACCGCCGAAGATCGGGTCCCGCTGGCGGACGCGCAGCAGGGCCAGGCGGGTGAGGGCAGCCTGCACGATCAGAAACAGCATCAGCTCGGGGCCAAGGCGCATGCCACCAAAGGGCGCCACGGCGGCGAGGAACAGCAGGAAGGCGATCTGGATCTTCAGCGCGCGCTCGACCGTGCGCTCCGAGAAACCGGTCCCCACGATCGTGCACGACGAGACGAGCCAGTGCTGAGCGGCTGCCAGCGCGTTCCCCGTGCCGTCGATAATCCATTGTTTCTTGGTCATTTTCTCCTCCCTTCAGCGCTCGCCCGAAAGGCGGGTGCTTGTTCGGCTTCGGGCGCACACGCGCTCGTGATCTGTGGTGAGACGGTTAAGGAGAGGTTTTCTTCCCTCGAAGTGCCGAATGCCGCCCGAAATGGCCCAAGAATGCGCGAGAGTTAAAATTATCAGGGCCGCGCGGGATGAAACCGCAGGGCGATGCGTCACATCCCCCAACAGAATGAGCAGAGGCGCCTGACTGCCCGCTCGCCATTCACACCGGATCGGACGAGGAGACGCCGATGGACGCCGCCTTGCAGCTTGCCTTTACCACGCTGACCTCACCGATGCTGATCTTCTTCGCCGTCGGCGCTGGTCTGGCGCTCATGTCGCGGGAGATCGCCATGCCGCCTGCGCTTTCGAAGGCGCTTGGCCTCGTGCTGATCTTCGCGATCGGGGTGAAGGGTGGGGCGAGCCTCGGCACGCACGGTTTCGACGAACAGGTGCTCTTCGCCGCGCTTTTCGGGATCTTCCTCTCCGTTGGGATGACCGTGATCGGCTTCGCAGCGCTCCGGCGCACCACAGCGCTGCCGAAGGCGGATGCGGCAGCCGTCGCCGCGCATTACGGCTCGATCTCAATCGTTACCTTCGCGACGATGACCCTCCTGCTGAAGATGAACGGCATCGGCTACGACGGCTGGATGGTGGCCATCGCGGCGCTGATGGAGGCGCCGGCAATCCTGACCGCGCTGGTCATCGCCCGCCTCGCGCAACCCGCCGCTGCCAGCGCCGTGTCGCCAGCGGCAGGCGGCACCGCAACCATGGGCAGCGGCGGCATGGGTGATGGCGGAGAAGGTGGTGGCTTCGGACGCGCGCTCGGCCTCGTGGCGCAGGACCGGGGTATCCAGCTTCTCCTCGCCGCCTTCGCGCTCGGCTGGCTCGCGGGCGAGATCGGCGTTGGCTATGAGCGGGACATCGCGTTCGGTCTCTTCCCCGCCATCCTGTGTATCTTCCTGCTGGATCAGGGGCTTGTGGTGGGCCGCCGGCTCTATCGCCTCGCGCGGCGGTTCGAGCGCCGTCTGGCGCTTTTCGCCGTCGCCATGCCCTTCGCCGGTGGCCTGGTGACGGTCATCATCGGGGCGCTTGTGGGTTTCTCGGCAGGGAACACGGCCCTTTTCGCCACGCTCGCCGCCTCCGCGAGCTACATCGCTGCGCCGGCGGCGATGCGGGTGGCCCTTCCCGAGGCACGGCCAGAGCTCTACCTCACATTCCCACTGTGCCTGACGCTGCCCTTCAATCTCATCGTTGGGCTGCCGCTCTATCTTGTTGCCGCCAGCTGGCTTGCCGGCTGAGGAGGACACCATGCTCGTCGACAGCGCTCTAGCCGCCGACCGGCAGGTCGGCGGATCGGCCCCTGCCTTGCCCGCCGGCACGCCCACCGCGCCCCCCGCCTGCAACACCGGCCCCTGGCTCGGTCTTCTCCTCGCGCTGGTGGCCTTGGCGTCCGCTGGCTGGATCGCCGCGCTGATGCCGGGCGTGGCAGCGGGCGACCCCGCGAGCTTCGTGCTGCCCTGGGTGCCGCCACTCGGCATCGAGTTTGCCCTGCGGCTCGACGGTCTCTCGGGCATGTTCGCGCTGATGATCACCGGCTTCGCGGCGGCCATCGCCATCTACGCCCGGCGCTACCTGAAGGGGCACCAGCATCTCGGGCGCTTCTTCCTCTTCCTCGGCCTCTTCACCGCGGCGATGCTCGGTCTCGTGCTGGCGGACGACGTGATCCTGCTCTTCGTCTTCTGGGAGATGACGACGGTTTCCTCCTTCCTGCTCGTCGGCTTCAGCCATGAAAGCGAGAAAGCGCGCCGGAATGCCTGGCAGGCGCTGCTGATCACCGGCATGGGCGGGCTGGCGCTGCTGGCGGGCCTCGTGCTGCTGGCCTCGGCGGCCGGTACGACGCGGCTCTCGGAAATCGTGGCGATGGAGGGGCTTACGAACCATGCTCTCTATCCGGCGATCCTCGGCCTCGTGCTGCTGGGCGCCTTCACGAAATCCGCCCAGCTGCCGTTCCATTTCTGGCTGCCGGGCGCGATGGCGGCGCCGACGCCCGTGAGCGCCTTCCTGCATTCGGCCACCATGGTAAAAGCGGGCGTGTACCTCGTGGCCCGTCTTCACCCCGCGCTTTCGGGGACGGAGGCGTGGACCTGGTCGCTCTCCATCACCGGTGCCTTCACGATGCTTATGGCGGGCATCCTCGCACTGCGGCAGACCGACCTGAAGCTCGCCCTCGCCTACACCTCCGTCATGGCGCTCGGCTCCCTCATGATGTTCCTCGGCGCCGAGGCGAGCGTGGCGATCGCCGCGGCGATGACGTTCCTGGTGGTGCATGCGCTCTACAAGGCGGCGCTGTTCCTCTTCGTCGGCTGCGTCGACAAGGGGACGGGCACGCGGGAGATATCGCGGCTTGGCGGGCTTTGGCGGACGATGCCGCTCACCTCCGCCGCCGGCGTGCTTGCCGCCGGCTCGATGGCCGGCTTTCCGCCCTTTCTCGGTTTCATCGGCAAGGAGCTGAAATACGAGGGCGCGCTCGCGATTGCCGAGGAGCCCTGGCCGCTTGCAGCCTCCGCCGTGCTGGCCAATGCGTGCATGGTGGCGCTGACGCTGGTGATCATCCTGCGCGTGGTGTTCGGCCCGGCGAGGGAGACACCGAAGGCCCCGCGCGAGGTGCCGGTGGCGCTCTGGCTGCCGCCGTTGCTGCTGGCGGGGCTTGGCCTCGTCTTCGGCATCGCGCCGGATCTCGTGGGCAAGGCCATCGTGCAGCCGGCGGTGACCGCTGTGCTCGGCCGGCCTGAGGTTGTGGCGCTAAAGCTCTGGCATGGCGTGAACATCCCGCTTCTCATGAGCATCGCCACCGTGGCGATCGGCGTGGCGCTCTTCGCCGTCTACAAGCCGCTGGGCACGGTGCTCGCCCGGATCCCGGCAACGGCGGACAGGGCGTGGGACGGGCTGATGGACGGCGTGGCGACGCGCTTCAAGCAGCTTACCATGCTCATGCAGCCCGGCTCGCTGCGCGGCTATCTGGCGGTAACGCTTGCCGGCATTGCGGCCTTGCCGCTCGGCTGGTTTGCCCTCTCATCCGCCGCCCTCCCGGCCATGCTGCCGCTCGTGCTCGAGCCGGCGGCTGCAGGGGCGGCGGCGCTCGCCGCGGTCGGCGCGATTGTCGCTGCGGCAGCGGCGCGGCGGATGGTGGCGCTCGGCGGGCTCGGCGCCGTGGGGACGGGGCTTGCGATGCTCTTTGCCGTCTACGGCGCGCCGGATGTGGCGATGACACAGCTTCTGGCGGATGTGCTGCTCGTGGTCCTGATCGCGGCGGTGATGGCACGGCTGCCGGATCTCGGCGGGCGGCGGAACGGGCGGGTGCGGGATATGGCGGTCGCCGCCATCGTCGGCCTCATGGTCACCGGCGTGACACTCGCCGCGACGATGCCCGGCTTCGACCGCACGGTGTCCGACGCGATGATCGCACTCAGTGTGCCGGAAGCCTTCGGGCGCAACGTCGTCAACGTCATCCTCGTCGATTTCCGCGCGCTCGACACCTTTGGCGAGATCGTCGTGGTGGCCATCGCCGCCGTCGCCGCTCTCGCGCTGATCCGGAGCGCGCGCCCGAGCCGTAAAGGAGGCAACGCCGCATGAGCACGCCCATTCTGAAGGCCGCCGCCCGGGTGCTCGTCGCCCTCATGCTGGTGGTGTCGCTCTATCTGCTGTTGCGCGGGCATAACGAGCCCGGGGGCGGCTTCATCGGCGGGTTGATCGCGGCCGCTGCCGTGGGTGTGCTCGCGGTCAGCCACGGGGTCGCGGCCGCGCGGAAGGCGCTGCGGCTCGATCCCATCGAGATCCTCGGCCTCGGGCTCGCCGCCGCGCTTGGCTCGGGGCTTTTCGCGGGGCTTTCGGGCGAGGAGCCCTTCACCGGCCTCTGGCTGCTGCTCGGTGCCGATGGCGGCGGCAAGGGCCTGCCGATTTCCACCGTGCTGGTCTTCGATATCGGTGTCTGGCTCACGGTGATCGGCGCTGTCTCCGCGCTGGTGCTCGCGCTCGAGGAAGAAGGGGAGGAGGGCTGATGGAACCGATTCTTGCCGTACTCGCCGGTCTGCTCGCGGCCACCGGCGTCTATCTCATGCTGGCCGGGCACATGCTGCGGCTCGTGTTCGGGATCGTGCTGCTCGGCTCCTCGGCCAACCTCGCGGTCTTCGTGGGCGGGCGGCTGACGGAGAGCGCGGCGCCGCTTATCCCCACGGGCTTCACGGTGCCGGATCAGGTGGTGGCGAACCCGCTCCCTCAGGCGCTGGTGCTGACGGCCATCGTGATCGGCTTCGGCTTCGCGGCCTTCGCTCTGGCGCTGGCCCTCGCTGCGCATCGCCGCCTCGGCACGGTCGACCCCGAGGAGATGCGTGTGGCCGAGGCCGCGCCCGCGCCGCTGCCGACGCCTCTGGCTGCGCCCGCTGCTCCGGGCGCGGACGCGGGTGCCGCGGCGCCTGCGACGGGGAGGGCGGTCGCGTGAGCTGGATGAAGGTTATCCCCCTCGCCATCCTCGCCCTCGGCGCGGTGGCCGTACTCGTCTCCCTCGTACTCGACCAGCGGCGTGCCGCACGCTCCGGCGAGGCCCACAACGCTGAACCGCCCGCTAAAGGACCGCACGCATGAGCTGGACCCTCGCCCTTCCGCTGCTCATCCCCTTCGCGGGCGCCGTGGCAGCGTTGCTCGCGCCGCGTCTCCGGCTGCGGCCGGCGGCCATCGGTGTCGCGACCACGGGCCTGCACCTCATGGCGTCGATCCATCTTGCCTTTGCCGTGGTCGACGGCGGGATCCTCGCCTCGGGCATGGGCGGCTGGGCGGCGCCTGTTGGCATCGTGCTGGTGGCCGATGCGCTCGCGGCGATCATGGTTGTGGTCACGGGGCTCATGGGCCTTGCCATCGCCGTCTACGCCGCCGCCGATATCGATGGGGCGCGGAGCCGTGCGGGCTGGCACGCGCTCTACCTCGCCCTCATCGGCGGGGCGACGGGCGCCTTCCTCACCGGCGACCTCTTCAACCTCTATGTCTGGTTCGAGGTGATGCTGATCGCGTCCTTCGGGCTGATGGTGCTCGGCGGCGGACGCGCACAGATGGACGGCGCGGTGAAGTACATGGCGCTCAACATCGTCGCCACGATCTTCTTCCTCGCCGCCGTGGGCCTGATCCACGGGCTCGCGGGCACACTGACGATGGCGGACCTGCCCGGGCGCCTTGCGGCGGCCGATGCGCCGCTTGCGGAAGGAGCGGCGGCCTTCCTGCTCTTCGGCGCGCTGGCGGTGAAGGCGGGGCTCTTCCCGCTCTGGTTCTGGCTGCCCGCGGCCTACCACACGCCCCCCGTGGCGGTGACCGCGATTTTCGCAGCCCTTCTCACCAAGGCCGGCATCTACGCGATGATGCGCGTGGGGCTCCTGGTGTTCCCGGACGTTCCGCTGGGGGACATCCTGTTGCCGGTCGCCATCGCGACCATGGTGCTCGGCGTCATCGGGGCCGCGGCCCAGCGGGAGGTGCACCGCATCCTCTCGTTCCACATCCTGAGCCAGGTGGGCTACATGGCGCTCGGGCTCGCGCTCGCGACCCCGCTCGCGCTGATGGGGGCGATCCTCTACATGGTGCACAACATCATCGTGAAGGCGGTGCTTTTCCTGATCGCGGGCATCGGGCGGCGCCTCACCGGCAGCTTCGATCTCGCGCGGTCCGGCGGGCTTTATGCCGCGTCGCCGGTGCTCTCGGTGCTGTTCTTGCTGGCGGCCCTTTCGATGGCCGGCCTGCCGCCTTTCTCGGGCTTCTGGGGCAAGTTGGCCCTCGTGCAGGCGGGGGCGGAGGTTGATAGCTGGGCGGCGATCCTCGCCATTCTCGGCGTGGGCCTCTTCACGCTCTATTCGATGACGAAGATCTGGCTGCAGGGCTACCTCGAGCCGCACCCGACAGGGCGTGCCAAGGGGCTCCACGCTTTGCCCGCACCGGCGCGCCGCCTGTTGGTCCTGCCCGCCTTCGCGCTCGTCGGCGCCTCGCTCGCCATGGGTCTCTGGCCCGCGCCGTTCATTCAGGCGGCGGAGGCGGCGGCGGCCGGGCTGACCGACCCGCAGCCCTACATCAACGCCGTGATGGGAGCGCCCGCATGAACATCTTCGCGATCAACCTGCTGCTGGCCTTCGCCTGGGGCGCGCTGGCGGCGGACTATTCGATCACCAGCCTCGCCATCGGCTTCGTGCTGGGCTTCGTGGCGCTGTGGGTGGTGCGCGGGCTGTTCCCGGATGACGGGTACTTCCTCCGCGTGCCGCGGCTCGTGCGCCTCGGGCTCATCTTCCTGCGCGAGCTCGTGCTCTCCTCGCTCCGCGTGGCGCGGGACGTGCTGAGCTTCCGGCCCAATGCGCGGCCCGGCATCGTGGCCGTGCCGCTCCGGGCGCGGAGCGAGACGGAGGTGCTGGTGGTCTCAAGCCTCGTGACGCTGACGCCCGGCACCCTCAGCCTCGATCTCTCGCCCGATGGCGAGACGCTCTACGTCCACGCCATGTTCCTCGACGAGCCGCAGGCGATGCGGGACGAGATACGTGACACCCTTGAGACCCCCGTGCTGGAGGCGCTTTCATGACCTTGCTGACCTTCGCTGCGGATGTGGCGACCTGGATCCTGCTCGCCGCCGCAGGGCTCACGCTCCTGCGCCTGATCCTCGGCCCCACGGTGGCGGACCGGGTGGTTGCCGTCGACATGCTCTCGGTGCTCACGGTGGGTTTCGCGGGCCTCAGGGCGGTGGCGGCGGATGAGGTTGCCTATCTGGACATCGCGCTGGTGCTGGCGATCGCGGGCTTCCTCGCGACGCTGGCCTTTGCGCGCTTCATCATGCGGCGCCATGCCGTGGGCACGCCCGAGGGCGAGGAGGCGCAGGCATGAGCGAGCTTCTGGAGACGGCCACCTTCGGCGAGATCGTCGCCTCCGCGATCCTGCTGGGCGGCGCGCTCTTTGCGCTGATCGCGGGCATCGGGCTCCTGCGCATGCAGGATGTCTTCATGCGCATGCACGCCTCCACCAAGGCGGGCACGCTCGGCGTGGGGCTGATCATGATCGGCGCTGCGGTCGGCTTTGACGATGGCTGGGCGGCGGCGCGCGCCATCGGCGCCTTCGTGTTCCTGCTGCTCACCGCCCCGGTGGCGGCACATATGATCGGGCGGGCGGCGTATCTCGCCCGCACGCCGCTCGCGCCGCAGACCGTGGTGGATGAACGGCGGAACGGCAACGGCTGAAGTCCCGCTCAGCGACCAACGAATAAGGCCCGCACCATGATGGCGCGGGCCTTTTGCGTCGCGGATCCCCTGTTGCGGAAATCAGTTCCCGGTGATCCGTGCAATATGCGTCGCCACCACGCTCACATCGGCGCCCGGCGTCTCCTCGAGCACAGCCCAGGAGAAGCCCTTGTCCTGCCAGTAGCTCGCATAGGTCTTGCCCACATGGACGAGCTTCAGGTCGGAATTGCCGCCCGGCACCTGCTGCTTGCCGAAGACAAGGCTCACCCGGTCGCCCTTGTCGTTCTCGTACATCACCTGCGCCATCGGCCCTTCGGCGCCGGCGAGGAGACGGCCGCCCACGAGCTCGAAGTTCAGCTCCTCGAGATGCGGGATCATCGCCGCTTCGCCGAGCCGATCGGTGAACCACTGGGCCATCGCCGCCTCGTCCTTGGCGGTGAACTCGACCGGGTGGAACGTGTCCGGCGCGAACACCTCATGGGCGCCCGCGGCGTCGGCGACGAAGCTCGGCACGGTGTGGTTCTCGAACGAGGCAACCACGACGCTGTCCTGCCGGGTCTTGCCGACGCTCGACTTCACGTAGTTGGCGTGGCCGAACCAGCCGCCCGCAGCGATCGCGACCGTCGCCGCAATGCCGGCGCCGAAGCGCGTGATGGTCTGCTGACGCTCGCGGCGCTCGAGAGCGGAGCCGAGACGGGCGGCGAGTGCCTCCGTTGCGGCATCCGTCTCCTCGCGCGCGCCTGCTGCCCGCAGGGCTGCGATGTCACCCATCATCCGGGCCATTTTCGCGCGCATCACAGGGTCAGCCTCGATTGCCGCCGCCACGCGGGCGCTTTCCGTTTCGCTGAGCTCGCCATCGCAGAAAGCGTTGAGCTCGGCATCGCTGATCTTGGTCATTTCGGTCATCTCAGCTCATCCGTTCCACTTGGCGGCGCGTGCCGGTTTCGCCCAGGGCATTCGCAGCGGGCGAGCGGCCGCGCGGCGCGGTCCCCTCCATGGCAGCCCGGATCGCGGCACGGCCACGCGAGATGCGTGACATGAGCGTTCCGAGCTTGAGCCCGAGGATCTCCGCAGCCTCCGCGTAGGCGACCCCGTCGATCGCGACGAGGGTGATCGCCTCGCGCTGCTCCTCGGGCAGATCGTCGAGCGCGGCGAGGGTCTCGCCAAGCTCGATGGCGTGTTCCTGGCGGGGTGCCACCCGGTCCTCGTCGGCGCCGCGCTCCTCGAGGAGCTCTCGCCGCCTTGCGTCCTGCCGCCGCTTCGAGCGGTGCAGGTTGACCAGGATCTGGCACAGCCAGGTGCCGAGGGAGGACTGACCGCGATAGCTCTCGAATTTCGAGAGTGCGCGCAGGAGCGTCTCTTGCACCAGATCGTCCGCTTCCGCGTTGTTCCGCGTGAGCATCCGGGCAAATCGCCTGAGCTTTGGTATCTCGGTCTCGACAGCATGGCCGCCGCGTCTTCTTCCCAGCATTTCACTTCCCGGCGCGGCGTTTCAGCCGAACCTCGCATGTCAGACGCACGAGGCCAGCGGTTCATCCCAAGAAAGCACGACTTTTCTCAAAAAAAAGAGGGGTCACGCAATCGCGCCTGTGTCCGCACGTCCCAGCGCACAAAAGAGTCGCCCCGAATAATGCGGTAAAAATTTCCGCATGACCCGGGATGAAACGCTGTTGTGGCCCGTCTCACCTCCAACTGCGCCGGGAAAGACGGTGCTGTGTAGATGGACCTGAAGAACAGGAAGGGCCCTGACATGACAGACGCCACGATGATGCCGGCGGAGCCGACGACGAAGCGCTCCTTCAGCGCGCGTCTCACCCGGGAGCTGCGTGAAGCGATGGCGGTGATCGCTGGGCTGCCCGAGCGGCTGGCGGCGGCGCGCGCGACCTATCGCGCCGAGCGGGACTTCGACCGCATCCACGATGCGCTGAATACGCTTAACAAGCGCCAGCTCGCGATGCTCGGCCTGAAGCGCGACGAGATCTACAGCTTCACCGACGTGTGCGTGCACCAGCCGGAGCGCCGCCCCGAGCTTCAGCTGGAGCAGGCCGACAAGCCGCTCGCTCTCGAAGCGCCGGCGGCTGCGGCGGCGATCACCGAAGAGAGCGCTTCCGCGCCTGAGCCGACGCATGCGCCGGTATCCGACACCGAGGTTGAGGCGAAGGCCACGACGCCTCTGGTGGACGAGATGATCGACGATGCGAACGGCAAGGCCGGCGCGCAGGCTTGTGCTGCAAAGGCGCCTTCGGGCGACCGGGTGGCGGCATGAGCTCCACCGCTTACATAGACCCCATGGACAATCCCCAAGCTTCGACTGGCAAAGCCGCAGGCAAGCGCGGGCCGAGCCCGATGCAGGCGATCAAGGGCGGCGTTCTCGCCGGTCTGGTCGGTGTCAACTTGCTCGGCGCCTACATTCTCGGCGGCATGCTGCTCACTGAGCGGATCGACGACAATCTCGCGTTCACGCCGGAGACGCCGACCGAGGGCGGGCTCGCCAGCGTCGACATGACCGTGGCGCTGATCGAGCGCGAGGTGAACGACCACGCCTGGGTGGCGAACGAGCCGTTCTTCATGCCCGGCCACTGGCTGCCCAACATGCGCTACTACCAGCAGGGCGTGGTCTACGGGCTCAGCCGCTTCGCGTTCGAGCTGGCGGACAGTCTCGGCCGCTCCCGCGGCGCCACCGCGGTCGATCCGGATCTCGACCGGGCCGCGGGCCTGCTGCGCTTCCCCGGCGATGTCTGGATCTTCGACTTCGAGAAGACCTGGACGCCGGTGGTGACCAGCGAAGAGCAGTATCTCTCGGCCGTGCGGGCGCTGGAGGCCTATAACCAGCGCGTGGCGAGCGGCCAGGCGGTGTTCGACCCGCGCCAGGATAACCTAGGCGCCGCTCTCGCGCGGATCGAGGCGGACGTCTCCTCCAAGATCAACGTGCTGGCGGACCATGCGGAGCGCGTGGCGGCAGGCGAGGCTGTGACGAGCAACTCAAATGAGGTGTTCTACGTCACGAAAGGCCGCCTCTATGCCTATGCCATGCTCCTGAAGTCCCTCGAGAAGGACTTCGAGCCGATCATCCAGGGCCAGGGCCTTGGCGTTGTGTGGCGCCGCATGATCGAAAGCTTCGAGAACGCGGCGGCCATGCGCCCGCTGATCGTGACCAACAGCCCGCCGGGATCGGTTTTCATCCCGAACCACGTGACGGAGCTCGGCTTCTTTGCGCTCCGCGCCAAGACCCAGCTGCGCGACGTCATGACCGTGCTGAGCCAGTGATCGGATAAGGGAGAGAGACGATGATGAAACGTGTATCCGATGCAGCCGCCTCCTTTGCCGGCACGCTGAAGGCGAAGGCCGGGGCTTTCACGGGGAAGGCCAAGGGCAAGGCGAAGACGGCTGATGCCGAGGCCGGCTCGGCGCAGGCTTCAGGTGGCGCGACGACGGCGCGTAGCGAGAGCATCCTCGCCTCGCCGCTCCTCTTCCGCAGCGTCGTTGGTGCCCTGGTGCTGATGGGTGCCGTGCAGTGGGGACTGATCGTCTTCAACTACTGGCGCTGAGACCGCTGGGAATTGGGAAGGTTGGCGCGCCGCGGCCTGCGGCGCGCCTTTTCTTTTGGCCCGGTTTGCAGGGGCCACGGGCAGGTTGACCCCAGAGGAAGCGGCTTCCGTCATCGGCCAGCGCCGGGGCAGGACCAAGCGGGCTGAGCCTGATCGAGCCCTTCCGGGCCCTGCGGAGGAATGCTGAGGAAGTGGGCCGGAGGACTAGGGCTGGCGATCCTCGATGGTCTCGTCGCCTGCAACCGGGGCAAGCGCCGCCTTTCGCAGCGTGCTCTGCCCCTGCTGGGTGTTCAGGCAGGGCTGCTCGTGCGCGGGCAGGGCGCGCCAGCTGAACGGCCAGCAGCCAAGGCCCTGCAGGCGGCCGAGATTCGCGTGCACACGCCGCCGATCCATAAGCAGCAGCGCGAGCAGCAGACGCTTCAAGGCCTGTCGCCGCTTCGCCTTGAAATCCACCGCGATGCCGTGCTTGCCCGCCACATAGCGCATGGAGCGCATGGTGTGCCGGTTATGCTCGCGCAGCGTGCGCGCGGGCAGCGCCTTGTCCGGCACCTTCTCGTGGGCCACCACCGCGCCGGGCATCAGGCGAAGGCGCCAGCCTTCACCGCGAAGGCGCATGCAGAGGTCGTCATCCTCGAGGTAGAGGAAAATCCGCTCGTCGAACCCGCCGACGGACCGGAAAGCCGCCGTGCGTACCAGCAATGCCGCGCCTGAGAGGAAGCCCACATCGCAGGCGTCGCTCGGCACATGGTCGAATGTCAGCGCCTCACCGATGTCGAGCTGCCCGCTCCGGCGGGGCAGCCCGATGCGCCCGGCGGCGGAGAGGAGCGGGCCTGTGGCCGCCAGATCGGGCTGCTCGAGAAGCACCGCCACGAGGCGCTCCAGCACGCCGGGGCTGAGCCGCGCGTCGGGGTTGAGGAACAGGATGAACGGCGTGTCGGCAAGGGCGGCACCCTGGTTGCAGGCCGTGCCGAAGCCAAAATTCCGGGTGTTCTCGAGAACAGTCGCACCCGCCGCCGCCGCCAGATGGCCCGACCGGTCCCGCCCAGCATTGTCGACGACGATGATAGGCAGCGCGGCAGGGATGGAGGACAGGGCGCCGGGGAGCACGCGGTCGCTCCGATAGGCGACGATGACCACGGTCACGAGCCGGTCGAGGCGCGCGAGGGCCGCGTCGGCAGGCGCTGGCACAACGGCCAGGGCGGCCGGGCCGTGGCGCGCGGCGGTGCTATGCATCGCGTCCCTCGCCGGGCACCGTTCTGCGCGGTGCACACCAGATGGCCATCAGCATGGCGCTCTTGTCCCTCATCGCCGCCAGTCTTGCCGCTCCCATGAAGCGCTTAACGCATCCCGAGGCTGCAGGTTGCGGATGTCTCGCCCGCCCTGCACACTCGACGGCAAGAGATCGACGCGTCCCGTGGGCAGTGCGCAACTTTCTAAAGTCACGAATTGTTTGGGTCGACCCCTCCCGGGACGCAAGCCTGCTTCTCGCTGTGGAATGACGCGTTCAGGGCCGGATTGCGGTGTTGCTTCCCGGCGTTCAGTCAGCCTCGGGCGCGCTCGCGGTCTGGCCGCGCGCGGCGATATCGGCTAACCGGGCGACACAATGCTCGCAGCCACGAGCGCTCCGGCAAACCGGGCGCCTTGGTGCCGAACGGAATGACGCGGATAGCCGGTCGCAAAACCGCCGCGTCGCCGCAGAAGAGCCGGCTGCAGGCCGCGGCATGGGACAGATTGGGACGCGCATCGGCCGATGGGGTTCGTCAAGTCGTTCAAGCGCAGGGTGGCGTTGGCGCGGGGGGAGAAGCTGCCTTCCGCGATCACGATCTTCTTCGCCTCGAAAAAGAAGCGCCGCGATCTTGAGGTGGCGAAGTTCGGCGCCTTGCGCCAGCCTGCCGCCGCGTCTGCGGGCACGCTCACGCTCTCGCAGGCCAAGTCGAAATCCCCCTATCTCGACCCCGAGTGGTATGCCGCGGCCCACGCGCTCGAAGGGCCGGTCGAGGCGGTGCGCCACTACGCGAAGTACGGGATGAGCCGGGCGCTCGCGCCCTGTGCGGCGATGGCGGCGCCGGACGGGCAGGCGCTGGCGCCTTGGGCGGCCGAATATTTCGTCCGCATCGGGGCACCGCTGGGCGCGCCGGGGGAGAAGAAGCTCTCGCCGGATGAGCCGAGCGCGCTGCGGCCCTTCTCCATCCGCAACACTGCGCGCAAGCGGATCGCCGTGGTGAGCGCGATCTTCGGCGGGTTCGACCGGCTGCTCCCCGTCGATCCGGCCTGGGCGGCGGAGGCGGACTTCTACCTCTTCTCCGACCGGCGCTTCGAGAGCTATTGGAGCTGGCAGCCCGTCCAGCCGAACTACCACAACGCCGATCCGCGCCGCTCCGCCCGCTTCGTGAAGCTGCACCTGCCGATCTATTTTGCGGGGTACGAGTGGGTGATCTGGGTCGATGGCAGCGTGCTCTTCTGCGCGAGCCCTGCGGCGGTGTTGGGCGCGATCGATGCGGACAATCTCGACTTCGCCACCTTCCAGCACCCGGATCGCAAGGGGCTGATCGCCGAGGCGGCGGCCTGCATCCGCTTCAAGAAGGAGGAGCCGATGGTGCTGGCCGAGCATCTTGGGCGGCTCCAGCACCATCCCGCTTTCCGAACTGGCGTGCTCTACGAGACCATGGCGATGGCGCTGCGCCCCGGCGCCCCGGCGGTGCGCACCCTTTCGAACGCGTGGTGGCGGATGATGGCGCAGGGCTCAAAGCGCGATCAGCTCTCCCTCCCGCTCGCCATCGCCGAGGCGCAGGGTGAGGCAGGCGGGCTGCGCGTCGGCCATTTGCCGGACGATATCAATCGCTCGACGCTCTTCGCCCGCTCAACGCATATCAAGCGGGGATGACCATGGCCGACAGCACCCTCCGCCAGCCCCTCGACGTCATCGTATGCGTCCATAACAGCCCGGAATTCGTGGGCCCCTGCCTCGCTTCGGTGATCGAGACGCTGAGGCCCGGGGACCGGCTGATCATCGTGGACGACGGCTCGGCAGAGGAGACACGGCGCCTCTGCGAGGAGGCGCGGGAGAGCGCGCCCGAGCGCATATTGCTGGTGCGGCGCGAGCAGGGCAGCGGCTTCTGCAAGGCCGCCAACGCCGGCCTGCGCGTGGCGACGGCGGAGACCATCGTGCTTCTCAACAGCGATACGCTGGTGCTGGGCGACTGGCTCGACCGGATCGACGCCTGCATGGGCGCGAACCCGCAGATCGGTCTCGTAGGCCCGCTCTCGAACGCCGGGGGCTGGCAATCCATCCCCGAACTGCCGGGGCCGGACCAGCCAGACGCCCCGATCAGGCCCGAGCCGGAGGTGCTGCGCGCCGTGTATTCGTACTGCCAGGGCTTCGGCGAGCGCTTCGAATATCCCATCGTCGAGCAGATCAACGGCTTCTGCATCGCCCTCCGCCGCGCGGTGATCGAGGCGGTTGGACCTTTCGACGAAGCCTCCTTCCCCATGGGCTATGGGGAGGAGAACGATCTCACCTTCCGGGCCATGGATGCGGGCTTTCTGTGTGCGGTGGCGGTCGACTGTTTCGTCTACCACGCCAAGACCAAGAGCTACTCCGACGCCCAGCGCGAGCAGTACAACAAGGCGGGGCAGGCGACGCTCCACCGGCTGCACGGCAAGGCGCGGGTGGTGAACGCCGTGCGCTCGACGCAGCGCAACCTGATCCTCGCGGCCATCCGGAAGGACGCGCGGGAGACCTTCCCGGCGCAGGGCTGGATCCGGGGCCGGGCGGTGCCCGCATGAGGCGAGGGCGATGGTCGAGCTGACGCCCGCTGCCTTCCTGCGTGCCCGCGCTCGGGAGGGGCCCCCGCTCGGCGCCGCGATCCTCGCCGATGCGCGGGTGGCCGCCGCCAGCCTCATGATGGCCAAGCACCCGCGCACGCGGTGGGGCCAGCGCTGGCTCGCGCTGCGGCTGGTGTGGGAGGCGGATGCGTTCCTCGCCCTTCTGCTCATCCGCTGCGGCGCGGTGCTTCGCGGCTGGGGCATCCCCGTGCTGCCCACGCTTTGCCGCCGCCTCGCGATCATGCTGGCGCAGGTGCATGTGGGCGCGCCCGTGCTGCTGGGCCCTGGCCTCTTCCTGCCCCACGGCCAGGTGGTGATCGACGGGCTGGTGAGCATCGGCCCCAACGCGCTCATCCGGCCCTTCGTCACGATCGGGCTTATGGAGGGGAACCTTCAGGGCCCGACCATCGGGGCCGGCGTGGTGATCGGCACGGGCGCGAAGCTCCTCGGCCCGATCACGGTGGGCGATGGCGCGCGCATCGGTGCCAATGCCGTGGTGATCGAGGACGTGCCGGCGGGCGCCACGGTCGTGGGGGTGCCGGCGCGCCTCGTGTCGCGCGCCTAGCCGGGCGGGTTGCCGATGAAGCGCGGGGTAACGGCGGGCCGCTGGTAGGGGCGGCCATGAAGCCGCTCATATTCCGCGTCGAAGCCCGCGCGGGGCGAGGCGCTGCCGTTCGTGCTCACGCCGCCGTGGAGCTGATGGAAGGTCGCCTCGCCGAGGAGCATCGCCACGTCGCTCCCCGGCGCCTCGCAGGCGCGCTTCCAGAGGTCGAGATTGGCGAGGCCGCCGCCGGGGCTGGCAAAGCGCTCGTCGAAACCGTTGAGGGCGCTCCAGCGCGCGGCCGACATGAAGACCGCGTTGCTCTCGGAGGGGAGTTCGCGCCAGCCCTTGCCGGAGGATTTCGAGAGCACGGCGATATCGAAGAGCCTGTAGCCTGCTTCGGGCCATCCCGCTTCGGCCAGCAGCGCGTCCTCCGCCCGCTCGTCGTGCCCCGCCGCCACCGCTGCCTGCTGCAGCACGTGGCCGAGATGGAAGCCATGCGTGCCGAGGAGCGCGTCGGGCGTTTCGCGAAAGGCAGCCAGCGCTGCGGCGAGGAGGCCCGGGGAGGTCATGCGCGCCCCGTCGATCAGAACCCCCGCATGCGGCGCCCGGGCCGCGGCGAGGCCGAGATTGGCCGCGGCACAGGGCGAGGCGCCCGCCGCGCCGCAGCGGAAGAACCGGGCATTGGGCGCGATGGCGGCTAGCGCGGCCCAGTCCGGCTGCTCGGGCGAGCCGTTGTCGACCACGATGATCTCGTAATCCGCCGCCGCGATGCCCTGCTGGCCCGCCGGCGCCAGGGTCTCCAGCGTCCGCGGCAGCGCGCGGGCCATATCGTAGGACACAACGACCACGGAGAGGCGGGGCGCCTCCGGCACGGCCGCGCCGCGCGCAACCTCCGACGGCGCCGTGCCGAGCCGGGCGGCCGAAAGGTCGCGCCGCGCACCGAGCGTGGCCTGTTCCAGCCCGCTCAGCAGTACGGGTGCGAGCAGTGTGTCGAGAGCCGCGATATCGGGCACGTCGTAGCGCCCGGCCTCGATCTCCGCCGCGATCTCGTCATAGGCCGCCTCGAGCACGCGGTTCTCGGGGTCGAGCCCGGTAACCACCGCAAGGCCCTTGCGGTAGGGGCCGATGAAGGTCTCGAACACGGTGATGGCCAGCTCAGGCCGGTAGCGGCGCAGGATGGGGATGATCTTGTAGACATCGCCGCACCACGCGCCGAAGCGGCGTTCCCGCTCAAGCATCGCCATCTGCTCGGGCAGCACGTCGTCGAACAGCACCACCCCGTCGCGCCGCATCCAGCGCTCGGTCCGGATGAAATCGCGGAGCACGAACTCGGCAAGGTGCATGCCGTCGATGAAAGCAAGGTCGATGCCCTCCCGGAACAGGTCCCCGCAGCGCTTCTCGTTCTCGAAGAACGCATCGCTGGTCTGGCGGAAAAGGCGGGTGGGCTGCGTGAGGTTGCTGGTGATCTGGAAGGCCGGGTCCACCCCGATGCTGCGGCAGGCGGCGAGGCGCAGGCTCGCGCCGGTATCGACGCCGATCTCGAGATAGAGCGCGGGATCGAGTGCCCTGTGCACCCGGCGGAGGCCCTCGATGTAGTCCAGCGCCGCCTCGTCCGCGCCCTGCCGTGCCGCCGCTTCAGGGCGGAGACCGGCGGGGGCAAGGGGCGGGCGTGCCAGGCGCTCATCCGGCGCACCGCCGAGGGCGAGGGCAGGCCGGGGCCCGTCGATCAAACCGGCCTGCGTGCGCGCCACGTAGAAGTCCGCCAGCTGGCGCATCATCTTGCCTGCGACCTTGCCGAACTCCTTGCTGATCGTGGGGATCTGCTGGGTCAGCCGCCGGGTCTTGCCGTAGAGAAACGGGCTGCGGGCGTTCATCACCATGTCGGTGCCCGTCAGCTCCTTGAACCGCGCCTTGTAGCGCGCCACCAGCGCGTCGCGCTCCGCCGGTGTCCGGTGGGTCGTGGTGCCGCGATGGTCCTGATGGAAGCTGCCCTCGCCGGGGAGGACGATGTAGGTGTTGCGCGGGTCGTTGATCAGGCGGGAGAAGATCTCGAGATTGGCCATCTCCCCGCCCGGCGCGTCGAACCGCTCATCGTAGCCGCCGCAGGTCTCGAGCACGCGCTTTGTCGTGATCAGGCAGTTCGATTCGACCGCTTCCACATAGGAGCGGTGGAAGTTCTCTCCGGGGTAGATCGCGTAGTTGTAAAGCGCGTAGCCGTCCTTCGGCCAGCCGAGGCGCTTCAGCTCCGCGCCTTCTCGCTCAAAGGGCTCCGCGGCCTCGGTCAGGTTCTGCGACTCCCGGCCGAGCATGAATTGCGGGACCGCGATCACCGGGTTCGGGAACAGGGACCAGAGCTCCCGCGTGTTCCGGAGAATGCCCGGCGAGAGCATATGCGCGCCGTCGATCATCAGCGCCACGGTCTCAAAGCGCGCGGCCTCGATCCCGCGGTTGAGGGCGACGACCGGGGAGGGGTGGCCCTCCACGCGGATGATCTGGCGCACATGCGGGAAGCGCTCCCGCAGGCCCTCGGGCAGGGGCGTGGGCGAGCCGTTGTCGACGATGACAACCTCGATCTCCTCCGCCGCCCCGCCCTGATAGGCCGGCGCGCAGCAGGCGAGGGTGCGCTCGATCTGCTGTGGCACGTCGTAGTAGCAGATGACGAAGCTGAGCCCTTCGAAGCGGCCCGGGCTTTCGGGAACGCGTGGCCGCTCGGCCGCCAGCCGGTCCGTCACCCGGTCGAAGATGACCTGGTAGTTCCAGTCCCGCTTGGCGAGGCGCGTGCGCTCGGCCTCCATCTTCTCGATATGGGCGCGCAGGCGCGCGATCTCTGCTGCTGCTGCCTTCAGATCGTCGGACACTGGAACGCGGCCTCTTCCCGCCGCGCCACCCCCCGGGCGCGGCCCCCTTGGTCACCCGTGGGGTAGTGGTGTACGACCAGTGGTGCAAGACGTCGTCCACAGGAGCCCGCAGGATGGCCAGCCCCGTAGAAAGCCTCGCCAGCCGAAACGACGCGCTGACCGCCGCGGTGACGGAAGCGGTGGCGCGGTGCCGGGAGACCCGCAGTGTGGGCGACCTTGTGCGGCTGCGGGACTTGCGCGTGAAGGCGGGGGCGGAACTTGCGGGGCTGCCCGACACGTCCTGGGCTGGGAAGCGCCCCGTGCCGCCGGATCTTTTCCCCGAAGCGCACGGCACGATCCCGGAGGTGGACCTCCGCGCCCTCTCCATCGAGACGCTGCGCAGCGCGATGCATCACCACGGCGCCCTTATCGTGCGGAACATGCTCGCGCCCCGCGCGGCGCATGCCTACCGGCAGGATATCGACCGGGTGATCGAGGCGGCTGCGGCCTATTACGCGCTCATCGACGAGAAACAGCCCGACACGCGCCCCACGGCCATGAAGGCGGACTATCTGCCCTTCAGCGACAATACGGGCATGCTCGAGCGGCTCCATCACCGCTTCGTGGGCAAGAGCGGCGCGATCGAGACGCTGCTCTCCCCAAGCTTCTCCATGCAGCTTTTCGACGAGTTCGAGCGGCTTGGCCTGCGCTCCATGCTCCAGGCCTATTTCGGGGATGAAGCCTGCGTCTCCTTCAACAAATGCGTTCTGCGCCGCACCGAACCCCTTACCTACCCGGCGGATTGGCATCAGGACGGGGCGTTCATGACCAAGGGCATCCAGAGCCTCAATCTCTGGATCGCGCTCAGCGAATGCGGCGGGGGGACGGACAGCCCGGGCATGGACCTCGTGCCCCGCAGGCTGCAGGACGTGGTGAAGACCGGCGAGAACGGGGCCATCTTCAAATGGTCCGTCTCCAGCGCCACGGTGGCGGAGGAGTTTCCCGATCTCGCACCCGCGCAGCCCTATTTCGGGGCCGGGGACGCGATTTTCTTCGATCACTTCAACCTGCACTGCACGTCCTCGGGCGAGGCTTTCACCGAGACGCGCTACGCGATCGAGAACTGGTTTTTCGCGAAGGGCAGGGCGGCAACGAACCAGTACCCGGTGTTCTGGTAGCGCCGGGCCGGTCACTCCCCCTGCGAGGGCACGGGATGCGCGGTGTCGGCCTCCGCGGCGGCGCGGCGCAGCATGTCGACCTGCTCGGTCTTGAGCTCGAGGCCGGCGGAGAGTGACGCGACCTGACGGCTGAGCCCGCTCACCGCCTCGTCATAGCGCCCGATGATGTGGCCGAGCATGGGCTCCGCCGCCGTAAACTCCCGGTCGATTCGCGCGAGGGTGTCGCGCGGCCGGGCGGCGTCCGGGTCCTGGCAGAGAACCCGAAGGGCGGCGTAAGCATCGCTGATCCAGCCGCGCGTAAGGTCGTTGTGCAACAGATCCTCGGGGCTGTGGGCGTGGCTGCGAAGCCCGCTGTCGAGAAAGGCGCGAATGTCGGGTGCCGCCTGCTCCAGCGTGATCTCGAAGGGCGCCGGCAGCGCCGCCTCCACCCGGGCCAGCGTCGCCCCCGGCTCCTCCAGCAGCCGGTCGTAGGCCACGAAGGCCCTCGGCAGGCCTTCCGAGCCCGTTACCGCGTCGAGCGTGTAGCGCAGCCATAGAAGGGCGGCGTTCGCCTCCGTCAGGTTGTTGCGCTGCATGAGCGAGCCGATCACCTCCAGCGGATTGCGCACGGGGATGACGACGCTGAGCGGCAGGCGGCGCTCGAAAGCCGCGCGGTAGCGGGGCACGAGGCGGCAGATCCGCGGCTCCTTCAGCACCGCGGGTTTGCCCTCCCGGAACTCGCTCGCGACATGAGAGACAAGGTCCGCCTCGAAATCCCTGAGCTGGGCGGAGCGCATTCGCGGCAGGAGCCCCGCGGTCCAGTCGGACCATGCGAGATCGGCCTCGCGCTTATGGGCCTCGTTCAGCCGCGCGATGGGCTGGCTCTCCCAATGGCCCCGCCGGTTCGAGGCGTTGCCGGGAATGAGCGTCTTCGGCAGCCTGTAGCCCAGGAGGCTCATCACCCGGGCCACGGCGGAACTGCCGCTCCGGTGCATGCCGAGCACCAGCAGAAGGGCGGATGGCAGCGCGGGCTCCTCGACGCTCATGGCTTCCTCGGTTGTCCTTGGCCTTGCCGGGCGGAGTATCGGGGCATCGGGCGCGAGACAAGCCACGCCCCTCTTGCCGCGCGCGGGGAGCGCCGTATGCATGGCCCGTGCCGTGGGGGAGGCGGCGGGCGATGCGCTATCCGAACCTCTTGCTCGCGGGCGTCCAGAAGGCCGGCACCACCTGGCTGCACGAGACACTTTCGGGCTCGCGCCACATCTTCGGGTCGACGCCGAAGGAACTAAAGCTCTGGGGTCACCCGGGCTGGCGGGACCGCCTGGCGCAGTACCGCGCGCATTTTCCCACCGATGCCAAGCCCGGTGCCCGCTTCTTCATGGAGAGTACGCCGCATTACTTCCACGCCCCCACGGTGCTTGGCGATATCGCGCAGGACATCCGCGATACGGTGCCCGACATCCGGGTGATGGTGATCCTCCGCAACCCCGTTGAGCGCTATCGCTCCGCTTACACCCACCACATGCAGAAGGGCCGCTTTCCTTTCGTGGCCGAAATCGACGACGTGACCGATGCGCAGATCATGCTCTCCACCGGGCTCTACGGCACCATCCTGAGCCACTGGCGCACTGTGTTCCCCGACATGCTGGTGCTTTCTCACGACCGGCTTGAGCGCGATCCCGGAGCCTTCCTCAACACGGTCTTCGCGGGCCTCGGTCTCGACTGCGACATCGACCTCATGCAGCTGCCGGCCCCGAAGCATACGGCTGAGGAGAAGCGCGCCTCGGCCGCCTGGCCCGTCACCCCGCAGCTCAGCACGTGCGCCAAGGCGGCGCTTGCCCGCTTCTATCGGGACGACATGGCACTGCTCGCGACGCTGGTCGATTTCGATCCGATGGCCTGGCTCGAGGACGTGCAGACCCCGCCTTGAACGAGACGCACCGTGCCGGGACGAGGCATCATCTGTCGCGCCTGTCCCGCGACGAGATGAAGGCGGGGCCAAACCCGCGCTCGCCATCGTTTCTCCGCTTTTCGATGCTTGTTGTAGGGCACGCGCCGGGGTAGGGCGCGAAGCGTTTTCTGACTGTGTATGGAGCGACTTGGATGCCTTTCCTCTATGCTTTGCCAGCACTGCTGGCGGGCGCTCTTGTCCTCGCCGTGCCGGCGCCATCGCTGGCGGCGCTGATCGTGGTGACGGATACCGTCAATGCTGATCCCGACTTCGTGGCGCTCTGCGGCGGGTCGGACAATTTCGGATGCGAATACGCCGTTGCGCAGGGCGTGGCCGGCAACCGCGCACCGGATGGCGACACCGAGGCGACGATCTTCAACCGCCTCACCAACCGTCCGATCGGCCAGCAGACCAGGGGTTTCAGCGACCCCTCGAGCTTCTCGCTGACCTATGATGCCGATGGTGGCACGCTCGGCACGGGTCAGATCAGCTTTCAGGCCATCGGCTCCGTGGTCTTCACCGAGGAGGTCGACTTTTCGACGCCCGTGGCCGGCGACAATCCGCAGAGCCCGGCGCTATCGCTCGTGCTGCGTGTCGCGCGGGCGCGGGCCTTCGGGATGACGCTCAACGGCATGCCGCTGCCCGATCTCGACGTGCTTTCGCCCGTGAATGTCGGCTACCTCTATATCGGTGGGTTCGACGTGACGGATGACTGGACGATCACCGGCAACATCGATCTCGCGGATACGCTGGACAGCTCCGCTACCGGGTTCCAGCTCAAGGTGACTGATCTCGAGGTGGTGCCGCTGCCGGCGACGCTGCCGTTCCTCGTGGCCGGCCTTGCCGGTCTCGCGCTGCTGCGCCGGCGCGCAGCTTAGCCGGAAGCGTTGCGCGGGTTCAGGAGCGGCGGTTGACCACGAAGGCCGCCGCGTCCACCAGCAGGCCCGCGCGCCCGCCGAAGGGTGCGAGCTCCGCCGCCGCCTCGTCGATCAGCGCCTGGGCCCGGGCCTTCGCGCCATCGATGCCGAGGATGTCGACAAAGGTAGCCTTGCCGGCGGCTGCGTCCTTACCCACGCGCTTGCCCACCTCGGCCTCTGTCCCCGTCACGTCCAGCAGGTCGTCCGCAATCTGGAACGCCTCGCCAAGGGCGCGGGCATAGGCGCGCACGCGGGCGATCGCATCGTCCGAGGCGCCGGCCACCGTGGCGCCGAGCTCCGCCGCCACCTCGATGAGCGCTCCGGTCTTGAGTGCCTGCAGCCGCTTCACCGCATCCGCACCGAGCGGCGCGCCCGCCTTCTCTGCCGCGAGATCGAGCGCCTGGCCGCCCACCATGCCCGCCGCGCCCGAGGCCTGCGCTAGCCTCAGGCAGAGCCGCGCGCGGATGGCCCCGTCGCCATGCGTCGCAGGGTCCGCCAGGATCTCGAAGGCAATGGTCTGCAGCGCATCGCCCGCCAGAACCGCCGTCGCCTCGTCCCAGACACGGTGAACCGTGGGCTTGCCGCGGCGCAGGTCGTCATCGTCCATGCAGGGCATATCGTCGTGCACGAGGCTGTAGGCGTGGAGGCATTCGAGCGCCGCGCCTGCCCGGAGGGCACCGTGGCGCGGCCCGTCGAACAGCGCCGCCCCCTCGATCGCCAGGAAGGCGCGCAGCCGCTTGCCCCCGCCGGTGACCGCGTAGCGCATTGCCGCGATCAGCTCTTCCTCGCCAGGGCTTCCGCCTGTCTTGGGCAGCACCGCGTCGAGCGTGGTTTCCATGTCCCGGGCCGCTTCCTCCAGCGCCCCGGCGAATGTTCGCGTCGTGACCGTCATGGCCTCAGTTCGTCGTCTCGTCGTCGAAGATATCCGGTGCCGCCCCACCGCCCGAGATCTGGGCCTGGCGCCGCTGCAGGTAGATCGAGCGCAGCGTCACGTAGCTGTCGGGACTTTCGTAGAGCAGCTCGTCGATCAGGTCCGCATTCGCGTTGCGCTCGTGGATCGGCTCGATCACCGCGGCGCCGAGCGTTGCCCGGCCGAGCGCATCGGGCCCGCCGAGGAACGTGTAGGTGCCCGGCGAGAAGGCGCGGTCCACCACGAAGCCGCCAAGGTCGCGCGGGTTGGACGGGCCGATCAGCGGCAGCACGAGATAGGGGCCGGAGCCGACGCCCCATTTCCCGAGGGTCACGCCGAAATCGGTCTCCTCACGCGGGATGCCCATCTCCGTCGCGGGGTCGAGCAGGCCGCCGGCGCCGAGCGTGGTGTTGAGCACGAAGCGGCCCAGCGTACGGCCTGCCGCGCGGCCCTCGCCCTGAAGCAGGTAGTTCACGAAATCGACCGGCAGCTCGAGATGGCTGAGGCCGTTGCCGATCATCAGCTTCGTCGGCCCGAAGGCGACCACATCGTAGCCCTTGGCGACGGGGCGGAGCACGTTCTCGTCAAGCGTCACGTTGAAGTCGTGGATCGCGCGATTGGTGCCTTCATACGGGTCCTGCTCCGCGAAGCTCGCAGTCTCGTCCACGCTGGCGCAGGCGCCGAGGCCGAGTAGAAGAAGCGCTGCGAGCCCGCGCCCAAGCGTCCGTTCGATGGTCATGATCGCTCCGTCACCGTCAATTCGGCCCTGCTGGCCGCCGACGCCCCCACGACGCCGACCCGCACGACCGTTGCTTGCCGCGACGCTGCCGTGGCGCCCGGCTGCGGCGCAAGGTAGCGTGCGGCACTGTTCACAACAAGCACGGCCCGCACCGGCCGGCGTCACCAATTGGCAACGGATCGACGGGGCAGGAAACGTGCAGAAAGTCAACGAAGATAATGGCCTGAAAGGCTTTTCTTATGTTCTTGATCAATTGGCAGTCTGGTTCGCCCTCACGGCTGCGCGTGCACCGTGGCTCACATTCGTCGTGATCGGTTTCGCCCTGGTACTCGCAGGTGCAGCATCAACGCGCCTCGGCGTGGACACGGATTCGAGCCGTATGCTCAACCCGGCGCTGCCGTTTCAGGAGCGTGCCCAGGCGGTGAACGCGGCCTTCCCGGCGGTGAAGAACACGGTTGTCGTCGTCGTCCGCGGCGCGCATGCGGACGCTGTGGACAGCGCGACGGCGGCGCTCGCCCAGGCGCTCGGCGCGCGGGAGGATGCGGTAGAGAGCGTCTTTGCGCCGTCGGCCGACCCGTTCCTGCTCTCCCACGGCCTGCTCTACGATGATGTGGCGACGGTGGAGGACCGTCTCGGCCGTCTCAGCCGGGCCGCCAACCTGCTGGCCGAGCTGCGGGAGAACCAGAGCGTCGACGGCTTCCTGACGGCGGTGGACCGTGCGCTGGTGCTCGCGGGGCAGGGCGGGGCGGATGCGGCGGAACTCGACGGCCTGCTAGGTGCGGCGGCTGAGAGTTTCGCGGCGGCCGCAACCGGCGCGGCCCAGCCGATCGACTGGGGGCGGGCCGTTTCCGAGGAGACGCCGGCACGGGTAACCCGCACCATCTCCATCCTGCCCAAGCTCGACTTCGCGCGGCTGAACCCCGCCAAGCCTGCGATCCTCGCGGCGGAGGAGGAAGTCGCAGCGCTCGACCCCGAGCTCGCCGCGCTGGTGGAGGTGGGGCTGACGGGCGACCCGGTGC